>NZ_JAFREI010000016.1:0-73904 GCF_017377595.1 Faecalibacterium sp. Marseille-Q0746 | reverse complement strand
GGGGCACAAGGCCCCGCAGTGCATCTACGACCTCCCGGGCTGTGCGGGCGGGGTAGACCTGCATCGCGTCGCCGCCCGCCTCGGCGGCTTCGGCGGCGTTTTCGGCGGGTACATACAGGCTGCGGATGCCGTCTGCTGCCGCCGCCAGCGCCATGGGCAGCACGCCCGAAACCGGGCGCAGGCTGCCGTCCAGTGCCAGCTCCCCCAGAAAAGCCGCGTCGGCGGGCGGTTCCTCCATCTGGCCGGAGGATGCCAGCACCGCCAGCAGCAGGGGCAGGTCATATACCGGGCCGCTCTTGCGGATGTCCGCCGGGGCAAGGTTGACCGTGATGTGGCGGTCGGGCCATTTGTAGCCCAGATTCTTCACGGCAGAGCGGACACGGTCGCCGCTTTCCCGCACGGCGGAATCCGGCAGGCCCACCAGCGAAAAGGCGGGCAGACCGCCGGAGACATCGGCTTCCACGGCCACGGCAAAGCCGTTCAGGCCGTTTAGACCATAGCTTTTTAGAACGGAATACATGGGGCCTCCTCACGCCGCGTCTGCGGCCCGACGGGGAAATGACCGGGAAAATGCCCGGTCTCGGCAGAATAATCTATTGTCCCAATTATAGTGTCGGGCAGGGGGCTTGTCAATGCGCGGGCACTGCCGCAGGCTCTGCGGACAGCACGAAAGCCCCAAATGATGGAAAAGGCTGAAATCTTTGTAATATTTGTATGATTTGCGGAGGAAAAATTCTTACATAATATGGAATTGACACAGTACCAAGAAAGGGTTTATAGTATAAATAGGTTTGGAAAAACTATCCCTGTGCGAAATACGAATTAAAGGTAAGGTGTGCAATATGTATCTGGATGAGTATAAGCGCTGGCTGGCTGCGGATCTGGAGGACGCGGATCTGAAACCGGAGCTGAGCAAGATCGAGGGCAATGACGAGGAAATCAAGGACCGCTTTGCCGTGGCCCTGAAGTTTGGCACCGCCGGTCTGCGCGGTGTGCTGGGTGCCGGTACCAACCGCATGAACATCTATGTTGTCCGTCAGGCTACCCAGGGTCTGGCAAACTGGGTCAAGACCCAGGGTGGCAGCCAGACTGTCGCCATCAGCTACGACAGCCGCCTGAAGAGCGATGTCTTTGCCAAGACTGCCGCCGGTGTTCTGGCCGCCAACGGCATCAAGGTGCGCATCTATGATGCCCTGATGCCCGTGCCTGCCCTGAGCTTTGCCACCCGCTACTACGAGTGCAATGCCGGTATCATGGTCACCGCTTCCCACAACCCCGCCAAGTACAACGGCTACAAGGCCTACGGCCCGGATGGCTGCCAGATGACCGATGATGCCGCCGCCATCGTCTATGATGAGATCCAGAAGACCGATGTTCTGACCGGCGCAAAGTACATCTCCTTTGCCGAGGGCGTGGAGCAGGGCCTGATCCGCTTTGTGGGCGATGACTGCAAAAAGGCCCTGTACGATGCCATCGAGGCACGTCAGGTGCGCCCCGGCCTGTGCCGGACTGCCGGCCTGAAGCTGGTGTACAGCCCCCTGAACGGTTCCGGTCTGGTGCCCGTGACCCATGTGCTGAACGATATGGGCATCACCGATATCACCATCGTGCCTGAGCAGGAGTACCCCAACGGCTACTTTACCACCTGCTCCTACCCCAACCCTGAGATCTTTGAGGCCCTGAAGCTGGGTCTGGAGCTGGCCACCAAGACCGGTGCTGACCTGATGCTGGCCACCGACCCCGATGCAGACCGCGTGGGCATTGCCATGAAGTGCCCGGACGGCAGCTATGAGCTGGTCTCCGGCAATGAAATGGGCGTTCTGCTGCTGGATTACATCTGCGCCGGACGCATTGAAAAGGGCACCATGCCCGCAAACCCCGTGGCGGTCAAGTCCATCGTTTCCACCCCGCTGGCCGACGCTGTGGCAAAGCACTACGGCGTGGAGATGCGTAATGTCCTGACCGGCTTCAAGTGGATCGGCGATCAGATCGCCAATCTGGAAGCTGCCGGTGAAGTGGACCGCTTCATCTTCGGCTTTGAGGAGAGCTACGGCTACCTGGCCGGCCCCTATGTCCGCGATAAGGATGCCGTTATCGGCTCCATGCTGATCTGCGAGATGGCCGCTTACTACCGCAGCATCGGCTCCTCCATCAAGCAGCGTCTGGAAGAGATCTACGCACAGTACGGCCGCTACCTGAACAAGGTGGACAGCTTTGAGTTCCCCGGCCTGACCGGCATGGAGAAGATGGCTTCCATCATGCAGAAGCTGCGTGACGAGCCCCTGACCGAGATCGGCGGCCACAAGGTCGTCAAGGTCATGGACTACAAGAAGCCCGAGGAGACCGGCCTGCCCGCCGCCAATGTCCTGATCTACACGCTGGAAAATGGCGCGACCGTTGTGGTGCGTCCCTCCGGCACTGAGCCCAAGATCAAGACCTACTTCACCACCCTGGGCAAGACCCTGGAGGAAGCCCAGGCACAGAAGGATGCTCTGGCTGCCGCCATCGAGCCCATCCTGAAGTGATCTCCTGAAAAAAGAAGCGTTTTTGCCCCTCTGCCCTGCCGCAGAGGGGCATTTTTGCTGTATAAAATCGGTTGCAGTTTGCCGGGCGATACGGTATAATAAAACATGGTTTATTCTATCTGTGCCCCGGGTGGCATTTCCCGGGAGAATAAGAGCAGGGCAGGTGCAGAAATTGGAAAAGAAAGTATCAGCCGTTCTGGTGGCGGCAGGGTCCTCCACCCGCATGGGGTTTGACAAGCTCAGCTTTGATCTGGGCGGGGAGACCGTGGTGCAGCGGAGCATCCGCGCCTTTGCGGAGTGTCCGCTGGTCAGCGAGATCGTTCTGGTGGCCGGGAAGAACCGGGAATTTCTGGAACAGCAGGCCGCGGCCTGCACAAAGCCGGTGCAGGTGGTGCAGGGCGGCGCGACCCGTGCCGAGAGCGCGAAGAACGGCGTGCTGGCCGCCCACGGAGAGCTGGTGGCTGTCCATGATGCCGCCCGTCCCTTTGTCAGTCAGGCTGTCATCACGGCGGCGCTGGAAGCAGCCGCTGCCTGCGGTGCTGCCGCCCCCGCCGTGCCGGTAAAGGATACCGTCAAGCGGGCTGTGCGGGGCGACGGCAAGACCGTGCCGGAGCATTGCATGGTCACTGATACCCCTGACCGCAGCACCCTGTATGCGGTGCAGACCCCCCAGTGCTTCGACCGTGCGGCGTATCTGGCCGCGCTGGACGAGCTGGATGCGGAAAAAGCCCGCCTGGTCACCGATGACTGCAGCCTGTTTGAACTGACCGGCCGCCCGGTGCAGCTGACCCAGGGGGATTACGCCAATCTGAAGATCACAACGCGGGAGGATCTGCCCCGCGCCGAACAGAAAGAAGGAAATGATATGCGCATTGGTCATGGTTATGATGTTCACCGTCTGGTCGAGGACCGCAAGCTGATCCTGGGCGGCGTGGAGGTGCCTTTTGAAAAGGGCCTGCTGGGCCACTCGGATGCCGATGTGCTGGCCCACGCCGTGATGGACGCTGTGCTGGGTGCCGCCGCACTGGGCGACATCGGTAAGCACTTCCCGGATACCGACCCCGCCTACGCCGGTGCCGACAGCCTGCAGCTGGCGCAGCATGTGGCACGCATCATGCGGGAGAAGGGCTGGAAGATCGTGAACATCGATTCCACCCTGCTCTGCCAGAAGCCCAAGCTGGCCCCCTACATCCCCGCCATGCGGGAAAATCTGGCCGCAGCCTTCGGGATGCCGGTGGATGCTGTGAGCGTCAAGGCCACCACCGAGGAGCATCTGGGCTTTACCGGCGAGGGCCTGGGCATTGCCGCCCATGCTGTCGCCCTGATCGAGAAGCTGTAACGGGAGAGACACTCTGATGACTCTGAATTCGATCATCGCCAATTTCCAGACCTTCAAGCTGGCCGATCTGCTGGATATCGTCATCATTGCTTTCCTGATCTACCAGCTGCTGGGCATCATCAACCGCACCCGCGCCGGGCAGCTGGCCAAGGGCGCGCTGCTGGTGCTGGCGGTCTATCTGGTGGCCAACGTGCTGAACATGCGCACCGTCACCTGGCTGCTGAACTCGCTGCTGCAGGTCGGCCTGCTGACACTGGTGGTCCTGTTCCAGCCGGAGATCCGCCGCGCATTGGAGCGGATGGGCCAGACCGACCAGTGGGCGGGCAAGCTCTTCAACATCAAGGGACGCTACAATGACCCCAGCTTCAAGGGGGCCTGGCGCAGCGCCATCATTGCCATCTGCGATGCCGCCGAGCGCTTTTCCGAGACCAAGACCGGTGCCCTGATCGTGCTGGAGCGCAACACCAACCTCTCTGAAATCGTGCGCACCGGCACACCCGTGAACAGTGCCGTCAATCTGGAGGTGCTGGGCACCATCTTCTACGAGGGTACCCCCCTGCACGACGGTGCCGCCATCATTGAGAATGGCCGCATCAAGGCGGCGGGCTGTGTGCTGCCCCTGTCCAACAACCTAGATCTGGGCAAAGATATGGGCACCCGCCACCGCGCCTGCCTGGGCATTGCGGAGAATTCGGATGCCATTGCCGTTGTGGTCAGTGAGGAGACCGGCATCATCTCCATGGCAAAGAACGGTGTGCTGATCCGCCACTTTGACCGCCAGACCCTGTACACCCGGCTGGTGGATGAGATGATCCCCAAGGAGACCGCCAGCGAAAAGGCAGCTGCCGACGGCTGGCGCGGCAAGGTCAAGAGCCTGCTGAACTGGATGAACCAGAAAGAGGAGGATGAGCAGCAGTGAGCAGCAATCGTACCAACGGCACAAAGCCTGCCATCCAGCACACCAAGAGCATTCTGGACGACCGCCGCATTCGGCTGCTGCTGGCTATCGTGGGTGCCATTGTGGCATGGATGGTGGTCACCATCGTCGTCCAGCCCGGCACCACCCGCACCATCAACAACGTGCCGGTGGATTTCACCTATGATTCCGCCGCGTACACCTCCCGGGGCCTGAGCATCGTCAGCGCGCCGGAAAAGTACGTCAGCCTGAAGCTCTCGGGCGATGGCTACACCATCGGCAGCCTGACTTCCTCTGATTTCGTGGTCTACCCGGACTGGTCCGGCGTGCGGGACAGCGGCGAAAAGACCCTGCACCTGCAGGTGCGGGGCGTGAACACCCTGCTCAATGGCGTGTCCGTTTCCATTGAGGGCGGCGACAACAGCGTGGACGTGGTGTTTGACGTGGTGGAGGAGAAAACGGTGCCCATCACCGTGACCACCAACTACCTGACCATTGCGGACGGCTATATCCTCTATGGCACCGAGCTCTCCAAGGAGACGGTGACCCTCTCCGGCCCCAGCACCGAGATCGATAAGGTGGAGACCTGCACCGCCGAGGTGACCCACAAGGGGGAGCTCACCGATTCTGTCACGCTGGACACCGCCCTGCGCTTTTATACCAAGAGCGGCAGTGAGGTCAAGTTTGAATACACGAATCTGGAGGAGTCCAGCGTGGAGGTCACGCTGGAGGTCTACAAGATGGCCACCCTGCCCGTGTCGGTCAGCTTTATCAACGCGCCCCGGAATTTTGATCCTTCGGTGCTGGTCTATTCCCTGAGCAAGCAGACCCTGAATGTCGCCGGGCCCGAGAGCCAGATCGAAAAGCTCTCCACCCTGTCTGTTGGCACCATCGATCTTTCCACCTTTGCGCCGAACAAGGTGTATGAGCTGCCCATCGAGCTGCCGGGCAATATCCGCCTGCTGGACAACATTTCCAGCATCACGGTCAGCTTCGACAGCTCCAAGCTCGAGACCAAGACCATGAACCTGCCCGCCAGCTGCGTGCAGGTGGTCAATCTGCCCTCCACCTATACCCTGACCGTGCAGACCGAGCGGCTGATGAATGTGACCCTCTGCGGCCCGGCGGGTCTGCTGGATACGCTGGTGCCCGAGCAGGTGGTCATTGAGATCGATGCGGATGATTTCTATGTGGCCGCAGGGCAGCAGAACATTGCCTGCCGCCTGTATGTGCCCTCCAATGGTAAGATCTTTGCGCTGGGGAGCTATGTCATCCAGTGCAAGATAGAAAGTAACTGAGCTGGCTCACCCTCTCAGTCTCGCTTCGCTCGCCAGCTCTCCCGAAGGGAGAGCCCTTGGCATAAAGATGAAGTTTGCAAATATTGCCAAGGCCTCCCACTTTGGGGGAGGTGGCATTGCGTTAGCAATGACGGAGAGGGTGAGGAGGCTGAAAATAGAAAGCGAAACCTGATAGATGATACTAGTAAGAGATATCCGCCTGCCGCTCTCTGCCGGGGAGCCGCAGGCATTCGAGAAAGCGCTGCATCTGGCGCGCATCCCCCGCAGCAAGGCGGCCCATCTGGGCGTGGCCAGGCTGTCGGTGGATGCCCGCCACGGGCAGCCAAAGCTGGTGTATACCATAGCGGTAACGCTTAAGGACGAGGGTGAGGAATCTGCGTATGCAGGGGCCTCGCCCTGCGTTGCTATCCGCGGCAAAACGGATCTCAGCGTTCAGAACGGCACCCAGCGCCTGCCCCACCGGCCTGTGGTCTGCGGGCTGGGCCCGGCGGGCCTGTTTGCGGCGCTGCTGCTGGCCCGGCAGGGCTACAAGCCCATCGTGCTGGAGCGCGGCCCGGCGCTGAACGAGCGTGTGAAGGCTGTGGAGCACTTCTCTGCCACCGGCGAGCTGGACCCCAACGCCAACATCCAGTTTGGCGAGGGCGGCGCAGGCACCTTTTCGGACGGCAAGCTGACCACCCGCATCGGGGATGAGCTCTGCGGCTTTGTCACCGAGGTATTTCTGCAGCACGGAGCCCCGGCGGAGATCGCCTGGAAGCAGAAGCCCCATGTGGGCACCGACCTGCTCCGGGGCGTTATCACCTCCATCCGCAGGGAGATCGAAACCCTGGGCGGCGAGGTGCACTTCAACACGGCCCTCACCGGTTTTGAGCAGAAGAATGGACGGCTGACCGGCATCTTTACCACCGGCGGGACCTTCCCCTGTGAAGCGCTGGTGTTTGCCGTGGGCCACTCGGCCCGGGATACCTTCGGGATGCTGATGGACAGCGGTCTTGTGCTGGAGTGCAAGCCCTTCAGCGTGGGTTTCCGGGCAGAGCACCTGCAGAGCGAGATCGAGAAGAGCCTGTACCACGAGGCCGCCGGGCATCCGGCCCTGCCGCGCGGAGAGTATCAGCTCTCCCAGCATGTGGGAGACCGGTGCGTGTACACCTTCTGCATGTGCCCCGGCGGTCAGGTGGTGGCTTCGGCCAGCGAGACCGGCCATGTGGTCACCAACGGCATGAGCTACCACGCCCGGGACGGCAAAAACGCCAACGCGGCGGTGGTGGTCAGCGTGGGAGCTGAGGATTTTGCGGGCGACCCGCGCAGGGCCATCGCTTTCCAGCGGGAGCTGGAGGCAAAAGCCTACGCTGCAGGCCGCCGGGGCGGGGCGTATGCGGCCCCGGCTGAGAATGTGCAGAGCTTTCTGGAGGGCAAAGGCCAGCTGAACATCGGCCGGGTGGAGCCTACCTATGACCGGGGCGTTGTGGCTGCGGATCTGGGAGCTTTGCTGCCCGGGGAGCTGGCCGATACCCTGCGGGCGGGCCTGCGCGCCTACGAGCGTAAAATTGCGGGCTACACCGCGCCGGAAGCCATCCTCACGGGCCTTGAGACCCGCACCAGCAGCCCCGTGCGGCTGAAACGGGAGGAGACCTTGGAATCGGCCCAGCTGGCGGGGTTGTACCCCTGCGGCGAGGGGGCCGGATATGCGGGCGGCATTATGAGCGCCGCCGTGGACGGCCTGCGGGTCGCCCGTGCGATCATCGGCCGGTATGCACCGGCAGAAGGGTGAGAAATATTGATGAACCATCGTGAAAACGATACAACACAAGAAAACGAGGGAAAACAGGTGCAGCAGGAGCTGGAAGAGCAGCTGCGCGCCTTTGGCGACACCATGTCCGATGCCTTTGCCCATGGCTTTGAGGGAAAAGGTATGGACATCGGCGACCGGGCCTTTGATGTGGGCAAGGCCGCTGTTCATGCGGCCAATTACGGCATCTCGGAGGCGGGCAAGGCCATGCGGCAGGCCCGGGACAGCTACTACCAGAGCCAGCGGCGGGCCCATGCCAACGGCGGCACGGCAGAGCAGTACGCCGGAATGCCCCAGTGGGCCAGAAATTTCTTTGCATCGCGCCCGGAGCTGACCCCGGTGGAAAAGCTGCGGAAATGCGCCAAGGAGCGTTACAGCTCGGGCGTGGCCCTGCTGGCCGTGGGCATCATCTTTGCGGTGCTTTTCGGGCTGGGGACACTGGGCTGCCTCATCGGGCTGGGCATTATTTCGCCGGCTGCTTTGGGCGACGTTGTGGTGTCGACTGCTGAGGGCGGCGGCATCCTGATGACGGGCACGGACTACGCTATGAACACCGCCTACAATGTGCTTGGCATCGTCAGCAGCGTGTTGGGCCTTGCCACGGCGGGCTTTGGCTGGATGGCGGCCTGCGGCGTTTCCCAGAGGGAAGCGGGCAGGCAGATGGGCCAGCTGGCCGACCTTGCCAACAGCATGGACGGCGGCAAGGGCCTGCCGGTAGAGATGCTGGCCGACCTGACCCACCAGAAAAAGAAAAAAACGCTCAAGCGGCTGAAAAAAAGCATCCGCAAGGGCTGGCTGAATGCATGGCTGGATGAGAAAACGGAGACTGTGTACCTGACGGCGGAGGATTACCGCGCCGCGCAGGAGCGCCCGGAGCCTCAGCCCGCCCCCGCACAGCCTGAGCAGGGGGATACCGCCGAAACGCCCCTCAACCTCGAAACGGCCCGCCGCTTTGCCAAGGTGCTGGAGCAGGAGCAGCAGCTCATGCAGGACGCGCAGGGCCGGGAAGAGCTGGAAACGATGCAAAAGACCACCACCGCCATTTGTGAGTGGCTGGAAGCGCACCCGGAAAGCCTGCCCAAGGCCCGCCGCTTTGCGGAATACTATATCCCCACCACCCTGAAGCTGCTGCACACCTACAACGATGTGCAGGGCCAGCAGGGCGAAAATGCAGAGACTATCCGCCGGGACATCGCGGGCATCCTGCACACCCTGAATCAGGCTTACAGCAACCTGTATGATAACCTGCTTTCTGACGTTGCCATGGATGTTTCCAGCGAGATCGCCGCGCTGCAGGGAATGCTGGCCAATGACGGCCTGACCGGGGAGGGACTGTTATGACGACCTACCGGGCCTGGAACCTGAAGCCGCTGGACCGCTCTGCCCTGAAGGAGCTGACCGCGGCCATTGCCCAGCAGAGCACCGAGGAGCTGGAAAGCCGCGCCATGGAAACGATGGATGGGGAGCCGTGGAGCGAGGAAAAATATCAGATGACGCTGGCCGCCCAGCAGAAAGAGGCGGGCCTGCTGGCAGGCATTCTGGCCGCACGCGGCATCACCGACCCCGCCGAGGCCCTGACCCTGCTGTCGGGTGAGGAAGAGCTGACCGACCCCATGCTCCTGACCGACATGGACAAGGCCTGTGCCCGCATCCTCGATGCCATCGACCGGGAGGAGACCATTGTTGTCTTTGGCGACTACGATGTGGACGGCGTGACCGCCACCGCCCTGCTCTACCAGCACCTCAAGGGAATGGGAGCCAACGTCAAGTGCATGCTGCCCAGCCGCGAAGGCGATGGTTACGGCCTTTCCAAAAATGCCATCCAGTCCATCCACGATAAGGGCTGCCAGCTCATCGTGACGGTGGACAACGGCATCTCCGCGCTGGAAGAAGCTGAGTTTGCGGCTTCACTGGGAGTGGACCTGATCGTCACCGATCACCATCTGCCCCATGATACTCTGCCTAAGGCCGTTGCTGTGGTGGACCCCCGCCGCACCGATGATACCAGCCCCTTCAAGGGCCTGTGCGGCGCAGGTGTGGCTTTCAAGCTCTGTGCCGCGCTGGACGGCTGCCCGCCCGAGGAGATGCTGGATTACTGCGGCGACCTTGCCGCCGTGGGCACCGTGGCAGACGTGATGCCCCTGACCGGCGAGAACCGCACTCTGGTCAAAGCGGGCCTGCACCTGCTGCAGCACTCCGACCGCCCCGGCCTTCTGGCCCTGCTGGATGAGGTGGGGCTGGGCGGCAAGCCCGTGACCGCCGAGAATGTCAGCTATGCCATTGCCCCCCGCATCAACGCGGCGGGCCGGATGGACAGCGCTGTGACCGCCCTGCAGCTGGTGCTGTGTGAGGATGAGGAACGCGCTGCCGAGCTGGCACATAAACTGAACGAGATCAACGCCGCCCGGCAGGAGACCGAGGGCGAGATTGCCAAGGCTGCGCAGGCCCAGTTGGAGGCCGAGCCCGCCATTCTGGAGGACCGGGTCATCCTGATCTGGGGCCGGGACTGGCACCCCGGTGTCATTGGCATCGTGGCATCCCGGCTGGTGGAAAAGACTGGCCGCCCCGTCATCGTGGTGTCCATTGATGAGCACGGCGAGGGCAAGGGCAGCGGCCGCAGTGTGCAGGGCTTCAACCTGCACGCCTGCATTGCCTCCTGTGAGGATCTTCTCCTCCGCTTCGGCGGCCACGCCATGGCGGCGGGCCTTTCGGTACGGGAGGAGAATCTGCCGGAGCTGCGCCGCCGCCTGAACGAGTGGGCCGCCCGGGAATGCCCGGTGCTGGTGACCCCGCCGCTGGAATGCGACCTGTCCATCCATCTCGACCGCATCACCGTGGAATCTGTCCGGCGGCTGGACCAGCTGGCTCCCTACGGTGCCGAGAACCCCGCCCCGGTGTTCCTGCTGGAAAAGGCCGTGGTGGAGGGAGTTTACCCTGTCTCGGAGGGGCGGCACTGCCGCCTGCGCCTGCGGCAGGGCAATGCCTGCATCTATGCGGTCTGGTTCGGGATGCACCCGGAGCAGCTGCCCTATGCCACCGGCGATGTGGTGGACGCGGCCCTGAGCCTCTCGGTTTACGAGGCCGCCCGGGGCGCACAGCTTTCGGGACGCATTCTGGAGCTGCACCCGGCGGGCTTTGGCAACGCCGCCGCTCAGCAGACCGCGCTGGTGCAGGCTTTGCGCCGCGGCAGCCCGCTGACTGCCCAGCAGCGCGCCCTGATCGCACCGGAGCGCAGTGATATCATTACCGTTTACCGGGAACTGCAGGCCCGGCGCTGGCACGCCGAGGATATGCAGCCCCTGTTTGCAAAGCTGGGGGAGGAGCACACCGGCAAAACGCTGGTGGCCCTGACGGCCCTGGAACAGGTGGGCCTGATCGCCGCCGTGGAGCGCGGCGGGGCAAAGTTCTGGGAGCTGGTTCCCACGGCAGGCAAGAAAAACCTGGCCGATGCCCCCATCCTGAAATGTCTGGAGGAGTAAAAATATGCCAGAGGGAAAGAAACCGGCGGAGGATCTTTACTCCGCAAAAACGCATCTGCATCAGCCGGTGCCGGAGGTGTCTACCGTGAACGCCACGGCCCTGCCGGCCGACGCGCCCGAGGGTGCTCTGCCCAGCGAGGTACGGCCTGAGATCGTTACCTGGGAGAAGCTCTGCGAGGCCATCAAGGCCAGCGGCAAGGCCTACAACATGGAGATGATCACCAAGGCCTACGACCTTGCCAACAAGGCGCACAACGGGGTCTGCCGCCGCAGCGGCGAGCCCTACATCTGCCACCCGCTGGCCGTGGCCCGCCTGGTGCTGGATCTGGGCATGGATTCGGAGAGCATTGCCGCCGCCCTGCTCCATGACGTGGTGGAGGACACCCCCACCACGCTGGAGGACCTGACCGCCGCCTTTGGCGAGGAAGTGGCCCTGCTGGTGGACGGCGTGACCAAGCTGACCAAGATCCAGTTCTCCAACATCGAGGAGCTGCAGGCCGAGAACCTGCGCAAGATGCTGCTGGCCATGAGCCGGGATGTCCGCGTGATGATCATCAAGCTCTGCGACCGGCTCCACAATATGCGCACCGGCGATGCCTGGCCTGAGCAGAAGCGCCGCGACAAGGCCCGTGAGACGATGGAGGTCTATGCCCCCATCGCCAACCGTCTGGGCATCCTGAACGTCAAGGAGGAGCTGGAGGACCGCAGCCTGCACTACCTTGACCCCGTGGGCTACGAGGAGATCAGCAAGATGCTGAGCGAGCGTGCAGGGGAGGAGTTCCTTGCCAAAGTGTCCGGTGTCATCGAGCTGCGGCTGAAGGAGAGCGGCATCGAGGGTGCCACCATCAAGCGCCGGGTCAAGAGCATCTACGGCATCTACCGCAAGACCATCATGCAGAACAAGTCCTTCGATGAGATCTACGATATCTATGCCGTCCGTGTCATTCTGGATACGCTGGCTGAGTGTTACAGCACCCTGGGCCTCATCCACGATATGTACCACCCGCTGCCCAACCGCTTCAAGGATTATATCTCCACCCCCAAGCCCAACGGCTACCAGAGCCTGCACACCACCGTCATCGGCCACGAGGGCATCCCCTTTGAGGTGCAGATCCGCACCCGCAAGATGGATGAACAGGCAGAGTACGGCGTTGCCGCCCACTGGAAGTACAAGGAAGGGCTGGATGGCCACGATAAGCTGGACGAGCGCCTGGCCTGGGTCAGCCAGCTGCTGGAAAACCAGCGCGTCAGCGAGGACTCCGGCAACCTGCTCCATGACCTGAAGAGCGACCTGCTGCCCGAGGAGGTCTTTGCCTTTACCCCCAAGGGCGATGTCATCAACCTGCCCACGGGTGCCACCTGCATCGACTTTGCCTATGCCATCCACTCCGCCGTCGGCAACCGGATGGTGGGCTGCAAGGTCAACAACCGGATGGTGCCCATTGACCACGTTGTTTCCACCGGCGAGATCATTGAAGTCATCCTCGGCCCGGCGGACAAGGGCCCCAGCCGCGACTGGCTGAAGATCGTGCGTACCAGCGAGGCCAAGAGTAAGATCCGCAACTGGTTCAAGAAGATGCGCCGGGAGGAGAACATCCAGGAGGGCCGCGACACGCTGGCCCGGGAGCTGCGCCGGGAGATGATCTTCATCCCCGACGACGAGCTGGATGAATTTATCGGCAGCTGCTGCCGCCGCCTGCGCCAGAACAACGCCGAGGAGCTGTATGCCGCCATCGGCTATGGCGGCATCACCGTTGCAAACTGCCTGCCCAAGCTGAAGGAAGAGTGGCAGAAGCGGAAGAGCGAGGAGGGCAAGAACGAGCAGCTGGCCAAGGTGGATCTGAGCAAGGTCCACGCCACCGACGGTGTGGTGGTGGAGGGCTTCGACAACACCCCCATCAAGTTTGCCAAGTGCTGCAGCCCGCTGCCCGGCGACCCCATCGTGGGATTTATCACCCGCGGTTTTGGCGTGTCCATCCACAAGCAGAGCTGTGTCAATGCCATCTCCAGCATGAAGGATCCCACCAACGCCCCCCGCTGGGTCAAGGCTTACTGGGCCGACAGCGTCAAGGACAGCTACAAGGCCGGCCTTGAGATCGTGGCGCTGGACCGCAACGAGCTGCTGCGGGATGTGCTGAGCGCTCTGGCCGATATCCGGGTGCCCATCTACACCATGAACGCCCGTCAGGTGGAAAACAACTGCGCCGTGGTCAGCCTGACCATCGGCATCAACAATACCGAGCACCTGAACCGTGTGGTGGCGCGTCTGTCCAAGGTCAAGGATGTGCTCAAAGTGACAAGGAGTTAAACCATGCGTGCAGTCATTCAGGCAGTGTCCTCCGCTTCTGTCCGGGTCAACGGCGGGGAGCCCCGTTCCATCGGCCCCGGCCTGGTCATCCTGCTGGGTGTCCGGGATACCGATACGCTGGACATCGTGCCCAAGCTGGCGGATAAGTGTGCGGGCCTGCGCATCTTCAAGGACGAAAACGACAAGCTGAACCTCAGTGCAAAGGACCTGGGCTATTCGGCACTGGTGGTCAGCCAGTTCACGCTTTACGGCGACACGAAAAAGGGCTACCGCCCCAGCTTTATCAAAGCGGCCCGGGCCCCGCTTGCGGTGGATGCCTACGAGCTGTTCCTTGCCGAGATGAACCGGCAGGGCCTCAGGGACGTGCAGCACGGCGAGTTCGGCGCGGATATGCAGGTGTCTCTGGTGAACGAGGGGCCCTGTACCATTGTCATCGACACGGACGAGTGGACGCACCACTCGTAACGGCCCGCCCCCGGCAAAGCCGGAACATCTGAATAGTTAGAAGGATATAGGATATGAAAGCATTTCATCTTCTCGGCGCTGCGCCGCTTTATACCAACAGCTTTGTCCTGATCTCCGATGCGGGCCATGCAGTGGTCATTGACCCCGCTGCCGAAGTGCAGGAGTACGATAAAATTTTTAAAGAGAACAACGCGACGCTCACCACCATCCTCTGCACCCACGGCCACTATGACCATGTGGGCAGTGCAGAGGTGCTGAGCCGGGAGTGGAAGGCCAGGATCTACTGTGAGCCTGCCGACTGCAGGGGCAGCCAGCTCTTTCCCCTGAAAAGCGCGGACAGCGGCTATCAGGAGGGGGAAAAACTCACCGTGGATGAGCTGACCTTTACCGTCTGGCACACCCCCGGCCATACCGAGGGCGGTGTGGTGCTGCTGTGCGGGGACTATTTCTTTGTGGGCGATACCGTGTTCCAGGGCAGCATTGGCCGCACCGATCTGGAGGGCGGCAGTATGCAGAAAATGGATGCCAGCCTGCGCAAGCTGGCGGGCCTGCCCATCCCCAAAGAGACCCAGCTGCTGCCCGGCCACGGGGATTTTTCTACCCTTGGCGAGGAACTGGCGAACAATTTCTATATCCGCAGCGCCCTGCGCGGCGGGAATGCGGATTTTTAAGGATAAAGAGAGAAAAACATGAAGATTTATATTACCGGCCTGCCCTCCGGCTACGAGGTGGAGCATCTGGTGCGCCTGTTTTACCCCATGGCTCCGCTCACCCTTACCCTGCCGGAAGAGGGCGAGGACTGTGTCTGGGCCGAGAAAAAAGAGGATAGTCTGTACGCCATGGTGCGGGAGCAGGGCCAGAGCAGGGATGCGGCGGCTCCATTGCCCCGCCCCGTGGAAGCAGGCGGCGAGACGGTGGAGTTCACCCTTGCCAGCCTGACCTATGACCTGCTGCGGAGCTGGACCGGCATCCGCCCGCCCTGGGGCAAGATGACCGGCGTGCGCCCGGTGCGGCTCATTCACGACAAGCGGGCCGCGGGCTGGACCGAAGCCGACATCGACCGGTTCTTTCTGGAGCGTTTTGACTGCTCCCGGCAGAAGTACGACATGGCCAAGGCCATCGCCGACCTGCAGGAGCCCATCCTGAAGCTGGGCAGCGCCCCAAAAACGTACAGCCTGTATCTCGGCATCCCGTTCTGCCCCTCCCGGTGCAGCTACTGCAGCTTTGTCAGCTGCAACCTTGACCGGGACCGCAAGCTGGTGCAGCCCTATGTGGACTGCCTGTGCAGAGAGGTGGAGGCCATCCGGGAGCAGGCCGACAAGGCAGGACTGAAGCTGTGCAGCATCTATATCGGCGGCGGCACCCCCACCAGCCTGTCCGCTGACCAGCTCCGCCAGCTCATGGGTACGGTGCGGGAGAACTTCGACCTTTCCAAGGTGGTGGAGTACACGGTGGAAGCGGGCCGCCCTGACTGCACCGATGCCGAAAAGCTGGCTGTCATCAAAGAGTACGGTGCCACCCGCATTTCCATCAACCCCCAGACCTTCTCGGACGAGGTGCTGGCGGGCATTGGCCGCAGGCACTCGGCGCAGGATATCCTGGACTGCTATGCCGATGCCCGGAGGGCGGGCCATGAGGACATCAACATGGACCTCATCGCGGGCCTGCCCGGCGATACGGTC
Organism: Faecalibacterium sp. Marseille-Q0746; assembly: GCF_017377595.1. Classification (NCBI taxonomy): domain Bacteria; kingdom Bacillati; phylum Bacillota; class Clostridia; order Eubacteriales; family Oscillospiraceae; genus Faecalibacterium; species Faecalibacterium sp. Marseille-Q0746. The sequence continues at coordinate 58,103 of NZ_JAFREI010000016.1, read as the reverse complement.
GCGGGCTTTGAGCACAGCCTGCGGCAGGCCATCGCGCTGGACCCCGAGAACATCACCGTTCACACCCTGACCCTCAAGCGGGCCTCCCGCATCGTCATCGAGGACCAGAAGGAGAACGACTACGCAGACGTAGCGGCCATGCTGGAAAAATGCCAGCTGCTGGCCGATGCAGGATATCGCCCCTATTACCTCTACCGTCAGAAGAACACCCTGCAGAATCTGGAAAATGTGGGCTGGTGCAAGCCGGGCCACGAGGGGTACTATAATATCTATATCATGGAGGAAGTCCAGACCATCCTTTCGGCCGGAGCAGGCGGCAGCACCAAGCTGGTGGCCGACGGCGGCCGACGGATGCAGCGCATCTTCAATTTCAAGTATCCGACAGAGTATATCCAGCGCTTTGCGGAGGTACTGGAGCGCAAAAAAGGAGTGGCTGATTTTTATGATCACGATTTGGGTCCCGAAACGTCTGGTTGAAGTCGGGCTGTACAACGTTGCCGCCCGCAGTCCGCAGGAACTTGCCGCCCTGAGTGAGCAGAGCTACCGCGACCGCGTGAAGTACGCCGCCGAAAAGGTGCGCCTTTCCGGCACCAAGATCGTCATGCTCACCGGCCCGTCGGCCAGCGGCAAGACCACCAGCGCCCACAAGCTGGCCGAGGAGCTGATCCGGCAGGGAACATACGCCCATGTGGTCAGCCTGGATAATTTTTTCCGTGGGGCGGAGTTCTACCCCCGCCTGCCCGACGGCACCCTGGATTACGAAAACCCCGATACCATGGACCTGCCCCTTGTCCGGCAGTGCCTGCATGAGCTGAGCGAGACGGGCCGGACCACCCTGCCCATCTATGATTTTGCCAACGAGCGGCGCTCCGACGAGACCGAGGCCGTGGACCTGCAGGGCGGTGTCTGCATCGTGGAGGGGATCCATGCCCTGAACCCGGAGCTCACCGGCCTTGTGCCTGCGGAGGATGTCTACCGCATCTACGCCGGCCTGCGGGAGGAATATGCCATCGACGGCCGCCGGGTCATCAACACCCAGGACATCCGCCTGTGCCGCCGCACCCTGCGGGACGCTGCCGCCCGGGGCCGCAGCCCTGAAAAAACCCTTGCCATGTGGGACCGGGTGCTGGACGGCGAGACCCGGTATATCAAGGGCTTCAAGACCACGGCGGACTTTCTGCTGGACACCTCCTTTACCTATGAGCTGGGCCTGATCTCCAGGCTGCTGGGCATCGTGCGCCGCCAGTTCACGCTGGAGGGCCACAACGCCGAGCTCTGGGACGAGACTGCCCGCCGCTTTGAGCACGTGGTCCCGCTGGATCTGGAGCTTTTGCCCGCCGACAGCATGCTGCGGGAGTTCTACGGCAGTGCCGTAAAATAAAATCGCGCTCTGCGGGGAAAATGTTCCATTCTCTTGTTCAAATGCGAAAAAACTGTTTCCAAATCCGCACGAAACTGTAAAAGTTGCGGTGGATTCGTTGCAATCAGTGCCTGAGTGCGCTATAATGAAACCATCATCTGACAGCACACACAGGGCCAATGCCCGTAAGAGAGGTGTCATTATGGATTTCAATAAGATCAAGGAAATGGGTCTGGAATATGCGGAAAAGGGCCGCAATGCCGCCATGGATCTGGCAGAGCGCGGCAGAACGCAGGCAAAGATCGTCTCGGAACAGACCAAGCTTGCCCGGGCACAGCGTCAGCTGGGTGCACTGGTCTACAGCCTGGCCAAGGGCAACGAGGAGAACCAGCCCCTTGTGGATAAGTATATCGAGATGATCAGCAGCATCGAGGCCAACCTGAACGCCCTCAAGGAGAGCCTTGGCCCCGCTGCTGAGGTCATCACCCACGATCTGGACGAGGAGCCCGCCGAGGGCGGCGGCATCACCATTGAGCCGACCGTGGAAAAGGACAAAAAGCCTGACACGGACAAAAAGACCTGCCCCCAGTGCGGCGCGCCGGTCTCTGAGGATGCGCTGTTCTGCAACAAGTGCGGCGCACAGCTCTAACCCAAAAGCCTTGAAAGGGCGGTGTCCCCGTAGGGGGATGCCGCCCTTTCTGCACAGAAACAGGGCAAAGTGTGAAAATTCTGGAAACAATTGAAATGAAAAGCCGGAAAATGCGCTTGTCCCCTTGAAAAATCGCAGATTCTGCGGTACAATCGAGCTCAGGTTTTTGAGCAGAGGAAAGGGGAGTGCACCCATGCAGGACTGGCCCGAACGGGAACGCTACACGGCGGAGGATCTGCTGCAGATCATCCGCATTCTGCGCGACAGAGAAAACGGCTGCCCCTGGGATAAGGTGCAGACCCACGCTTCCATCCGGAAAAACTTTCTGGAGGAGACCTGCGAGGCTCTGGAAGCCATTGATGCCGACGACGCAGCCATGATGCGCGAGGAGCTGGGCGACGTGCTGATGCAGGTGGCGTTCCATACCGTCATTGAGGAAGAGCGGGGCCGGTTCGATTTCGAGCAGGTCTGCCGGGAGGTGTGCGAGAAGCTGGTGTTCCGGCACCCGAACATCTTTGTCTCTTCGGCGGCTGAAAATGCCGGTATAAACAGCTGGGATGCGCTCAAAAATAAGGAAAAGGGCCGCACCACGCTGGCGGATGAGCTGAACACGGTTCCGGCCACCCTGCCCGCCCTGATGTATGCCCAGAAGATGCAGAAGCGTGCCGCCCGCAAGGGCGCGTTTGCGCAGACGGCAGAGGATGCCGCCGCTGCCCTGAAGGCTGCCGAGCGCGGCTGGGAGGAAGCGGTGCCGGAAAATGCCGCCGAGCGGGCCGGGGCGCTGCTGTTTGCAGCGGCCAATGCCATGCGGCTGGCTGGTGTGGACGCGGAAGAGGCCCTGACCTTTGCATCCGGGCGGTTCCGTCAGGAGCTGCTGCAAAAGACCGAAGATTCAGACGAGCAGGAACGCCCTGCCACTGTCTGATAGAAAAAGCTGAGTAAAATTTTGTGGAGGTACCCCATTATGACCAAGACCGATCTGATTGCACAGGTTGCAGCAAACACCGAGATGAGCAAGAAGAGCGCCGAGCTGGCTGTCAATGCCGCTTTCGACGCACTGAGCAAGGCAATGGCTGAGGGTGAGAAGATCACCATCTCCGGCTTTGGCACTTTTGAGATCCGTGAGCGCGCAGAGCGCCAGGGCATCAACCCCCGCACCCGTGAGCCCATCACCATCGCTGCTTCCAAGAGCATTGTCTTTAAGCCGGGCAAGGCTCTGAAGGATACCCTGTAAGTTTGATCTTTGCCGCCGGGGCCGCAGTGGTTCCGGCGGTTTTTTTGTAAAACCTCTCAGTCAACGCTTCGCGTTGCCAGCTTCCCTGTCCGGAGGTGCGGCGGCGGACAAAGCGCAATGATGGAGAGGGCCTGCTTTTCTGGAGGATCATAACATGAGACTGGATAAATACCTGAAAGTTTCGCGGCTCATCAAGCGCCGCACCGTGGCAAACGAGGTGGCCGATGCGGGCCGCATCCTCATCAATGGCAAGATCGCCAAGGCCAGCCAGGCGGTCAAGGAAGGGGACATCATCGAGGTCACCTTCGGCAACCGGCCCATCAAGGTAAAGGTGCTCTCTGATGTGGAGCCCCGCACCAAGGATGTGGCCCGGGAGATGTACGAGATCATTTCGGAATAACCTCTCAGGCACTTTGCACCAGCTCCCCTAATAGGGGTGCCAGGTTTATGCTGCTGCATTCTTGCCTCGCCTATTAGGAGAGGTGGCAGCCCGAAAGGCTGACGGAGAGGTTCTATCCCGGATGCTGTTTGCATAACCTTCACCAGAAGGGGGAGAGGTGCATGGCAGAGCAGGCGGGGAACAGTGACCTCATCCTGGAGAACCGGGAAAAGCTGACGGTAACAGGGGTCAGGCGGGTGCTGCAGTGCAACGCGGAGAGCGCCGCCATTGAAACAGCCCGGGGCGTGCTGCAGCTGACCGGGGCGCAGCTCAACGTGACCAGCCTCGACCTCGACAGCGGGGAAGTGAAGCTGACGGGCCGCATCGACACGGTGGAGTACACTGCCGTGCGCACCCCGGGCGGCTTTCTGTCCCGGCTGCTCCGCTGATGGCACCGGCTCTTGCGCCCGCGCTCATCGGGCAGGAGGCGGCTGCCTGCGCCCTGCTGGGCCTTGTGCTGGGCAGCGTGCGCGCGGTGTTTCCGGTCAGGGGGCGGGCGGCGTTCCTGCCGGATATGGCCCTTGTGGGGGCTGTCCTGCTGGGGCTGCAGAGCTATGCCGCCGCCCTGAGCGCCGGGGGCGTGCTGCGGTGGTATATGCCGGGCAGCGCCTTTCTCTGCGCTTTTGGGGCCGAACGGCTTCTGCGGCCTGCCCTGCAGGCACTGGAACAGGGGCTGTTCTGGCTGGCGGCGGGGCCGCTCCGGCTGGCCCGGCGGGTATTGCAGCCGCTGGCAGCAGCCCGCAAAAACCGGGTGGAGCAGGCCAGAGCGCGCCGCGCGCAAAAAAGAAGCGCAAAAAAACCGAAAAAGAACTTGCCAAGCACACGGCGGTTGTTGTATAATTCTAACGTATCAAAGTAAGAGTACAGGCGTTTCGGGCCTGCTGAGCACAGGAGGCGCTGAAAAATGGCAAATACCACCCGGAAAAAGCGCAGACGCAGCCCGTTTGTGCGGACGATCCTTCGTCTTTTCTTCATTCTGCTGCTGTTGAGTATGCTGGTGGCCTACATCTCCAATCAGGTGTCCATCAGTTCCCGGCGTGCGGAATTACAGACGCTGAGCGAGCAGATCGAACAGCAAAAGACCCAGAACGAGGAGATGAAGCGCATCCTCAGCGGCGATGCCGACGATGTGACCGAGTGGGTCGCCCGGGATTCTTACAACTACGCAGCCCCCAACGAGCGCATCTTTGTGGATGTGACCGGCAACTGAGGGCACACCCCGCCGGGCAGCTCTGCGGACAGACCCGGTGCCCCCACAAAAAGAGAGCAAGGAGTATTGAGTTTTGGCAATTGAGGTAGGGAACGTACTGGAAGGCCGTGTGACCGGAGTAAAGCCCTTTGGCGCATTTGTTGCGCTGCCAGAGGGCAAATCGGGCATGGTCCACATTTCCGAGGTGTCCAATGAATATGTGCAGGATATCAACACGGTGCTGCACGACGGTGATGCTGTGAAGGTGCAGGTCATCAACATTGCACCGGACGGCAAGATCGCGCTGTCCATCAAGCGGCTGCTGCCGCCGGCACCCCGTCAGCCGCGCAGTGACCGTGGGTCCCGGCCCGGCGGCCCGCGCCAGAACGGCCCCCGCGAGGGCGGCCATTTCGGTAATTCCCGCGGCGGTGGACGGCCCCCTCGTGAGGGCGGGCGCGGCCCTGCCCGGGACGCTGCCCCCCGTGTGTGGCAGCCCAAGGCCCCGGCCAAGAGCGATAACCTGAGCTTTGAGGATATGATGAGCCGCTTCAAGAGCCAGAGCGAGGAAAAGATGGCCGACCTCGACCACGAGACCAACAACCGCCGCGGCGGCGGTTATGCACCGCGCTCCCGCCGCGGCCGCTGAGCCATAGAACGAATCTGGCCTGCCCCAGCGGGGCGGGCCTGTTTTTTGGTGGTGCGGCAACGCCCACGGACAAGAAAGGAACCAGAATGCCTGCAAAATTTGAACTGATCGCACCCTGCTTCTTTGGCTGCGAGGCAACTGCGAAATTTGAGCTGACCCGTATCGGGGCCGAGAACATCCGGGTAGGGGATGGCCGCCTGACCTTTGCGGGCGGGCCGGAGATGATCGCTGCCGCCAACCTGAACCTGCGCACGGTGGAGCGCGTGATGCTGCTCCTCAATACCTACCCTGCTTCCACCTTCGATGAGCTGTTTGACGGCGTGTACAGCATCCCCTGGGAAGAGCTGCTGCCCGCCGATGCCGCCTTCCCTGTGACCGGCTCTTCCCTGAATAGCCAGCTCACCAGCGTGCCTGCCTGCCAGAGCATCATCAAAAAGGCTGTGGTCAAGCGCCTGATGAACAAGCATCATACCTCTGTTCTGCCCGAGACCGGCGCGGAGTACAAGATCCGCTTCATGCTGCGCAAGAATGTCTGCGAGATCATGCTGGATACCACCGGCGAGGGCCTGCACAAGCGCGGCTACCGCCGCAACGCCATGGAGGCCCCCATCCGTGAGACGCTGGCCGCGACCATTGCCGACCTGGGCCGTGTCCGCCGCGACAGTCTGGTGGAGGATCCCTTCTGCGGCAGCGGCACCCTGCTGATCGAAGCCGCCCAGAAGGCCATGAATATTGCCCCCGGCCTCAAGCGCCGCTTTGCCGCCGAGCGTTACAGCTTTGTACCCGCTTCCCTCTGGGCCGAGCAGCGCCAGAAAGCGCTGGCAGAGTCCAAGCTGGATGTGGGCTTTGAAGCCTTTGGCTACGATATCGACCCCGCCGCCGTGGCACTGGCCAATGCCAACGCAAAGCTGGCCGGTGTGGAAAAGCGCTGCCATTTTGAGGTGGCCGATGTCGCTGACTTTGCGGCAAAGCCCGAAGCCATCGTTCTGACCAATCCCCCGTACGGCGAGCGGATGAACACCATCGAGGGTGCCGCAAAGCTGGCCCGCACCCTGGGCCGGCAGATGGCCGAGCATCCCTGCGCGGGCCTGTACGCCATCACTGCCGATATGGAGTTTGAGAGCCACTACGGCAAGCGCGCCAACAAGCGCCGCAAGATGTACAACGGTATGATCCCCTGCCAGCTGTATATGTACTATGAGGCCCCCAAGTTTGAGCACAAGGCAAAGCCGATGCCCAAGCAGGGCTTTGACGGGAAGCGTACCGTTGAGTTCAAGAAAAAGTAAACAGGAGAACAAAAAGACATGGACGGTCGGATGCGGCCTTATCTTCCGGAGCTCACCATCCGGGATTATAATATCTACCAGTGGTATCTGCGGGGCGTGCAGTATCAGCTGAACACGACCTACGGGCTCTACTCGTGCAGTCAGCTGCAGCACAACGGGGTTCTGTTTGCACTGCTGTCAGACAGCCTGGCCGGGCGGGAGGCGACCTGCAAAAAGGTGCGCCTGCCCTGGACGCTCTGCTGGAGGCCGATGATGTGCCAGACGCAGGGTATCCGGCTGGCCGCGCAGGTGGAGGTGCTGCTGGGCTGGCATAAGCTGCAGGACCGCCGCGGTGACGAGCTGCCCTTCAAACAGCGGGTGAAGCGCACCATCGACCGCATCCTGCTCCGCCGCGCCTACGAAAAGGCCGTGCAGGAGAACCCCGCGCTGGAGCGGCTGTTTGAACAGGAGCAGGAGCAGGCGATCGTTCAGATGAACCTGAACGCCAAGAACTACACCGAGGTTGCCGAGCCTATGAGCAACATCTACGGCGCGCTCTACTCCACGCTCGCCACCGATGAGAACAGCCAGCGCAAGAGTATGCGCTATATCGGCAGCTGCATCGGGCGGGTGTTCTACCTGCTGGATAAGGCGGGCCGTGTGGCCGATGACAAGCGGGCCGAGCGGTACAATGTGTATCTGGTCAATGGTGTCGAGGACCCCGGTGCTGCACTGGAAAATGCCCGGCGGCAGTCGCTGGCTGCGGCAAACGATCTGGTGCGCGCCTACGGGATGCTGGATGTCAAGCTGAACAAGAGCCTGATCGACAATATTATGATCCTGGGCCTGCGCCATGCGGTGGAGCCGCTGGACCCGGAGAACCAGCCCGTGCGTTGGGAGCTGCCGTGAGGGCCCGCAAGAGCTGGGCTATGGCCTACTGCGGCATGGCTGCTGCCCTGAGCGTGGCCCTGATGCTGCTGGGGGCCGTGGTGCCGGTGCTGATGTTCATTGCCCCGGCGGTGGCCAGCCTGCTTATCGCTACGGTCTGCGTGGAGTGCGGCAGGACCATGGCCCTGACAGCCTACGGCGCGGTGAGCCTGCTCAGCCTGCTCTTTGTGCCGGATAAGGAGGTGGCGCTGGTCTTTGTGTTCCTGCTGGGGTATTACCCGCTGGTCAAGCCCCGGTTTGAGCGCATCCGTCTGCCGCTGGTGCGGGTGCTGTGCAAGCTGCTGCTCTGCAACGGTGCCGTGCTGGCCATGTACGGGCTGGTGCTGCTGCTGGTGCCTGCGGGCAGCATTTCGCAGGAGCTGAAGACCACCGCGCTGGCGGTCTCGCTGGCCACCCTTGCCATGGGTAACGTGGCCTTTCTGCTGTATGACCGGGCGCTCCATAACCTGCTGCAGGTGTATCAGCTGGTGTGGCGGCCGAAGCTGCATAAGATGCTGGGAAAAAGATAATGGGTCAAACCCCTCAGGCGGGCTTACGCCCGCCAGCCCCCCTAATAGTGGGGCCCTTGGCATTTCGTAAAGTTTCCCTATATACACAAACTGTATTGCTCTGCCAAGGCCGCCCCTAGTAGGGGCGGTGTCATCCCGAAGGGATGACGGTGGGGTTTAATAGCAGAGCTTTGTCTAAGAGGATTCTAATTGAGAGGAGTGATGTCTACCACCAGCTGACACAAAGCGCCGGGCCACACGGGTGACAGCCGTGAGGGTGACGAGGAGAGGAATCATCGAAAAATTCGGCGGATGTTTCTCCGGCTGACCATGGGCTATACCAGCCGCAGAGAGGGGCAAAAATCGGCAGTGATACCGTAACAGATCCCCTCAAAGAAAGCCATACAAGAACATAAACTGTTACAGGAGGCTGACAGCTGTGCTGCGCGCGTTTTTGCGCCGGGCTGTCGGCATGGAGGTGTTTTGTATGTGTGGCATTGTTGGTTATGTTGGAAAACGGAATGCACAGGATGTTTTGCTGGATGGTCTGGAAAAGCTGGAGTACCGCGGCTATGATTCCGCCGGTGTGGCCCTGGCTTTGGAGGGCGGCATCCGGGTGGTCAAGAGCAAGGGCCGTCTGGCGGAGCTGCGCAAGCGGCTGGCGGTGGAGGCCCTGGCCCGGAGCGGCTGCGGCATCGGTCACACCCGGTGGGCGACCCATGGGGAGCCCAGCGATGTGAACAGCCACCCGCATTCCACGCCCCGGGTGAGCATCGTCCACAACGGCATCATCGAGAACTATGGTGTGCTGAAGGAGCGGCTCATGGCCAAGGGCTATACCTTTGAGAGCGAGACCGACACCGAGGTTCTGGTCAAGCTCATCGACAGCTGTTATGAGGGCGAGCCCCTCAAAGCCCTGCGCGCCGCTCTGGCCATGGTACGGGGCAGCTATGCGCTGGCTGTTCTGTTCCGGGATTTCCCGGATACCCTGTTCGCGGTCAAGCGGGAGAGCCCGCTCATCGTGGGCTGGGGCGAAGAGGAAAACTTTATTGCGTCGGATATCCCGGCGCTGCTGAAATATACCCGCCGGTACAGCGTGCTGGAAGAGGGGGACATGGCGGTGGTGAACGCCGACGGCATCCGCTTCTACAATGAGTTCGCGGAGCCGGTGGAGCGGGAGGTTCTGACCGCCAACTGGGATCAGGAAGCCGCTGAAAAGGGCGGCTACCCGCACTTCATGCTGAAGGAGATCAACGAACAGCCTGCGGCCATCACGGCCACGGTGAGTCCCCGTGTGGAGAACGGTCTGCCCGACCTGCGCGTTCCTGAGCTGACGGATGAGCGGCTGCGCCGCATCGGCACGGTGCATCTGGTGGGCTGCGGCACGGCCATGCATGCGGGCATGGTGGGCAAGGCTGCCATCGAGGCGCTGGCCCGGGTGCCTGCACAGGTGGAGATTGCCAGCGAGTTCCGCTACCGGAACCCCATCCTGCGGCCGGAGGATCTGGTCATCATCATCAGCCAGTCGGGCGAGACCAGCGATACGCTGGCAGCCCTCAAGCTGGCCAAGAGCCGGGGTGTGCCGGTGTTGGCCATTGTGAACGTGGTGGGCAGCAGCATTGCCCGCGCGGCGGACTATGTCATGTACACCTATGCCGGCCCTGAGATCGCTGTGGCCTCCACCAAGGCCTACATGGTGCAGATGTGCGTGCTCTACCTGTTCGCCCTGCGGCTGGCTTACGCCCGGGGAATGCAGACCGATGCCGAGATCCGCCGCCTGACGGCAGAGCTGCTCCGGGCCGGGGAGGTCATCAAGCCCCGCCTGGCCGATTGTGAGCAGATCAAGTATCTGGCCAGCCGTTTCGTCAATACCCAGAGCTGCTTCTTCATCGGCCGCGGGTTCGACTATTCGCTCTCGCTGGAGGGCAGCCTGAAGCTGAAGGAGATCAGCTATGTCCACTCGGATGCTTATGCGGCGGGCGAGCTCAAGCATGGCACCATCAGTCTGGTAACAGACGGCGTGCCGGTGATCGCTCTTGCCACCCAGAAGCAGGTCTACGAAAAGACCATCTCCAACGCCAAGGAGACCAAGAGCCGCGGCGCGAAGGTCCTGCTCTTCACCACCCGGGATGCTGTGGTGCCCGATGGCGTGGCCGACTATGTGGTGCGTCTGGATGACTACGATGACCTGCTGATGCCCCTGCAGCTCATCGTTCCGCTGCAGCTGTTTGCCTACTATATGGCTGTTCTGCGCGGCTGTGATGTGGATAAGCCCCGCAATCTCGCCAAGAGCGTGACCGTGGAATAACCGTAGAATCAGAAATCAAGCCTTGCCAAACCCGCCCGCTGGTGGTATACTATCTAGGTAACCGATGCTGGTGTGGCGCAATGGCAGCGCAACTGATTTGTAATCAGTGGGTTGCAGGTTCAACTCCTGTCACCAGCTCCAAAAAGACCTCAAAACGGAAAACGTTTTGGGGTCTTTTGCTGTTATAGAAAGTGCTTTTATTGCGGTAAAACGCAGGAAAATAGAGAACGACAGAAAAAGAGAAAATCTGTGGAAAAAGTAGTTGACAAATGCCACTTCAGATGATAAAATATACAGGCAGTCAGCGATGACTGCAAATAGGATATGGGCGTGTTCCCGAGTGGCCAATGGGGACAGACTGTAAATCTGCTGCTTTTCAGCTTCGGTGGTTCGAATCCACCCGCGCCCACCAAGAACTCCAGTATCCGAACCGGGTACTGGAGTTTCTGTTTTGTAATAACCTTCCCGGAGGCTAGGCGGGTGGATTCGAACAGCATCGACCCGCCGAACAGTCCGGCGGGGAAAAAAGCCCCTGCGGGGCTTTTTTAGATGCGCGGCTTGCGTAATCCACCCGCGCCCATAAAAAGACCGCCAGCGTAGAGATACGCAGGCGGGCCTTGGTATGGAGCTGGCGGCGCGGCGCGGAAAACACTGCAAGCGTTAAATCAGATAACGGTTTCGATTGAGATCGGGGGTGTCACTGGCCCGTCTGCATGGCGAGCGGTGCACCCCTGATCTTTTTGCCGGAATAAAAAAGAAAAGCACCATACTTCCTACGAAGTACAGTGCTTTTTTGGTGGAGAATAGCGGGATCGAACCGCTGACCTCTTGCATGCCATGCAAGCGCTCTCCCGAACGGTATCGAAACACACCCCCACACGAAAGTGCGGGGACAGGCTTAATATCGCGTTGATACGTTCTATCCACCAAAAAGGTTCACAGTTGAATCCTGCTTCCAGGAATCATGCTCCGCCTACAAGGCAATTTTACCACCCAATTTTCAAGTGTGTCAATGGGTTTTGCTCAGAGAGAAGGTCATTTACGAGAAAAGTTTTTTCTGACAGCTTACTTAGCGCAATTTTGATTTCACACATCAAAGTTGCGCTTTTTATTTTCCCCAAAAGTATTGACAAGGAGGTTTTCTCAACTATGCCGATATATTATCGCTGTTTTTTATCTGTGAACCAACCGCATGACCCTTGACTACTTCTACGGACAGACTGGAGAGCTTTTCTCCTTCTACCGCATTCCAAAGGCTCTTTTTCAGGAGCAGCGGTTCCAGAGCCTGTCCACGGATGCCAAAACACTCTACGGCATCCTGCTCGATCGCATGAGCCTGTCGGCCAAGAATGGCTGGCTGGACGAGCAAGGTCGGGTGTTCATCATCTTCACGATTGAGGATGTCAAGAGGTCATTGTGTTGCGCAGACAACAAAGCGACGAAGTTGCTACGGGAGCTTGAAGAATTTGGTTTGATTGAACGAAAACGCAGAGGTTTAGGAAGGCCAAGTTTGGTGTATGTGAAAAACTTTTCGGCAGATTCTTCAAAAGCACGATTCCAGAATCGTGAAAATCACGAATCTGGAGGCTTCAAGAGCACAAGTCAAGACCCTGCAAAACCACGATGTAATAAGACTGATAAGAATAATACTGAGATGAATGAGACTTATCCCTTCAATTCGGAAGAAACAGACGGGATGGGCCAGCGCGAACAACTGGAAGAATATTTTTCTCAGTCCTTGGAGGTCGAGCTTCTTCTCCGGCTCTGCCCGGACGATGAGGACACCATCTATCAAATCGTAGAGTTGCTGGTGGACACCTGCGCCACCAACCGCAAGATGCTGCGCATCGCTGGAGACGATAAGCCTGCCGAGGTGGTGCGCAGCCGGTTCATGAAGCTGAACGCTGACCACATCCGCTTTGTGCTGACGTGCCTTGCAGAGAACAGCAGCCCAATCCGAAACATGAAACAATATCTGCTTGCCTCTCTGTACAACGCACCGACCACAATGCAGCTAGTCTATCAAAATCGAACAAACCATGACTTTGCGCATGGCTCACCAAGGGGGTGATTTTATCGCAAAGAAATGTACCACGATTGCCATTGTCAACCAGAAAGGCGGCACTGGCAAGACCACGACCTGCGAAAATCTGGGCATCGGCCTTGCTGCCGAGGGCAAAAAAGTCCTGCTTGTAGATGCTGACCCGCAGGGCAGCTTGACTATCAGCATGGGCTGGCAGCAACCGGATGAACTGCCCACCACACTGTCCACCCTGATGGCCAAAGCTATGAATGACCAGAGCATTCCGCCCGGTGAGGGCATCCTGCACCATGACGAGGGTGTTGACCTTATCCCCGCCAACATCGAACTGGCGAGTCTGGAAGTTTCCCTTGTCAACTGCATGAGCCGTGAAAAAGTGCTCATGCAGGTGTTGGAAACAGCGAAGCGCAAGTACGATTACATTTTAATCGACTGTACGCCGTCGCTTGGGATGCTGACCGTGAACGCGCTGGCCGCAGCAGACACCACGCTGATTCCGGTGCAGGCGCAGTACCTTCCTGTCAAGGGTTTGGAACAGTTGCTCCAGACTGTCCAGAAAGTTAGGCGGCAGATAAACCCGCACTTGAAAATCGAGGGCATCCTGCTGACCATGACAGACAGCCGCACCACTTACGACAAGCAGATCAGCAATCTGATCCGCCAAGCCTACGGCGGAAAAATCAAGGTCTTCGAGCCGACTATTCCGCGCTCTGTCCGAGCGGCTGAAATCAGCACGACCGGCGAAAGCATCTTCCAGTATGACCCCAAGGGTAAAGTGGCAGATGCCTATAAGTCTCTCACAAAGGAGGTGCTGGCGGATGCCGAAAAACGGCTTAAACGTAGCGCTGAAAGGAGTCGATGAGATTTTTTCGACCGAAGAATCCCGACATGCAGAGCAGCGGGAGCAGGTACAACAGATTCCTATTGCAGAGTTGTTTCCATTCAAAAACCATCCATTTCGGGTGCAAGATGACGAAGAAATGGAGAACGCTGTCAAAAGCATCTCGCAGTACGGTGTGCTGACGCCGCTCATCGCCCGCCCACGCCCGGAAGGAGGTTATGAAATCATTTCTGGCCATCGCCGCCAGCACGCTGCACAGCTTGCAGGTTTGGAAACAGTGCCGGTCATTGTCCGTGATATGTCGGACGATGCCGCCACCATATTGATGGTGGACTCGAATCTCCAACGAGAAAACATCCTGCCCAGTGAGCGCGCCTTTGCATACAAGATGAAGATGGAAGCAATGAAGCATCAGGGTGCAAGGTCTGATTTGACTTCGACACACGATGTGTCGAAGTTGCGAAGCAATGAAAAGCTCGGCGCTGAAAATAATCAGAGCCGTGAAACAGTTCGCCGCTTTATCCGCTTGACCTATCTTGTTTCCCAGCTTCTGGATATGGTAGACCAAAAGCAGATTTCCTTGAATCCCGCTGTTGAGCTGTCTTATCTCAATGAAGAACAGCAAAAAGCATTTATCGAAGCAATGGATGCCACACAGAATGCTCCCTCATTTTCTCAAGCAAAGAAGCTCAGGAAGCTGGCCGAAGAGGGTCATTTATCATCTGACTCGGCTTACGTCATCATGAACGAAGTCAAGAAAGATGAGTTGGATAAGGTCGTTATCAAAAACGATACCCTGCGCAAATATTTCCCGGAAAACTCCACTCCGCGCGAGATGCAGGAGCAGATCGTTGGCCTGCTGGAGAAGAACAAGTCCACGCAGCTCGTGTTCGCAAACGACGCTCTGAAAAAGTATTTTCCGAAAGGCTATACGCCCGAGCAGATGGAGAACATCGTCGTTCGACTGCTGACTCAGTGGCAGAAAAAGCACCAGCACAGCGAAGAACGCTGATCACATCGTACCGAAAGACCCACCCCGGGTCTTTTTCTTTTACCAAAAAGGAGAAAATGCCTATGAATAACACTACCATCCGTTCCGAAAAAGTCACCATCGATATGCACATCTGCTCGACGCTGGCAGAGCGCCGCACTTCCGGTGAAGTCTATCTCGCCGCCATCGCCCCGGACATGGAGCTTACCGTCATCACGCTGGATGAGGTGTCCGACATTCTGCCCTGCTTCGATGAGGACGACGCCTATTTGAACATTCCTGCCACCTCTCTGCTGCTCAGCTATAACCCCAAGCAGGTGCTGGAACTGGGCGGCAGACGCTATCTGACCGGCCCGGTCATTCTGGTGCGCGCCGACATGGACGGCAACATCATCTCGCTGACCATCGACGAGGTGTACATCTTCCAGAAATATCTGGAAAGTCACAGCGTCACCCTGATGGTTGGCGGTCAGAAGATGCCCTGCATCTGCATGGAGTGAGGCAGACTATGCAGGTATATTTTGAAAATCCGTTCTGCTCTCTCTTTGCACTGGCCATCGCGGTGGCTGAAATCCTGCTGGCTGCTCTGAACGCACGGCACCGCAGCCACAACTGCACGCTGTCCGATGCCATCCACGAGCCGCTTCCCGCAGGTGATGCATCGTGGCTCACGTCCGACTGCCTTTTTGAGCGCAAGATGGTCTGCGTTCCCCGGCCTCGTGCTCCCTGCAAAATCTGAGAGCTGACATTATTTCATACAGGAGATTCAACATGAAGAGTTTTGATATAGAAATCACCGAGACACTTCAGCGCACGGTGTCCGTCATAGCCGATTCGCGGGAGGAAGCGGAGCAGATGGTGGATGATGGATGGCACAACGGAGATTATGTCCTCGACTCTGAGGATTTCATCGATGTCGATTTCAAGACGGTAGGAGAAAAAGAAATGTCCAAAGACAAAAAGGAGCTGGATGTGCTTCTCGTGAAGCCCAACGAATACCCCCAGAAAGTCACCATCGGCGCAGAGCTGAAGGACTTGCAGGAGGCCGTCGGCGGCACGATCACGGCTACTTATCCCTTTACTGACCCTGTGGCCATCGTGTGCAACGACGAGGGCAAGCTGCTGGGCCTGCCCATGAACCGTGCCCTGCGGGATGAACACGGCCAGACCTACGATGTCCTCACCGGAAACTTTCTGGTGGTCGGTCTAGGCAAGGAGGATTTTGCATCGCTCTCCCCGGAGCTGGCACAGAAGTATGAGCAGCACTTTCACCAGCCTGAAACTTTCATCCGGCTGGGCGGGCATCTGGTCATCTTGCCCACCCCAGATGAAGCCGTCCAGCCGTCAGAAGAAAAGCCCCGTGCCAAGCCCCCGGCAGAGCATAACCGTTAAAATAATCCTGCTGCATAGGAGGTGGTAACGATGCAGGAAGAAATCGAGCATAAGACGGTCAACTTTGCCATCTCGACCACAAAACTCTCTGCCCGCACCCTGCTGCGCGGAACGCAGTTTTTTCTGCGGCAGTACGATAAGTACGCTTCGCAGGGCAAGCAGAGTATGAAGCGGCTCATGCAGCAGAACCGTGGTGTGACCAATGTCGAGATTCAGAAAACCGGCATCAAGGACTTTGACCGCTATGCCAAGCGGTATCACATCGACTACGCCATCCAGAAAGACCTGTCCTGCACTCCGCCTCGCTACATGATCTACTTCAAGGCGCAGGACACGGACGCCTTGAGTGCAGCGTTCAAGGAATATTCGGCGTCGGTCTTAGATAAGTCCAAGCGCCCCTCTGTTCTGGCAAAGCTGCATGATTTGGCGCAGACCATCGCCAACCTGCCCGACAAAGTGCGGCACAAGGAAGAGGGGCGCGGCTTATGAACAAAAAGAAATTCACCAAGCTGCTGGTGCTCTACCTGCCCTATGTGGTGATTGGTCTGCTGGCGACCAATCTGGGCGAGGCATGGCGGCTGACCACAGGAAAAGAGCTGGGGGACAAAATCCTGTCCTTGATGAGCACCGTCCTTGCTGCATTTGCAAACCCTCTGCCCAGCCTGCACCCGTTTGACCTCTTTGTGGGCCTGTGCTGCGGTGCCTGGATGCGGCTGGCGGTCTACCTCAAAGGCAAGAATGCCAAGAAGTATCGCCACGGCATGGAGTACGGCTCTGCCCGCTGGGGTACAGCCAAAGACATCGAGCCGTTCATGGCTCCGAAGTTTGAGGACAACATCATCCTCACCAAGACGGAACGACTGATGATGAGCAACCGCCCAACAGACCCGAAGAACGCCCGCAACAAAAACGTGCTGATCGTCGGCGGCTCCGGCTCCGGTAAAACGCGATTCTGGTTAAAGCCGAACTTGCTCCAATGTCACTCCTCCTATGTCGTTACTGACCCGAAAGGCAGTATCGTGGTCGAGTGCGGCAATGCCTTGCTGAAAAAAGGCTACAAGCTGAAGATTTTCAACACCATCAACTTTTCCAAGAGTATGCACTATAACCCCATGTCCTATATCCACAGCGAAAAGGACATTCTGAAGCTCGTGACCGCACTGATGACCAACACCAAAGGTGAGGGTCAGGGCGGTGACCCCTTCTGGGACAAGGCCGAGCGGCTTCTGCTGGTTTCGCTTATCGCCTATCTGCACTATGAAGCCCCCGCCGAAGAGCAAAATTTTGCGACTCTGCTGGAGATGCTCAACACTATGCAAGTCTCGGAAGATGATGAGACCTATCAGAATCCCGTTGACCTGCTGTTTGAGGATTTGGGCAAGAAAAAGCCGAATTCTTTCGCTATACGTCAATATAAGCTTTACAAATTGGCCGCTGGAAAGACTGCCAAGAGCATCCTTATTTCCTGTGGTGCTCGTCTGTCGCCCTTCGACATTCAAGAGATTCGGGATGCCACCATGTACGATGAGCTGGAGCTGGACAAGCTGGGCGACCGGAAAACGGCACTGTTCCTTATCATGAGCGATACAGACAGCACCTTCAACTTTCTGATTTCCATGATTTACACCCAGCTTTTCAACCTGCTCTGCGATAAGGCAGATGACCAATATGGCGGCAAGCTGCCTGTCCATGTGCGTTGCCTCATCGACGAGTGCGCCAACATCGGGCAGATTCCGCAGCTCGAAAAGCTGGTGGCGACCATCCGCAGCCGTGAGATTTCGGCCTGTCTGGTCTTGCAGACCCGCAGCCAGCTCAAGGCTATCTACAAAGACAATGCTGATACCATCGTTGGCAACATGGATTCGCAGGTCTTTCTGGGCGGCAATGAACCGACCACGCTGAAAGAATTGTCCGAGGCACTTGGCAAGGAGACGATTGATAGCTTCAACAATTCTGATACTCGCGGCAACAGCCCCAGCTACGGCACCAACTACCAGAAACTTGGTCATGAGCTTATGAGCCGGGACGAGCTGGCGGTGCTGGACGGCGGCAAATGCATCTTGCAGCTTCGAGGAGTGCGGCCTTTCCTCTCGGACAAGTACGATTTGACCCAGCATCCCAACTATAAGCTCACGTCCGACTACGATTCCAAGAACGCACTCGACATCGAGAAGTTCTTGAACCGAAAAGAAAAAATCCACCCGGATGATACCTTCATCACGGTGGATGCCGATTCACTTCCGCCCGCCTAAAAAGACGAGCGGTTATTTTTATATCTGCCCCAAAGGTATGCTAGAAATCAGCTTCCGCCGCAGTTCACGGCAAATCACAAACGGATTTCGGGTGCGTACAGGGTCACGTTTTCAACCAAAAGGAGATTTTACTATGGAATTCTTTAATGCTGCCGTCGATGTCATGAAGACTGTTGTCGTCGCTCTGGGCGGCGGTCTGGGTGTTTGGGGAGCGGTCAATCTGCTGGAGGGCTACGGCGGCGATAACCCGTCGGCGAAGTCGCAGGGGATGAAGCAGCTCGTCGCGGGCGGCGGTGTCGCCCTCATCGGCATCACCCTCGTCCCCCAGCTCGCCAACCTGTTCGGCTAATTTTCCCGTGCGGCATCTGCCGTCTTTCAATAAAACAAGTTCATATTAAAAAGGAGTGCTTTCTATGTCTCTCGAATTTTTGAAGAACCTCATCTTCATCCTCAATCTGCTCAAGACCCTCTTCAGCCATTTTTCCTGATGGGTGGTGGCTCTGAGTGGAAACCGTTCTCAAAGCCATAAGCGATTGGATAAAATCGCTGCTGACTGCGGCCATCATGTCCAATCTCAGCGGCCTGTTCGATGATGTCAACACGCAGGTGGGTAGCATCGCCCAGCAGGTCGGCACTAAGCCGTCCAGTTTCGAGCCTCGCGTCTTCGCCATGATAGAGGCGTTGTCCCGCAATGTCATCCTTCCGGTTGCGGGCATCATCCTCACTTTCATCGCTTGCTATGAGCTGATACAGCTCGTCACCGAGCACAACAACATGGCACAGTTCGAGCCTGCTCTGCTGATGAAGTGGATATTCAAGACCGCCATTTCGGTCTGGTTCATCAGCAACACGTTTAACATCGTCATGGCTGTGTTTGATGTGACCCAGCAGGTCGTGGCAAATTCCAGTGGCATTATCAGCGGCAACACGCGGGTCAACGACATTGACCTTTCCATGCTGGAAAGCAGCATGATGAACCTCGACGTCGGCCCGCTGTTCGGCCTTTTCTTGCAGAGCTTTTTTATTGGCATTACGATGCGCATATTGTCGATTATCATTTTTGTCATTGTCTACGGCAGAATGATTGAGATTTACTGCATGGTGAGTCTTGCTCCGATTCCCATGGCGACATGGGGCAATCACGAGCAATCCCATATTGGCCAAAATTACTTGAAGTCTCTGTTTGCATTAGGCTTCCAAGGCTTCCTGATTCTGATTTGTGTGGCCATCTACGCCGTTCTTATCCAGAATGTTGCTATTTCTGGTGATGCCATCAACTCCATCTGGAGCATCGTGGGGTACACAGTGCTGCTCTGCTTCACGTTATTTAAAACCAGCGCCGTAGCCAAAAGCATTCTGGGCGCTCACTGATAGGGGGTGAAAATTTGGCTGCATATATTTCCGTGCCGCGCGACCTCACGAAAGTCAAATCCAAGGTGGCTTTCAATCTGACCGCACGGCAGCTTATCTGTTTCGGCGCAGCGGCAACCGTAGGTGTGCCGCTGTTTTTCGTCCTGCGGGATACCGCAGGAAATTCCGGCGCAACGCTCGGCATGATGGCGGTGATGCTCCCGATGTTTTTCTTGGCCATGTACCAGAAAAACGGCCAGCCCGCCGAAAAGCTCCTGATGTACTACATCCGGGCGCGCTTCCTGCGCCCGAAAGTACGTCCGTACCAGACCCACAATTACTACGCACTGCTTATGAAGGGAGATGAAGTCCGTGAAACTGTTCCCGAAAAAGAATAAGGACGGCAAAAAGCCGCCCAAGCCTGCCGTTCCTCACACGGCGCAGCAGTCCATCCCGATGCAGAGGATGTTCGAGGATGGAACCTGCCGGGTCCGTTCCGGCTATTATACCCGGACGATTGCTTATCAGGACATCAATTACCAGTTGGCTCAGCAGGAGGACAAGACTGCCATCTTTGAAGAATGGTGCTCTTTCCTCAACTTTTTTGACAGCTCCATCCACTTTGAGCTGTCTTTCGTGAACACGGCCACCGACTCGGAGGATTTCGAGAAATCCATCCGTATTCCGTACCAGCAGGACGGTTTCGATGATGTGCGCGCTGAGTACAGCCAGATGCTTCGGCAGCAGCTTTCCAAAGGCAACAACGGCCTCACCAAAGCAAAATTCCTGACTTATGGCATTGAGGGCGAAAGCATGGCGCAGATCAAGCCCCGGCTGGAGCACATCCAGAACGACCTGATGAACAACTTTCACCGGCTCGGTGTGCAGGCAAAGCCGCTGGACGGCAAGGAGCGCCTGCGGCTCATGCACGGGATGCTGAACATGGATGGTTCCTCGAAGTTTCACTTCGACTGGAAAGACCTCGTGAAAAGCGGCCTGTCCGTAAAGGACACCATCGCACCGACGGCGCTGGCCTTTAAGAACAGCCGCACCTTCCAGATGGGCGGCATCTTCGGGGCGGTCAGTTTCCTGTCCATCACCGCCTCCGACCTGAGTGACCAGCTGCTGAAAGATTTTCTGGACATGGATTCCAGCCAGATCGTCACCATGCACATTCAGAGCGTTGACCAGAACAAGGCCATCAAAACCATCAAGCATACGATCACCGAACTCGATAAATCAAAGATCGAGGAGCAGAAAAAAGCAGTCCGCGCCGGGTACGATATGGACATTCTGCCGTCAGATTTGGCAACCTATGGGCGAGATGCAAAGGCTCTTTTGAAGGAGCTGCAAAGCCAGAATGAGCGTATGTTTCTCGTTACCTTTTTGGTGTTGAACACTGGGCGCACCGAGCAGGAGTTGGAAAACAACGTGTTTCAAGCGGTCAGTATCGCCCAAAAGCATAACTGTGAGCTGTGCCGCCTTGACTTCCAGCAGGAGCAGGGGCTTATGTCCAGCCTGCCGCTGGCCGACTGCCAAATCGAGATCCAGCGCGGCCTGACCACCAGCAGCACAGCCATCTTTGTGCCGTTCACCACGCAGGAGCTTTTCGATGGTGACAAGGAATCTCTGTACTACGGCCTGAATGCGTTATCGAACAATCTGATCATGGTGGATAGAAAAAAGTTGAAGAATCCCAACGGCCTGATTCTCGGCACTCCCGGCTCAGGCAAAAGCTTTGCAGCAAAACGCGAGATCTGCAATGCGTTCCTCGTGACAGACGATGATATTATTATCGCAGACCCGGAAGCCGAATACGCTCCGCTGGTGGAGCGTCTGCACGGACAGGTCATCCATATCAGCCCTGCCAGCACCCAGTACATCAACCCGCTGGACATCAACAGCAATTACAGCGAGGAGGACAATCCGCTGGCATTGAAAGCCGACTTTGTGCTTTCTCTCTGTGAACTGGTGGTGGGTGGCAAGGAGGGCTTGCAGCCTGTAGAAAAGACGGTCATCGACCGCTGCGTCCACACCATCTACCGCAGATATTTTGAGCACCCCATTCCCGAAAATATGCCGTTGCTGGAAGACCTCTACAATGCCCTGCTGACGCAGGAAGAGCCGGAGGCCCACCATGTGGCCGCCGCTCTGGAAATCTACGTCAAAGGTTCGCTAAACATCTTCAATCACCGTACCAATGTGGACATCCACAACCGCATCGTCTGCTTCGACATCAAGCAGCTCGGCAAGCAGCTCAAAAAGTTGGGTATGCTCATCGTGCAGGACGCTGTGTGGGGACGTGTGACCGCCAACCGTGATGCCGGAAAGTCCACGCGATACTATATCGACGAATTTCACCTTCTTCTGAAAGAAGAACAAACCGCAGCCTACAGTATAGAAATTTGGAAGAGATTCCGTAAATGGGGCGGACTGCCCACAGCGATTACGCAAAACGTAGAAGACCTGCTTGCAAGTCCTGAAGTCTCGAACATTTTCGAGAACAGTGACTTTGTGTATATGCTCAATCAGGCCAACGGCGACCGGCAGATCCTCGCCAAGCAGTTGAACATCTCGCCCCACCAGCTCTCCTACGTCACGCACAGTGGTTCCGGCGAGGGCCTGCTGTTCTATGGCAATACCATTTTGCCGTTTGTGGACCACTTCCCGCATGACCTTGAGCTGTACAAAATTATGACCACCAAACTTTCCGAGGTAACGGAGGCGGAAAAGCATGAGTGAAAAGCAGTCGAAGCTGAAACTTGATGAGGACAAGGAGCGCACAGCCATACGCTCCCCGCCGAAAAAATCCAAGGTAGAGCAGTCGCAGCCCCAAAAGCAAAAGCTCAAGCTGGATACTGATAAGGCTGCGGAAAAGGCACAGCACCTGCGTTTTGGAAAGGCGGACATCACCCCGGATGAAGCATCCCGTATGACCAAACAGCAGAAACGTGCCATGTATGCCGCCGCTGCCGCCCGGTCTGCGGTGCATCGGGAGGTTGACCAGTGCGAAGACGACAATGTAGGCACGCAGGCTCTCAACGAAGGAATGAAATCCGAAGAAGCCATTCATGGCTTTTCCAGACCCCGCTATTCCCGGAAGCTCAAGAAAAAAGCCAAGCTGCATGGAAAGAAAGCTCCTGCCGCAAAATCCGCTGCATTCGGACTGAACAAGTCTGAAACAGCCGAGAGCTCTGGCAGAGCAGCCAGCAGTGAGGGTGGCTCCAACTGGTTTTCCCGATGGAGGCAGAAGCGCGACGTTCAGAAGCACTATTATGCTGCGGCTCATTCTGGTAGCACAGCGGCCCAGACTGCGAGCGGGCAGAAAGCGGTATCCAGCGACACATCTACTGTAAAGTCCGGTATGGAGCAGGCCATCGACAGGGGCAAATCGGTGGTCAGCACCGCCGTCAACGGCATTGCAAATTTTGCAAAAGGCAACGCGCACGCACTTGTAGTCGTGGGCGTTTTTCTTTTGCTCTTGATGCTGGTCATGTCGGCTTTCTCGTCCTGCTCCATCCTGTTCAGCGGCACCACGCAGGTCAGCGGCCAGACCATCTACACAGCGGAAGACCGCGACATTCGCGGTGCAGAACAGGACTATAAGAATCTGGAAAAGGAGTTGGAGAAAAAAATCAAGCGAACCCCGCAAGACCACCCCGGCTATGACGAGTATCAGTATCATCTGGACGAGATCACCCACGACCCGTGGCAGCTCACCTCGTTTCTGAGTACGCTGTACGACGACTACACCCGCAGTGAGGTACAAGCAAAACTTAAAGAGATTTTTGCCAAGCAATATAAGCTGACCACATGGGTGGAGGTGCAGACCCGCTACAAAACAGTCGTCATGATAGACCCGCTCACGCTGATGCCCTACACCGTGCAGGTGCCGTATGAGTACAAAATTTTCCATACTCAGCTCGAAAACAAAGGCTTGGAGGTGGTCATCCGGGAAGAGCTAACCGACGATCAGTGGCAGCGGTATCAAATTTTTCAAGATACATTGGGTGGTCGGCCATACCTGTTCAACGGCGGACTACCGCCCGGTGGCTCGGATGGCTCCGGCGAAGCTGGTATTGACTACACCATCTCGGCAGAGGCGTTGACCGACGAGGAATTTTCCAAAATCTATAAGGAGGCGCAAAAGTACGTCGGTACACCTTACGTCTGGGGTGGTTCTACTCCGGAAACCGGTTTCGACTGCTCCGGCTATGTCTGCTGGGTCTACAATCAGGCTGGTTATGACGTCGGACGCACCACCGCCAATGGCCTGTGGAACAAGTGCCAGCACATCAGCGAAGCCGAAGCCAAGCCCGGAGACTTGGTGTTTTTCTCCGGCACTTATGACACCCCCGGAATGAGCCATTGCGGCATCTACCTCGGAAACGGCATGATGGTGTCCGCTGGCGACCCCATCAAATACGCCAACATCCATTCAAGCTACTGGCAAAAATATCTAGCTGGCTTTGGCCGGCTTTCAAAATGATTGGAGGAAAGTATGGGCGAAAGACTCGATAAGCTGCGCGCTTCTCTGGAAAAAGAGAAAGAGCGGCGCATCAAAATCAACAACCGCATCGAAAGTCTGGAGCGGCGGATTCAGGAAGCGGAAGCTGCCGAGGTCAACGAGATGGTGCGCAGTGCGCGTGTCACCCCGGAACAGCTTGCCGCTTTGCTGCGCCAGTCCGCCACCACCACCCCGACTCCGGCTGCGCTGTCTGCGGTCGGTGCTACCTTTAATAATAAGGAGGATTCCAACGATGAAGATGATGAGTAAGGTCTGCACTCTGCTGCTGTCCGCTGTTCTGTGCGTCGGTATGGCCGCACCTGCTTTCGCCTATGGCGGCGATACCGAAGAAGTGGAGCCGCCCGTCCTGACGGCCAGCACGGACGAAGAAGATGCCGTCACGGTCACGGACGAGGACTCCGGCGCGCTGACGCCGGAGGGCAATCTGACGCTGGTAGATGACTACCATACATCCTACTCCGATGGCTCCGGCCAGCAGTTTATCACGCTGGTCAGCAAGTCGGGCAACACGTTCTATCTGGTCATCGACCGGAACAGCAAGGGTGAGAATACCGTCCACTTTATGAATCTGGTGGACGAGTCTGACCTGCTCTCCCTGATGGACGATGAGGATGCCGAAGCCTACACTGCTGAAAAGGAAGCTGCGGCGCAGGCCGAGCTGGAACGCAAGCAGGCGGAGGAAGAAGCCAGAAAGGCCGAAGAAGCCGCAGCATCTGGTGCCGAGCAGCCGAAGGAAAATAAAGTCACGAAGTATGCTGCTACATTCTTAGGTGTGCTGGCTCTGGTCGGACTGGCTGCGGGCGGCGGCATCTACGCCTTTATGAAGCAGAAACAGAAAAAGCAGGCCGAAAAAGAAGCCCTTGACCCCGATGCAGATTACACCGAGGACAAGGGCGATTTCGAGATTCCTGTGGAGGATGATTCGGACGAGGATGCCGCAGAGGACACGCCGGACGAATGATTTTGTAGGCAGTAGTTGACGTCTTACACCGTCAAATTCGATAAAGCGTGATTTTCTTCCAGTTTTCAGGAAAACCCATTGCTCCGAGCAATTCTTCCTCTGAAACGTGCGAAGTAGAATTCAAAAACCCGTCGATTTCGGCAGCAAGAGCACGCTTGAAAACAAGGAATTCTTCCTTGGGCAGTAAGTAACGAAATGCTATCACAACTGCAAACAAATCGTTCTTACCATGCTGATATAGGCTCTGTTCCTTTGTGATTTTCAACTTTGCATGAAGTACGGTATCAGGTATAGCGTCCTTAGAGCGATAAGAAAAAAGTCGTTCATTATGAGCGCAGACATTCCGAAATTTCGTCATCACAGAAAGAAACTGACCTAATTGTTTCTCGTTCACATGAGGAAAGTTTTTGCTCACCTTACTTTGCAAATCAGACTGGAAGAAAAAGTACATTTTAGAGAGTGTTCCAAATGTCAAAGCGTTTACCAGAACCCACAGAGGGACATTATGATAAGTATTACGCTGGTATGCTATGTAGGAGTGCTGCGTGGTCTGTGTCAGCTTTTGCAGATCATTTACTAATCTATCGATTCCTTGCTGGTGTTTTCGAGCATAGTTGTAGTTGGTCTTTGTCAGATAGGCACTCTGGGATTCACCATACTTCTCGGTAAAGTAATATGAGAGCAGCGAACGGATGTGACGCTCAATATGCAGCAGATAATGAAGGAACAACTCTCGCAGTGACTCATCAAATTCATATAGTGCCACGATTTCTCTAAAAGTCGTGCCACCTTTATATGTCTTCTGTGCCGGAATCCGAAACAGATGTTTGTACCCGCTGACAAGAGAATAATATCCGACCTGCTGCAATTTGCTAAGGGTCATTGATTCATTCTCAATTACGATACACTTTTCATCTCGTAATTTCACAAGTTGCTGCTCATATGTTAAAAACGGCTTCGGCATTTTTTATCCTCACATAATCTGTACTCTGCAAAAAAAGGAGGCTCCTATTGCTAGGAACCTCCTTCTAGGCTGTGGGCCTCGCAAGTATCCACAGCACGATCACTGCATATAGTATATGCTTGATTTGCCCAAAAGTCAACTGGTAATCGATAAAGTTACAATTATATTCAAAAAGTCAGGAGTTGATGTTTATTGTCCTACCGTTTAGTAATCACCGAAAAGCCCTCCGTCGCACAGGCTTACGCCAAAGTCCTTGGTGCGACAAACCGGAGCGACGGTTATCTGGAGGGCAGTGGCTACCTCGTCAGTTGGTGCGTCGGCCATCTGGTAGAGCTGGCTCCTCCCAATGTCTACGACGAAAAGTACGTCAAATGGAGCGTAGCCGACCTACCCATCCTGCCGGAAAAATGGCAGTACCTCGTATCCGATTCCACCAAGAAACAGTTCGGCATCCTCAAAAAGCTCATGCACCGTAAGGATGTTGAAAGCCTCATCTGTGCGACCGATGCAGGGTAGTGCGGTTAGGCGACTTAAGAGAGAAAAAAGAGACCTCATCTCGTAAAAAAGTCAATGCGGTCGTCTGCTTCTGTATTGAAATACAGTGGACGACCGCGTTGATCTTTGATGAGCAAGTACTGCCATGCCCCACACAGCGGGCAAAACTGGATGCGCTGCTGTATAATAATCCTTTGGAGTACGCCCAGCTTGTGCTGATTGGTGAGATTGAGCACTATCTCTCACTTGGTTGTGACCACGGTAGAATGGAAGACTAACCTTTAATTAAAATATCCAAAGCAGACAAAACAGCCCTCTACTTGCAGTCGTTGCAAATAGAGGGCTGTTGCTTAGTTAGCAGTTTAGCCTATTATAGTAATCATCTGAAAATACTGATACTGATATTCGTCTTCTAATACCGCTTGCATTTCTTCCATGTATAGCGGGTCTTTCAACAGTTTGGGATGAAATGCTCGCTCTCTCCAGAGTCGGACTCCAATTTCGGGAAAAATATATTCCGTTCCCAGTTGCAAGTCCTTTTCGTTGCAAATAACGTTGTCCTTTTTCATTAAGCTATCAATAATACACTCGGCGGTTGTATTAAACATATCCATCCCGAACAATTTTATTGATGCCACCTTAGACAAATCTCGCTGGATGCCGATTTCAGTAGCTTTTCCGTTCCGATACTGCACAAGAAAGAACAAATCATTATCCATATATCGTCCGGTTATCAAATTAGGATCATCGGTTTCCGCACAACATTCCATTTGCATTGCTTCATCAGAAGAATTCGACCACTGTTTCTTCATTTGTAGAAGAGCATTTTCTAGCTCATCTGATGTCATGCCTAATTTTAATTGTCCAATTCCAATATCTTGCTTATATTGTATATCGAACATCTGTTCACTTCAAGGATAAAAATTTCATTTGAAAAGAGGTGTTAAAAATCAATAACACCTCTTTTGCGCTATATAAATTCCTGAGCGATTTGCTGCATTTCCGTAATGCACTCTTTGGGAGAGAGAATTTTTATTTTCCCTTTGAATTTGAATATCCAGCCATAAAAAGTTCCACTGGGGTTCACTTCAATTTTGGCTGTGAAGTGTGTATCATCATACCTATCAACAGCAGCATCTTCTCCATAATGATCTATGATTACTCTCATCAATTCGTTTTCACATAGAAGGGTTACTTCCTTCGATGACTCCGATGTAAACATATCAACCATTTTATTTGTATAGGAGGCTACATCAAATCCCTCTATCGGCATAAAGCAAGTTTCAAGATTTTCTATGCTTGTTAGACGATCTACACGGAAGTGAGCAATTTTCTGATGCTTCAGAGAAAATCCAATCAAATAGTAATGGTCATTTTTCCATTCAAGCGCATAAGGATTTACGACATAATAATATCCATCATGCTTTAAGATTTTCTTTTTTTCTTGAGTATATTCATAGTATTGGAACCGAATTTGCTGATGGTTTCCAATCGCTGTTTGGATATTGTCAATGATGTAGTAAACCTTTTCATTATGCGGTTTGACACGGCTGGATAAAGCAGCAAATTTTTGAAGCTGCTTTGCCTGATGTAGACTGGTCAGACGGCATAATTTCTGCACCAGCTCCTCAGACTTCTTGGCAGAAATGATCTTCGAGGATGCTACTGCGTCTGTCAGCATTTTCAGTTCTGGATACTCAAACAGGCGGTTTCCCATAAAATATTGGTTTTGGGTACTCTTAACCACCACAATATCAATCCCCGCATCGATCAGCGCATTGGTATCTGCGTAAACAGTCTGCCGCACTGCCTGAATTCCTTTTCCATTCAGATGGGCAATGATGTCAGATACTGTGGCGGGATGGTTTTCATCGGTCCGCTCATAGAGAAACCGGAGTAATTCCAGTATCCGCATATTTGTTGAATTCTGCATACTTCACCTCCTCGATTCTTAAAATGGCCTATTTTGTATGGTGTCCAGCCCCAAAGACCAGAAGCAGGGCGACAGCACAGAGAAGCAGGCCGATCCAATTTCGATCTATAATCAGCTTGATCACCGCCACAAGCAGAAGTCCGCCTACCAGGAGCACAACGCCATTCATTCAGCGTCCTCCCGAAGCATAGTTTCCCATGTTGATGTCCAGCACCCCTCTGGGCGGCTGGATCAAGGCATCTTCATATTGGCACTTCCACTGGATCTCCCGGCACATCTGGCCATCCGCCACGCCGTCTATGGTTTCCCCATCCTCAATGGGGTTATCATGCTCCAGAATATAGGACGCTGCATTATAGGCGTGGTTTACCACCCAGTTGGGGTCCATGCCGTGGAAGTGGTACTGGAGATCCGGCAAAAACAGGGTGCTCATGCCCACCGTGTCGATGAGCATATCCTCCGTGCCCTCGATGTTGAAGAAACGGACATTGACGCCAAAGCGGATGAACCGATCCGGCCCCTCAATCTGATGGGAGCGCACATCCTCTGCCAGAAACAGCTTGCCGCAGTTCTGGAAATAGAACGCCTCACAGGTGGGGTACAGCTCTGCCAGAGCCTCCAGAAAGTCGGCATCCAGGTTGGCACGCTCCAGCGCTGGAAGCGCCGCAGTCAGCATATCGGTGGCCACCACCTGATATTTGCACTCCCGGAAGATCCGGTCACGGTCCTCCTGGCAGTCCCACATCTGGCTCATCAGAAAGGTATCAAAGCCTTTGCCCTTGAACTTGTCGCATTTCATCACCATCAGCTGTACCGGGCACTTGCCGTCCTGAAATTCCGCGACATGATCCAGGGCGGCAAAGCCGGCCATTTTCTTATCATAACAGAAGCACTCTGTTGATCCGATGTGCTTCTCCATTATGGCAGTCATTTTTTCTTTATCCGGCATTTCTACCGGCTCTTTGAACAGCATCTGAATGAGATAGGGACCTCCGGGCTGGGGGCCTTTTTTGTCGTCCAGATTTTGCTGGAAAGCTTTATTGCTCATTTGGTTTCCTCCTTCTTTTCTGGGAACAGTTTCCACCGAAACTCCAGCTCTTTCTGGACAAACTCTTTCGGCAGGCCGCGGGGGTTGGCGATGAGATACCATACCCGAAAGGTGCGCTTCTTCGGATCTGTTTCCTGCCGGTAGAGCTGATAGCCCGCCTCATCCTCCTGTGTCCACTGTCCTGTCTGCCGCTTGGCCTGCACAAAGGGTTCCACCACCTGGTCCAGTTCCTCTTTGGTGCGGCTTGAGGCCCAGGCGTGATCCACATCATTGGCGTGGGAGAGGTGGAACAACATCGAACCCATCCAGTTCTTTGCCTTGCACTCCGGCGTTCCGCGCAATTCTGCCTGACGGCGGTACTCCTCCATCTGCTCCGCCGTTCCGTACTGTTCCACCATCTGCTCATCCACATGGATGCACCAGCTGTAATCCTCTGGCTGGATAAAGGGGGCGCAGACCGGATGTAATGCCTCTGCTGGGTCCGCCTCAAAGCGGTCGATAAAGTCAAGGTAGTGGGCTTTGATCAGGGGCAGAAAGGTGTCCAGCAGCCCGGTGTTCAGCCGCAGATCCTCTGTCAGCATCCGAAAGAATGAACCGCCTGTTGTCGGTTCTATTTTGAAAGAGTAGAGCCGGTCATCTCCCTGCTTTATGATACAGGTGAAGCCCACCTCCACATTTCCATGGCCGATTTCGTAGTCTATGTAGTTGTAGCGCCTCCGGTCAAACCATATCTGATAGGTCAGCCCGTTTTTCATTTTCTTTTTGAAGTCGCCTTTTTTCAGCCGCTTCCAGCCCTTTTCCTCCAGGCCCAAGCCGTTCCACAGGTAGTCCAGAAGCTCCTGAAATATATCTGCCGGGCGTTTTTGCTCCACGGTCTCCACCTCCTGACGAATCCTCTTTAATAATCCAGCAGAATAGGCACCTGCTGCTCCTCGGCAAACCGCATGGCCCGCCAGAACATGGAGAAGGCAAACTTGGCCAGGGATTGAGTGTCATACTGGGTGTGTTCTGGGATGTCTGCCTTGCTGTACTGTCCATCTGCGTCTACGGTTCCGTCTACCGGGTATCCCTCGGTGCCTGCCCAGCCAAGGACGGTGTCCTCATCGGCCTGCCACGCCAGCTGGTTCAGCTTTTCCAGCTCCTTCCGCAGTCCGCCCAAGGTGGCGATAGCGGCGGTGTCATCGGTAGGCAAGGACCCTTGGAACAGAAAGCTGTCAGAAAGAGGGAGCCACCAGGTAGCCCCACGAAACAGGGACCACACCCGCTCCTCATCTGATGCAAGGCGGGCGACCAGAGGATGCTCCCCGAAGATCCAGTCCTTCTCCACGGTGGAAGGCACCGGTTCCTCGTATGTACGACAGGCGGCCACCAGCAGCATAGCGCCGAAGGCATCCCAATCCGGCTTGTCGGTGTAATAAGGTTTCTCATTATCTTCAAGCCAGGGAGCGTAGGGGGGCTGGCCCGGCTGAGAAATGGCGCTCAAGATCTGATCCCGCCAGTTCTCCACCGCCGCCTGGACCTCAGCCGGGGACATTTCTTCCTCGTTATCAGCAGGTTCCCCGTCCGGGGTGATGCGGTTGAAAGAGTATCCGTTTTCCTCCGCCCACTGCTGCACAACAGTTTTCCAGTTGTGAGAATAGTACCGGGTCAGCGTCCCGGCGTAGATGTCAAGTCCCATAGCAATGTCTCCTTTTCTGTTATGCAGTCATTCTTTTGCTGGAGCGAACATCTGGTCAATCTTCTCCAGATCGTATTCCAAAATCCAGTCATGAAATTGATGATAGAGAGGCAATAGCAGCTTCTGTGAGCCGCCCAGCACATCCAGCCCACGGTCATCGTACAAATGGTAGAGGAACGGCCCCGGCCCAGCCAGATAGACGCTGGACACAAAGCCGTTCCAGCCGCCGATGTCCCCCAGAATGATTTCCCGAAGAAGCAGCTCTGGTTGAAAGCTGATCTTGCTGAGATCCCAGTAAAACTGCACTTGTGCATGGGTATCCCCATCTTCATCCTGCTCTGTGGCCGAAAGTTGTTCATCGGGAACTGGGAGGCCCACTCGCTGCCGGATAACGGTCAGCAGGGACTCGGCGGGTTCTTCATCGGGATACCCGTCGATCCGCAGAAGGTCCGGCACCGCCGGAAGTGCCCGATAGATCGCGGCGGCTCGGTCCAGCGCCCCCTGAACATAAGCGGGGTTGGTTTTCAGCTTCGCCGCACGCCTATCCAGATAGATTGGTTCCTCCCCGCCGATCTTAAAACGAATGCCCACCGGTGCATGGTAGAACAGAGGGTGTTCCAGCCCAGCCATGCCCAGATCATGTAAAATGTGTTCAAACCGCTTTGCCAGCATGGTATCCCTCCGTTCTCATGTCATTTCATACAGCAGAGCAGCATCGCCCTGCACCAGTTCCAGATGGGAGCGCAGCGTATTAAGCCCGCTTTGCACCGCCTCGGTGGGCAGATCCCAGTCCGGGGCAATTTCAGCGGCCAGCTCCGGGAGATCCTGCTCCCGCAGAGCTGCCAGCAGTTGAGACGCCAGCTCTCCCTCCAGCAGAGCGCAGTCCAGGGTGTCTTCCGTCTGGGGAGCAGGAAAACGGACATCCAGATCCAGTTCGCTCTCACACCAGTCCCAGATGGCCATATAGACCGCGCCGGAGCAGTCACCGTCGGACAACTCCTGCCGCTGGTTATTTTTTATCAGATAAAAGGACGCGATCTGTGACATGGTGGTTCCTCCTAAATGTTATTCGCTTCCATCAGCCCTTCGGCCTGCAACCGGATCACA
The DNA here is from genome assembly GCF_017377595.1 of Faecalibacterium sp. Marseille-Q0746. NCBI lineage: Bacteria > Bacillati > Bacillota > Clostridia > Eubacteriales > Oscillospiraceae > Faecalibacterium > Faecalibacterium sp. Marseille-Q0746. Next base: position 25,996 of record NZ_JAFREI010000016.1, on the reverse strand, counting down.
TAGAAAGCCCGCACCCAGTCCAGTTCCTGCTCCATGGAGTCCTCCAAAGCCAGCAGGCGGCGCTTGCCAAGCCTGCGATCCAGAAGGGCAAAGATACGGACAAGGGGATTCTCGCTGACAAGGCTTTTCTCGATGCTCTGGTTGTCAAAGATCCCAAACGCCTCATAGAACACCTTTTGGTCAAAGGTGCCCTGCTCCAGCGCATAGGCATGAGCCTGATTGATGGCCTCTTTTGCGGAGTCGTGATCTTTCAGCGTGGTGGAGCGCAAGTGATGAAATTTCGTCCACACATTTTCAAAATAGGTGTAGTAGTTGCTCCGCAGCACTTCCACGCCGTCCACACGAATGGCGGCCCGGCCCTCATGGTCGGCGCTTTTGCTGTAACTGGTGGCAAAATACTGGATGTGGCCCCGGAGTGCCGGGCACAGGTAGTCATTCTCCAATTTGTTCCGGATTCCACTCCAAGTGGATACTCTACTGTTTGACATAGGTGTTGTTTCCTTTCTGCTGATTCCTACTGCTTTTGGAGATACTCCCGGAAGCATTCGATGAACTCCCGATTCCGCTTAGGGACATCGAACCCCTTCCGATGGGGGAAGAACCCCTCCTGTTCCACATCGTCCAGCAGCTTGGGCAGATTGGAAAACCGGGCAAAGAATGGTAGTGCATAGTCCTGGATCTGCCCGGAAATTTCCTGGATAGAGCGTTCCCGCTCCAGCAGAGTAGATACCTCATAGCGGGGGAAGTCATCATACCGGTGGGTCGGCCGGGCGATGGAGGTACCCACGATACCATCATAGGTTTCCTCCGTCCCTTCCTGCTCACTGCGCCACTGGGCAATCACCGGGGAACTCACATCGAAGAAGGCAGTAAAAGTGGTGGAGCCAAAGCGGATGGAGGGGGAAAAGTAAAAGGAGAACACAAAGATGCCGTCTTTTTTGTAGATGTCATTTTTGCTCTTGCGGTATTTGTAGCCCAGCGGGTTCAAAGGCTCCGCGATCCGCTCACAGGTATAGACGAAGATCTCACGGGGCTTGGTTCCCTTGGGAAAATCCTTCTTCTCCATGTTGCCACCTCAATCAAAATCCATCCAGACCAGGTGTTTTCCGCAGTGGAGGCACTGGAACAGATAGCATTGCAGATGCCCGCCATTGACGGATTCCTGAATCATTTTCTTCTGTTCGTCATCCCACATGGGATCGTCCAACACTTCCTCGAGCACACCCAGCGCCCGCAGTTCTCTGGCACCCACATGGCCCAGGTAGGCGCAGTAGTCGCCACAGTGGGCGCGCCAGTATTCCTGCTGCCAACCGGAGTAGCCGGGAGTTCGGTGGATGAGCTCGTCCAGCTTCTCTGGATCGTCTACACCATTATCCAGAGAGCAATCGTCCTGGAAGCAGCCGTCATATTTCCGGGCTGCTTCGCCACTGGAGATACACTCCGGGCACAGATACTCAATATCCTCCACAGCGTAAAAGGGGCCTGTATAGAAAATATGGGTCGTCTTGCCGCAGCAGTCGCAGACAACGCCGTCTGCGGATTCCTCAAAAGCCCCAGTTTCCAGAGGGTTTGGGTGATACCGGAAGGCAGGCAGGCCCAGCTGGGCCTGCCGTTCCTTTTCTTTCTGCTTTTCCTCCGGCGTTTTGGGCTTGGGGAGAGCATAATGATTGCCCCAGTTTTCCGCATAGTCCTTCAGCGTGCCCAGCCGCTTGAGGGTCTTTTTATCGGAACGATTTCCGATTTGGCAGAGCAGTTCATAGGCATCCTTCTTGAAGTCCAGTAGATCATACATATCCACCAGCACTTCCTTGGCCTGCTGATCCTCACTCTGCTCAAGTTCTTCCTTGAAGGTATATAGAGCGCGGACATTGTCTGGACCTTCATTGGTCGCAACAAACTGTTTTTTTAGTTCGATATAGGTTTTCTGATATTCTGTCATTGGTCGCACCTCCCATCAATCCCACCAGAAATACCAGACAGTGGACTGCCACAGGACATCTGCCAAGGAGCCAATGCTTCCATCCTCATTCTGATCCAGATCTGGGCAGAAACCATATTGCTCCACAGCCACCTCCATAGCTCTTTCCTTGGAGATCGGAGTTGGAAGTTCAAACTCCAATTCATCGTGGCTCATGGCGGCAGGGATGGCACCATGTTGCTCGAACCAGTATTTCGCCACTGCCATCAGGTCCGGTGTGTCGGGACACTCATTCCAATTTCCAAAGGGCAGATAGGCGAAGATCTCCCAGGGGTTCTTTACCGGAATTTTAGCCAGAATGAGCGGATATGTCATTCCGGTATCATCGTTCCAATAGTTTGCGAAGCGGTCGTTGGGTTCTCCGCCCTCCATCTCGCCCAGGACTTCCTCCTCCCAGTCCAGATCATCGTCCTCGGCTTCTTCCTTGCGCTGGCCGGTCAATTCCTCCAAAATCGCCTTTCCGTCCTTAACAGGAGCGGAGAGCATCTTCTTCCGGTACTCCTCTACCGTTTTGAGGTCAAATTTATAGCAGTCCGCATCATGCTCCGAGTCGGCGTTCATTACCAGACATTCCAACAGCGTTTCATCATCCGCCTGGATAAGTACGGGAACAAAGCCCTCCCGTACCCCCAGCCGCTGGGCGTAGCTGTATGCCGACATGATGGGGTCATCATCTGCCATGGATGGGAAATAGGTACACTCGCAGTCCAGATACTCCATGATGGCCTGAGCAACCTCGGAAGGCTCCAGCGTATCCTCGTCGAAGTCCTGTCCCTGCCAGTTTTCAAAGCGTTCCTCAATCACTTGAGCCATGGTCTGATAGTATTTCTCATCAAATGGGATGAATAAGTATGCCTCCTGTTGAAATTCATTGGAGTGGTATCGGGACGGACCAAAATATTTCAGGGCATAGTCATCAATGTCGGCAGGATAGTAGGGGCTGTCGCCCTCTCCGTAGTAATAGCCTGCAAAGGCACGGCCTTGCTGATTGAACAGCACAGAGAACAGACAGCCGTCCAGCTCATCCCGGATAAACTCCCTCAGATCCACATTGGCAGGATCAGCTTTGACCTGTTTGGTCACTTCGCTGTATTCTTTCAAGAAGTCCTCGCCCATCAGGTCGTGCTCCATACACCAGCGCAGGTAGATGGCCATGTGGTTATAAGCATTGATGGGGTCAATAGGCAGTTCCTTCTCCTCAATGCTCTCGATATGATAGGAAGCATCGTCCATCTCACCGTCAAAATCATCATTGGAAAGGGTGCCACGGGTGATTGCATCCTGGCGGGTGGGGTTCACCACAAAGCTGATCCCCGCCATCTTGTCCAGCAGAGCGTCTGCATCATGTTCCAGTTTATAGTCCAACTCGTCCTCATAAAGCGGAATGACCTGATAGAAGTTGACCTCCTCGCCGCCCGGCAGAGTGCAGACCTCGCCGCCCTCCTCTGTACTTTGGGGGCCGGTGAGAATGGCGGCACACAGCTTCGTATTTTCCGCAAAGTTCTCCTTGTTATCCATGGTATGTCCAAAGCCCAGCCAAGTGTCGCTGGCAATGGGCAGACGAGCTAAAACTTTCAGCAGACGGATAGGCCAGTACCACCGCTCATCCTGCATAGATTCCTGAACCAACTTCCAGTCCGCAGGCAGCGCGATAGCCAGCTCCGCCCGCTCCAGCTTGTATTCCGCCAGTTCTTCCGGCACATTCATCCGGTGAGCACCCATACCCATGGTGACCAGGGTATAATAGTCCCGCTCCTCAGTGGGCGGCACGATGCAGATGTCCACATGGATGTCCGGGGAGACCAACTCGTGGAACACATTCTCGACCTTACCGAAATACTGCTCAATGTGACCCTCGACGGCCTCCATCTCCTCCTCTGTGTAGACTTCGGGATTACTGAATTCTTCCTCATCCTGTGTGTCATCATTGTCTGAGTGGTCGCAGCTGTCATCCTCCGGATCTCCCTTTATAGGCTCGTAACCGATCTTCAGGGTCATCTGTTCCTCTGGCAGAGAGATGCCGGGGCTGCGGGTGATGGTGTGCTTATCGTCCGCAGAAAAACCGATGGTCTCGCCGTCTTGCAGCGTCACATCACACGCCAGCACATAGGAGGCAAGGCTGGCCAAAAAGTCCCGCAGTTCCTCCGGCTCAGCGTCGGTGTTCAACACCTCCATTTCCTCCTTGCCAAACACATCCATGCCGTAGGTGTAGCCGTTTAGGCCCCCCTCGCTCCGGTACAGGCCGAACCAAACCCAGTTGAAGATGGGCAGTTCGTCCTCTTTGAGCATATCGGCAAGGCCCTCATAGAAACGAGGCTCAAATACCACGCCGCTGGTGTAGACACCGGTGGCATATTTCTGCTTGCAGCACACTGCCATCGCCTTGGTGAACAGCTTACCTCGTTCCAGCAGTTTTTCCTCCTCGCCCAACACAGCCACCATGATATGGGCCTTGTGCGCTTTGGCCACCTCTACGGCCTCTGGCCACATATAGTTGTTTTCGGCGTTGATCTCTGCTTCATTGTCCGGGATGTGACCGTGGAATAGTGTCACGATCAGCATCATATTGCCGACCCGCATTACCACAGCGTCATCGCTGTTCTCAACATCTTCGTCGCCCTCATCCGGCTCCTCATCTACGATACCCCATTCTTCCCGCAGATCTCGAATCAACTGCTCCTTGTCCCACTCTGCTTTGGAGAGGAGCACAGATCCGGCAAAGGAACCCTTATGGTCGGTTTCCTCCTCGTCGGCGTCATCCTCAAGACCCTCTGCATCTTCATCCGGATCATAGAGGGATTCATGCTCCAGTCCGCGGATAAATTCCTCAAAGCTATCTGCCAGATGGGTAATTTTATAGTCATTTTCCTGATCCACATGGACTACCGCAGGCTCTCCCTGGGGACCGCAAGCCCGGTAGTCCAGGAAAATCATATCGTGTCCGGCGCTTGGACAGTCGCAGATGGCCACACCGATGGCAGGATACTCCCACTCATCGATCATAAACTGGCTGCCCAGCTCTCCACAGAGGGAGCAGCTCTTTTCCCGTCCGATTCCGAAAATGCCGGTGATGGCCACATGATCATCTGACCAACAGGTAGGCTCATCGCAGGGATAGCAGGTGTTCACCGGAATGCCGCCGTTGTGCTGCTTCATCAGCCAGATGTAGGCGGCGGGCAGCTTGTAGCCCAGTTCCTCCTCCACGCTGGCAATCAGCTCATCGGAAGGCGGATCACTGACATATTCTTTCAGTGCATACCAATTATCATCCCAGAAGTTGGTGAGGTCGAAGCCCTCAAATGGGGTATCACCGGGCACGAATTTGGCCTTCTTCTTCCGGCTGCGCTGGCGTTTCCGGATCTCCGCCTTACACTCCCGAATTACCGCCGGAGCATTTTCATCCTCCGGGTCCAGCTCCGCCCACCGCTCGGCGTAGGGAATGGCCTTTTCCTCCTGGCCGTAGAGATACTGATAGCCATAGGCCATCCGCATATTCCACTGGGCCTTGTTCTGGCCTTCCTCCCGGACGGACTCCAGCACCTCAATGGCCCTCAGAAGGGCTTTGTCTCCCTTGGATTTCAAAGTACCTTCGTCATGGTCCCCGATGATGGCGTAGTTCTCCAGTGCACGGGCCAGGGCGTAGGCGGTGCGGTAGTTCCTCCAGTTCTCCGGGATGGCATTCAGTGCCTGGATACAGCGGGTGTACTCATCCTCGTCGTTCCACTGCTCCAGCTGAGCGAAGAATGCTTCGGCGTTCTGTTGGGTGTAAGGAATATAGTCCATGCCCGTCAGCGTTTCGTCCAACTCGTCATCCTGATTCTCAGTTTCTGTCCCATCATCTTGTTGCTTTAGGGGTACAGAACCGGCTTCACGGCGGAAGGTGTGGAAGATGGCCCATGGGATGTCCGTGCCTTCAAAGAACTCTTTCGCCATGTTCAGCGCCTCTTGGATGTCCCAGGCGATGAAGTCCACATAGCCACAGTAGAGGCCGGTAGCCCCGCCGGTGAGAGTGAGCACTTCCGAACCATCCCCGCCGGTGAGCACTTCCTCCAGTTTGTCCCGGAAGTCGAAAATTTTCTGACTGCCTTCCTCCTCCCGCAGGGTATCCAGGGGATAGCAGAAGAAGCCCGCCACCGCGCCGTCGGCATGGAGATCGTCCATAAAATCATTGTCGGCATTCAGATAGCCGTTGATGAGCGGCACACAGCAGGTGGAACCGGCCATTACATCCAGCCGCCAATCGGCGTCCGGGTCCTGTTTGGGTTCCATTTTGTAACCAAGGTAGCTCTCCAGATAGGCTTCCGGGTCGGTGGAGAGCTCCAGGCCCTGCTCCCGCAGTTTGTCGGGCAGCTGGGACAGGAGGAAGGACGGCTCTGCCTTGGGTTCCTCCAGCACATCAAAGCTGTCTATGTATCTCATGTGGGGGATCTCGCCCAGCACTTGGTCGGTGAAGGTGGTGAGCATCCACCAGGCCCGGCCTTCCTCCTCCCGGAGCATAGGCAGCAGCTTTTCACAGTAGGCGGAGATGGCGAAGCTGTTTTCACCCTGCTCCTCCAGCCAGATCTGCACATCATCCCCGGAAATCTCCCAGCCATCATTGGTTCGCAGACCGATGTTTTGAAAAGGTTGACGGCCCACCAGGATGTTCCAGTGCTCCAGCACCTCCTTGGGAGCGTGCTTCTGGAAGTAGACCAGCTCAAACAGCTTGACCTTGTCACCCTCCGGAGTGAGGATCAGCTCGTACTTCTCGCCGTTGAAGCCCATCTCGAAGGAAATCTCGTCAAAAACCAAATTCAGGGTTTCCTCCATTTGGGCCACGATCTCCGCACCGCGGGTGTGATCTTTGTCCTCGTCCATCATCTGGCGCAGCTCTGCTTCCATCTCGGCAAAGGTTTCCCACCAGTTCTCTGTCCGTTCCCGGAAGCACTCCCAGAACTGCGGCAGAGAAATACCCTTTTTGCACGAGTCAATTAGTTCCTCCATGTCCTGTCGGGTGTTGAGCTTAGGATCATCACCGGGATGCAGTTCCAGAGCTTTTTCAAAATGCCGCAGAGCGCGGCCCTCCTGATCCAGATAATAATAGGCATACCCCATACGGAAATTCCAGGAATAAGTATCTCCCAGTTCCTCCTCATGGGACTGCATCAGTTCCAGTGCCTGGTGAAGCAGCTTCCTTCCCTCCGGCTCGCTGGAGTCCGCCAGATTGTTGTAGGCGCGGGCCAGCTCCATATCCATTTCCGGGGTACGCTCCTCGGCAGAGATTGCCTCCAGTGCGTCAACGATTTTCTGGTGTTTGTCCTCCTCATGCCACTTCTGGCACTGCTTCAAAATATCCATATCAGGGTCCTCCTCGTCCTCATCTGGTTTCCAGTCTTTGATCTGCTGGAACACGCCATTTTCATCCCGCTCAAAGGCGCAGGGAGCGGGGGTGTTCAGCAAAGGGATGATGTCGGGATCGTCATTGCAGATCGTGTTCAGCTTGTAGATCCCGGCGTTGTTAGGGTCGTCCATGTACTCGTCGCTCTCATCACCGGCGGTAAAGCGCCAGCCGCTGTCCCAGCCGCCGTCCGGCTCCTCCCTGTAGCAGTAGCCCACCTTGCGGCCCTCTACTGTGATGCGGTTGGTGGCGATGCAGCCATCGGCACCCTTCCAGTCAGGGAGCAGAGATTTCACATCCTCCGCTTTCACATGGTAGTCCCGGTTGCGGCCAGCGGCCTCGTACAGTTCCTTCCGCAGCGCCTCCACATCCCGAGCCATCTCCTGGATCTCCTCGTTGTCCATCATCTCACTGAGGTCATATTCCAGCGGATTCTGGGCAAAATCCGCCAGGGACTTGTTCATGGCGTCGTGTTCCTCTGGCGTGGCGGTGATGCGAATGCGGCGGGCAGGGGTGTTGTACTCGTCCAGATCCTGAAGGTTTACACTGCCGCTGACGCTGCACTCCAGCAGGATGGCGGCCAGATCAGTGACCACATCAATGGCGAAGTGGAAGTCCATCTCCACGCCATCGGAGTGTGTAAACTCCAGATACTCCACGGTCTGGCGGAAGTCCCAGTTTTGTTTGTCCAGCCCAATCTTGGCAAATATCTCGCTGAGGGGGATCTCCTCTTTCTTCTGGTCTTCCAAAAATGCCACAAGGTTCAGACTGTCATCGGAACCGCCAATAAAGTTGCCCCAGTATTTTTTGATATACATTTGTCGTGCCTCCTGTTCTGAATCCAGTCGATCAATGAGCTGATTCAAGTGTTCCAACCACGCAGGAGCGATCTCACCGCTGTCCTCGTTCTTCCAAAGATCCACAATCTCACGGATGCCGTCCTCGTCCGGCACCTCGTTTTTGATGTCGGTGAGCTGCCGCAGCAGGAAAGCAAGGGCTTCTTTGGATGCTGTGAAACCGGTGACTTTATCCCATATAGCTTCTTCATGATCGTAGTCCAGTTTGCTGTTATCCTTCCATTGGAAATACAGCTCCGCCAGAGCCATCGCAGTATTGTCAAAGAGGAAGTCGATTTGTGAGAAGTCAGATCCCAGCATGACTTCCTCTTTCATCAGTTCGATCATCTCGCCCAGATCCATTACCGGATGCTCCGGTACATATTCATTTTTGAGGATGTCCAGTACATCCAGCCCTTCGTCACGCTCTAATGCTTTTATGCCCCATGCTCCCATGTCGGCACCTCTCTTTCTTTATTTCGTATCAAGCTTCTATTGTCAATCATGGTTCTCCACCCGGATAATGGGCCGGTAGAAGTCATAATCTCCGTTTAGTTCCTTGTCCTCCTGCACTTCCGGCTTACAGTGGGGCGAACAGGGTAGGAAACCGAGAAATGGGCCCAGCCCGCCGCAGATATTGCACCCGCCGTCACCGCCGCAGGTGGTAAGTCTATCAGCCTGCACCACTTCCCGCATATAGGGATCGTAGGCGATGGACAGGCCGAAGAAGTTGGGTTCCTCCATATCATAGGGTCGGTTCTCATCCTCATCCATGTCCTCAAACCAGCGCAGACGCATGGAGTAGTCTAACCCATCTCCCCATGGGAACAGGGTCCGACATCCGCCGCCGCACAGGTAGGCCCACTCGTCCGCTGTGGGCAGCGAAAGTCCCTGCTTTTCCAGCCCGGCAAGAAGCGCATCGTAGTCTGTGCAGTGATAAATCCAGGTCTGAAATCCATCTTCTGTCCGTTCTATGCGGGCCGACTGATGCAAGGTAAGACTGCTGCTGTCACTCCAAGCAAAATCACGGAATTCCTTCAGCCAGTCAGGGTGGGCAGTCAGCCTGGGATCGTCCATCTTGACCGGCTCCCAGCACAGTTCCTCCAGCTCCCGGCCCACCAGCATGGGGCCAATGACCGCCTGCCGAACGGGAGCCATGCTTTCCCGGATCATCTCCTCCGGGTTCTGCGGTTCCATTTCCCATTCCCGGAACAGATACTCCAATTCCTCCCGGCTCTCCTGATTCAGTCCCACGGCAAACTGCTCCCAGCCCAGGGTGACGGTATCGCCGGGAACAAAGACAAACTTCCGGCCATCTTTTTCGAATATGCCGGTGGTGCTGCTCTGGCCCCAGCGGTCAAAAGTATGTAGATCAAGAAAGGTCATATTATAACGAGCAGCCAGGCTTTCCATCAGTGTCTGCTTCTCGGTGGTGTCCATTTGATTGAATTGGGGACGGGACAGTTTTTCGTTCATAGTAAGTTCTCCTACAGCCTATCCAGGTTTTCCTGTAAATCGCCCTGCATCAAGTGCTGGGCAATGGCTTGGTTCAGTGGCTTATGGGGGTGATAGGCTGCCTGCTCTACATCGTGCAGGCACTCCTCCATCAATGCCTCCGGAGAAATGCCTTCCCGTTTGCCATAAAGATGGCCGAAGGCATAGCACACGGACTTGAGAAAGTCGAAAATATAGTCGTGATTTCCACGCATACTGGGCAGGTCGTTGAACGAGCCCATACCTCCGTATGCCCGAAGATGGTGGGCAACCTCCCGCCGCTGGTTCCAGTCCTGAATGTCCCGCTCCAACCAGTCGATCCAGTTTTGGAACTCTGGATGGTCTGCCAGAAGGATGGAGCGCAGACAGGTCAGAGCCTCGGTATAAATATCAGACTGTTTCATTGGCCATCGCTCCCCCAAATACCTCCATAGAGCACACCATCTTTTCCAAGGAACAACATCCGGCTGCGAAGCAGGCTGCACTGCTCCACAGCAACCTTGTTTCCGTCACAGGTGGGAATAGCCTCCTGTTTTTTCCCAAGGTGATCACCATGAGCGGTAAGGAAGTAGAATTTATCCCGTTGCTGGTATCCGCCTTGAAACAGGAAGGTATTGCCGGACGGGGCAACAGAAAAAGCTCCGCTTCCTTCGATTGGCAGTTCAAATACAAAGTCCTCTTTGAAGTTCGTCCGCACCAGCCGGAATTCATCGTAATAATAAAACCACAGGTTTTCTTCTTCGTCCAGGCTGATGGCGTAGCAGTCATAGATGGAATAGTTCTCATTCTTCCAGAGAGGAGTTCCCTCCGATGTCCATGCAATCAGGCCGCAAGCACCCAGAGGTTCATCCCAACCGTAATTACCAAATACACCTTCGTCAAAGTAGCTGGTAATGATGGTGCCATCTTTTTTTACCACACAGTCTTGAATGCCATCCCCCAGGCAGAAACGGGACAGCACAGCTCCGTCCCGGCTGACGATCCAGGCGTTCTGGTCGGGGCCGTTTTCCCGATAGGCGCATCTTGCCCCCAGCAGGAGGAAGTGATCACCTGCGGGCCGCAAATAATGAAACTGGAACTTCAAGAGGCCAAGAGGAAACAGCGTCGTTTCCAGCACCCGCTGTTCCGCCCAATCCAGCTGGATTTCCACTGCGGTATAGGTGGAAGGAGTGCTGAGCCAGTCCTTACCCTGTGTTTCGGACGGCTGTTCCATGAGAAGATAGACTTTTCCATCCCTTGCCGTGAAAAAGTCTGTCACTTCTGTGCCCTCCAGATGTTTTTCCCGGCGCAGCTGGTCCAGGTCAATGATGGAGAACAACGGCAGATTTTTGGCTTTTATAGGTTTGTTCATAGTGTCTCCTCCTGGCTACTTTAACGCTCCATCATAGGTGTGGCTTTCCCAGGCGGCCTCAAATTCCGCCTGCTCTATGACGCAGGCGTGGAACTCCTCACCCCAGACATGGGCGTTCAATTCCTCCACGGTGGGGATCGGCGTGATCTCGATGGCGCCGTCGTAAAGGTCAGGGATATTGCGGGTGCGGCCATCTGCAAAGATGTCAATGGAGTGGAGGGCCAGCCGCTCATTTTCTGTATCCACTTCATAGAGGATCACCGACGGTTCTCCCTCCGGTGCGTCCTCCCAAAAAAGCTTGATGTACTCCATCATTCCATTTCCCTCATTTGAACCAATGCCACCCTGTCATGGTGCCGGTTACCTCATCTATCTGTATTGCAATATCATAATTGCCGCGACAGCCCAGCAAGGCCGCGAGATGATCGTTTTCCATAATCAAATCATAAAACTCAACCGCTATGTCTTGGAATTCCTTCGGAATTTCCAGTGCAGAGAAGAAATCCACTGATTGAGCATTTTGGAAAAATTCAATGGCCGTTTTACTGCATTTTACTATAATCCCTGTTTGAGTGGTCAAATCTTTCATGCTTTCGCAACCTCGCTCATGTTCAGATACATCCCCATCGTTTTTTCATTGTCACAGGCCGCCCGGATCATTTTGGACAGCAGCATCAAATCGTCGATGTATTGGGAGTACACGCAGAACACATCCTCGTCGGAGTCGAAGTGAAACAGATCCATGCCGCTGTTATTTTTCTCAAACTCCCGGATCACGCCCCGGACCAGCCGTTCCCAGTCTCCGCTGCTGCCGGTCAGTCCCAGCCGGCAGAATTCTTCTGTCCGGAACCCGTCACTGATCTTCAGCAGAAGGGAGATGGCATAGGGGTGGTGGGGAATGAGAAAGAATGGCGCGATCTGCTCCGGCTTTACCCAGATTTTGAAGGGCGGACGCGGATCGGGTATCCAGGGCAAGATTTCCCATTCGTCCTCCGGTCGGTTTCCGTATTGGCAAAGGTCTTTCATAGTGTTCTCCTCATTCGATGTCGTTTCGTTCTTCTTTTACATCCAGTGGAGCGCCGTCCAGAGATGTGATCTGTGACAGTTCTGTTTCCGTCAGATTCTTCAGGAAAATGCAGTATTCATTTGGGTATCCGCCCACAAACTCCATTTTGGGCATCCCGATCTGCTGCGGGTCGGTAATCCACAGGCAGGGTTCTCCCGTTGCCCAAAAGTGAGTCAGCGTAAGAATTTGGCCGTTGTAAATTACTTTCTGTTCCATCCTCATTTCTCCTGCATTTGCCTCAGCAGCTTCACGATCCGCTCCCGGTTCTTTGCGGTTTTCATGAAGGTGGGGAGATGGTCAGCCTGGGTCATTTTCGCTCTTCCCGGCGGCTTTTCCCGCAGGTCGGCGCTGAGATAGCCGATCAAATAGGCAAGATGTTCCCGGTTGAGTGCCCAGACCGACTTACCCTGGAAGGAGGTCAAAAACCATAGTTCCAACCTGAAATAAGGTTCTCGCCCATCCCTGATTTCGCCAATATATGAAAACGCCTCCGCTGTTTTATGAACTTCTCCTGACATGGTTGTTCCACAATAGGGACAGGCCACATGGAGAACGGAAAACTGCTGCTTTGCCTCATCTTCAATATCCACCCGATAGTATCTGCCGCAGTTTTTGCACTGGTTATGGACATCATAGCGGTAGATCGTCCGGTCGCGGGTCTCCTGATGGCCGCAACTCAAACAGCGGAAATAGGCGTTATCCTCATCCGCTGTCACCACACCCGCGCCGTGGCACTTGGGGCATTTCACCTGAATGCCGGAGGTCAGGGCGTTGTATGCACTGTATGTAAAGTAGGGTTTATCGACGATTCGGCTCATGCGCCCACACACTCCTTTCATCCGTCTTTCTCTAAATAAAATCCCCATACGCAGTTGGAGAACTCTCCAGCAGCAAAGCGGTGGATCTGCCCATCAATCTCTACCTGCCAGACCTCGAAGGTATGGTCTTGGTGATAGATGGGGTCTTTGATTTTTACCCGCTTGCCGGTGGTTTGCCAGTCGTAGTCAAAGATGTTCACACCGAACAATTTGCATTGACCGTCCGGGCCAAAGGTTTCATATTCCCAAGCCATGTGATGCCTCACACTTCCGTGCGCTGCCAGCCGTTCAGCCGCTCCTGCACCGCATCAATCTTCCAGCCTTCGCCCACACGCTTCATAAGAAAGCGGCGGTCAAAGCCGGTGTTTTTCTCCCTGGTGTAGATGTAGAGCTTGTTTTTGGTGATCTGCTCTGCGTCAAGGAATTCTTCCCCGTTGTAGGTGCCCTGGGCGCTGTATGAGAGGCCCAGAGGTCGATAGCCCGGACGGGGCTTTTCGCTCACATATTTCTCCCAGATCGTCAGCAGACGGGGCACTGCCTCAGCACCTTCAAACCCGGCCTGCTCCATGTACTGCTCCCACTGCGTCATCTCGGCAAAGAAAGCGGACAGCACCCTGCGGCATTCCGCCGCCGCCTGCTCATCCAGCTGGACGGGCTTTTTGGCCTTTTCCCGCTGGAGCTGGAAGAAGTGTTCCATCTGCTCCTGGGTGAATTGCACATGGGCCACTGGCTCGATGCGGTTGTTGCCAGCGATGGCCAGCAGGCCCTCATAGGTAACGGCGGTATGGTCGATCTGGATGTGGGAGAGCTTGGGGATGGAGGCCGCCTGGAGCAGACCGGCATCATCCAGCCCGGTACGGTTGAGCGTCAGAAGGTCCAGCTTGCAGCCTTGCAGAGCGGACAGACTGCTGCCGTGGATGGCGGCGTTACCGTCCAGCAGCAGATAACGCAGCTTGGGCATAGCGGAAAAAACGGGGAAACAGGCGTCAGTGAGCGCACCGTCCTCCACGCCGAAGTTGGCCATGCTTTTATGTCCGGCAAAAGGGGCAAGCAGTTCATCCGTCACCGGATAGCTTTTCACATGGAAGCCCACCAGGGTGTAACCGGCCAGCTGCTCCATGAGTTCCATGGTCATCTCCGGAATTTCAAATTTCTTTTCTCCGTCTAAGGTCAGGACACCATTTTCCCAGTCCGCTGTCCGCGCCCGTTTTGGTAATTCCATAGCGCGCCTCCTTATTCCTGCTCTTTGTAACTGGCTTCGATGTCGATGAAGCGCACATACACGGCGCAGACTTCGCCCTTTGCATCATAGCCGAAGTAGACGGGATAGTAGCCGTCACCCCAGCCGGAAGCAAAGATGGGCAGATTGCAGTCCGTGTCCGGCACGGTCCAGTTGAGCCAGTCGCCGCAGTCCCCCTGATATTTGGGGTGGGCTTGGGCGTTTTCCTCCAGGAGATCGCAGAACAGGTCGTTGTAGGGGTCGATGTCCGGGTCTTCTTCCAGCCGCTTGGCCCAGTAGGTCTTGAAGGCCGCCTGAGTCTGGATGTCCGCAACACAGCCCATTCCAGCGTCTACGCCAAAGCCAAAATACTCGTCCTCGCCCAGTTCCTCGTCCAGATCCTCTTTGCCGGTCATGCCCAGCTCATAGCGGACAGGCTTTTCCCGGCTAACTTCCACCTTGACGCAGGCATAGCGGTCACCATATTTCTCACTGGGCACCACACAGATCTTTACGGGATAAGTCCCGGCGGGGATCGTTTGAAGGAACGGCAGCGTGTCCTCCAGTTCCACCAGCGGGTCGCAGGCAAAGATCTGCCCGGTGGGGAAATGGACGGCGCCGATGTCCAGCACATCCACCGCCATATTCCCAATCACTTTCTCTGTGAAATGGGCCTCCAAGTCATCTTTACAGGTCAGTTTGTTCTTGATTGCTTCGTATTTGTTCAGCCATTCAGTTGTAGGCATATCAGTTTTCTCCTGTTGATTCTGTTTCTTGATGTACACACTCTTTGAGCCGTCCCAGCAGCAGTGGACACACCGGCCATTCTGGAAATGATGGGAACAATTCGGGTAGCCATAGAGAACATGGACACATTCCGGGCACAGCCCCATCATCTGTGAGGAGCCTTTGAAAAACAGGCTTCCGCACTCATCACAAACGGCCAGTTCTTTTTCTGCCATAGGGATCACCAGTCCCGTTCCCGGATGGCCTCCTCGGTGTCAATGGGGATGCCAAACCACTCCAGAATGTAGGCCACGGTTGCCGCGATACATTCCCGCGCCACCGTTTCGATCTCACTGTCGTTCTCGTAGAATTCGTCCTGGAGATCATTGATGCCGCAGACCGCCTCATCCAGTTTTTCCTGCACCGCTTCGGTGTCGGTTTCGCCGCTCTCCAGCAGGTGGATGACCTTCTGAAGCTCGTCCTTTACCTTGTCTACCAGAAAAGCAGGATAGTAATCGTCTTGATACATCTCGTCCAGCAGTTTGTAATTGGGGTCAAATGCTTTCATAGGGATTGCTCCTTTCTTAACCACATCAAAGTTCACTTGGATACCCGATTTTGTCCAGACCCGCCTTTATTTCTTCCCATTCATTGCGCTTAGGGTTCAACACAGCGACCAGTTCTTTTGTTACCGGAACCCCATCAGCAAGCTGGCGCACAGCCTCCAAAGGCAGGTCTGCTGGGTAAAACCACTTCCCGTAATCCACATAGCTCTGTGGATTACCATCAATCGTGGAGAGCAGATCTTTGGATGCGTCCTCGCCGTCCATGGGATTGCAGTGCCAGGTGGTGCCATCTTCCGTCCAGACGCAGAAGGTACTTTTCATCTTTTTGACTTCACGGCTGCCCATGAGCTTTTGCAAAGCAGAGGGCATTCCATCCGTCAGGTCTTCGATACGGGGAAATTTTTCCTCCCAGTCGTAGAGTTCGGAATCCACACCGTTGATTACACAGCCTTCCGGCGCAAACATGACGATCATGCTCTGGTCACTGCCATCAGTGGCAAAGAATGCCTCTTTGCCTTTTCGCCATGCGGGGTTGTATGTATAGTGGCGAATGAAGCTCCATTCCTCCTCCACCATGATTATGTCCAGAGCAGCCAGCCCTTTGCAGAAGCTTTTCAAGCGCTCCGCATTGGGAAGGCCAGATAAATCTTTTGTGGAAATCATTATGCTATCCTCCTTACCCCTCAATATTGGCAGTTTTGAGACCCTTTTTCAAGGAGCCGTAGACCGTCACCGCATGGTCGGTGAACATCTCATCGCAGTCAAACCAGGCGGTGAAGCTGCCGCCGGAGGTGACGGACAGGCTGGTCATGCTGATCCGACGGGCCAATTCTTCCTCTGTGATGGGGTCTGTTTCCGGGTCACGGGGATTTTCTTCATCTTGGGAGAGCCAGTTGTTGGCCAGCTCGGTCAGGTTCTTTGCCGCAAGCTCCCGCATGGCCTTGTCCCAGGTTTCGCAGTCGGCCAGCAGCTTTTTGGCGGCACTGCGGGCGCGGGTCCAGGATGGCTTGCTTTCAGCATTGACCTCCAGAGAAAGGAGCACATCCTTTCCGCACCACTGGATCTCTCCCTCGAAGGTATCATAGTCCTTGTCCAGCTTCAGCTCACCCAGCACCTGGTCCTGGATCACCACCGGCTTGTGGTACTCGTCCAGAACGGCTTGAAGTTCCGGACAGTCCTCGTGGGCCTTGACCACCTGGGAGATACACCAGGGCCATGCCACCAGATCTTTTGCCCATTCCTCTTTCATCCGGCGGATCTTCAGGCGGCAGATCTGCTCGTTTTGAAAGCGTTCCCAGCCCTTTTCGCTGTTACGCTCCTCATCGGTGACCGGCCACTCCAGCCGCTCCTCTTTGGTGCTGACCTTGCCGGTGTCACAAAATACCACGCCCAGCGTCACAACGGTCATTTCCCAAAAGTTGCCTTTCCAGTTAAATCCGCCTCCGATGCAGCGATTGATCAGAGCGACCACTTCCTGCTCCTCGGTCTCATACATCTCATAGAATTCTTCGAACATAGATCATTCTCCTCATTTCTCAAACTCGCCCTCGATCATCCCGTTCAGATACCGGCCGGGATCTGCGATGAAGTCATCCCATTTGGCCAGAGGGTGGAATTCCTCATGCTCTATGTCCAGATACCACAGCTTTTTGTCCCTGGGGCTCCACAGCAGCAGATAGTCGCTGTAGTTGTCCATCTGCACCATGAGGGAGAGCAGCTTCTTCCGTTTCCAGGTCATCTCCTGCACATCCATGAAGGAGTAGAGCTCCGCCCACTTCACCAGTTCCCGCTCTGGAAATTCCAGCCGCAAGGGGCCGGTCTTCAAGTATTCCACCAGCTTGGCAGGCAGCTTGTAGGGCATGAGCTGCCGGACTTTTTCCTGTTCGTTGTGCCATTCCTCCGGTTCCAGGGCTTTTAAGTAGTCGGCCAGCTCCTGATTTTTGTTCTGCACCGCCACGGTGTAAGGCCGGTCACCGTATTTGTCAGCAATGGTGATGTCGGCTCCTTGCTCAATGAGCCAGCGCACCATGGGGAGATTCTTATGCCGAGCCGCTTCGGTGACAGCGGTAGAGGCGTTCGGAAACACCATGTCCGGCTTGTGGTAATTGATGTCTGCCCCTTTTTCCAGAAGCAGCTGGGCAAGTTTGGTATTGCCCTCAGACACAGCGGCCCGGAATGCCTCGCCGCCAAACTTGTTCACTGTGATCCCGGCTTGCTCTAGCACCAGGATATTCTCCGGACGATTGCCCCAGCGCACTTCCTGGAAGGCCCGCTCTTTCTGCTTCGGGCTGAGTTTTGCGGCCTGTCCAGCAAAGAGCGCCACCACCTCCGGCCCACAACAGCGGGCGGCAGTGAGCAGCAGGAGCTGTTCCTCTGCCAGACCGGGATCAGCTCCATGCTCCAGCAGGAAGTGGATCATGGGCACATCATTCCGAAAAACCGCGATCTCCAGCGGCATCAGCTTGATATATTCGCTGAGCTGGATGGGAACATCTAAATCCAGACCGCCCTGGAGCAGTACCTCCAGCTTGGAAGTGTCATAGTCACAAATGGCGGCAGCCGTTTCCGGGAGGGTCTCCCAGCGGCCAATATATGCAATTTGGTACATAAGGCACCTACTTTCGTTGTTGTTTCACTTTATAGGGAACGGTTCGGCCCAGCACCCGGCCCTTGCCAACGGCATTGGCTCCCTCATAGATCAAAAATTCCGCATTGTTTTCCAGCGGGGCATAGTCAATGGTATCTGGATATAGGGGTTGGGCATTTCCCAAAGCTGGTGTATCAAATGTACACTCGGTTCCGTCCAGAAAGCATACACCCAAATATTCTGTAGTTCCTGTGACCACAAAATGGGGACAATACTTTCCGCTGACCAGGCTGGGTGGTATTTTTCGTTTGCCGCTCCAGAAGATGACCTCCACATGGAGCACCGCCCGGTTTTCATCTGTCCCGATCACGCTGTCGCCCTCCTTTATCCCGTCATCTGGCTGCGGTATACTCAGGCCAGCTCTGCGTCCAGGATCTGGACTGGTTTTCCTTTCTCGTTCACATAGTAAAGGGCGATATAGTCGATGCCGTCCCGCTTGGCCTGCTCCCACGGCATCCGTTCACCGTTGATCAGTTCCACGGTATCCGCCTCATCCGGTTCAAAGTTCTCTTTTTCGTCCTCATAGTCAATGCTGTACCCCAGCTCCAGCACCAACTTGGAGGCGGGGATCTCATACCGCTTGAGGGGGCGGTGCTCCAGCTCGGATGGATCATGTTCATCGCAGAACATATTGTCGTAGCCATGCCGTCCACCGTCAAAGATGACGAACTCCTCGCCGCTCTCCGGGTCACGGGCTGTCACCAGTCCGGGGGCCTCGTCGCTATCTATGATATAGGATTGGGGTTCTCCTTTCACCGTGAGCAGATCTCCGTAATACCAAACCTCCAGCAGTTCATTGCCGGTGGTGGAACAAAGTATCACGGTGGGCAAACGCTTCTCCGCCCATTCTTTCACATGGCCGATGAGCCAGGTGGGATATTTCTCAGTCATCATAGTCTTTCTCCTCCTATTTCAATTTCAGCACAAATCCCCAGATACTCACCACAATCAGGAGAACACCCAACAGAAAGAACACCACCCGCCGGTATCCTCTGCTGTGGCGGTGGGCATCCCGCGTACCAGTGGGGTCGCAGAGCCAGTTCCAGTTGCGGGTCGCTCCAATTAAAATCACGGCCCCGATGAGCACCGAGGCAATATACCAATGCTCTTGCAAAAATACTGTGATCTGTTCGCTGTTCATTTACATATAACCCCCTTTTCATCATCGGGAGTTTCCCGCCGAATAAATTCCTCCCGTTCTTTCAAATCTATTTCCAAGGCTTTTTCCTCCTCAAGATATTCCTCGCAGTCCCGAACCAGCTTTTGGGCGGCTGGGTCATCCGGGGCCAGGGCCAGCCAGCGTTTTGCGTATTCATAGGCGATGGCTGCGGAGCTGTATGCCATCAGGCAGGAATAGCCCATCCGGGAGTTCCAGTAAGGGTCGTTTTCTCCCTGGGTGCGAACGGACTCCAGCAGTCGGATGGCGTGCTGGATGAGATTTCCGTCCACTTCACTGTCGGTTCCGTGCTCTCCATGATCTCCCAGGACCGCCAGATTGCTGTAAGCCCGACTCAACTTGACGGTTAGCAAATAATCTCGCTCCTGCTCCGGGATAGCCTCGATGGCCTCAATACATCGTGAGAACTCGTCCGCATCATTCCACTCCTCAGTCTGCTCCAGCAGTTTTGTTTCTTCTGTCTGATTCATCATTTCACCGCCTTTTCCGTGTCATCCTTTGCCTTTTTTGAAGTGTTCGCTGCCTCGCCAGGTGTTGACCACACAGGTGAAGATCTGGCCGCAGTGCTTGCACCTAATCATGTGAGCCATAATTTTGTCTGCCCAGCCATCCTCTGTCTTTACCTTCTCCAGTGGGCAGGTGGATTCCTCTTGCATCAGTTCAAATTCCCCCTCCGACACCAACTGCTGAATGTAAGCAATACAGGCCAGATAGTCCTTTGGGGCGTCAAATTTTCTCCATGTTTGAATGTTTCGGCAGTGCTCGCACATAGTGGACGCCTCCTTACGCAAATACCTGCTGGTATTTCTCTTTTCATACCGTGCGACTTTTTTAGGTCTGCTGGTGCTGCATGGACACGATATGGCAGTCCGGGCAGAATTCCACATAGAGCGTGCCCTCCGCACAGTCAAACACCGTATCCCACTGGATCTGGGCCAGATATTTCATAGGTTTCCCGCAGTGGGGGCAGGTCGTATATTCCGCGTCCTGTACCCAGTTGGCAAAGCCACCCACCGTGTTCACATCCTGGCAGGCCGCACCGTAAAACAGGGGCACGGGCGCTTCGCCCAGCACAAAGGGATTTTCCGTGAGGGCCTTGTAGTCCTCGGGACTGACATAGCAATCCGTTTTCTCCGCCCCGTCAAAGAGCTCGGAGGGAAAGACTTCCACGCCGCCATCCAGGGTAAAACTGTTAAAGGCTGGACCTTTCAAGAATCCCACACAGTTGGGGCAGCAGGTGGCAGTCAGAATACCATCCAACCCCAGAAATTTCAGCCGCTCATCCCGGCCATCCAGCACCAGCATGTCCACCATGCGTCCGCCACAGTGGGGGCATGTGTCCTCCCGTGCCCGGCCAATGCGGACGGGAGATTTCTCGCTGGTGGTTCCTTTGACCATAGGATAGCAGGTATCGAAGTTGAGCTGGATTTTCTGGCCCTCCTTGTCGAAGGTCCAGCCTCCGATCTGCGCATAGCTGGATGGGTCTACATAGAGGCCCTTGCGCCAGGGCCGGGGATTTCGCTCCAGCTCCAGCAGAGTCTCCATTGCCTTGTCATCTCCTTGCATAGCAAGGCAACTCATCAGGTTGGAGGCCGCGCTGGAATATTCTGCGGACAACAGCGCATGGATCAGACCATCCCGCACATCGGCGGGAGCATGATAATAGATCTCACAGGGCCAGAACACCTCTGCGGCCAGTGCCACTCGCTGAATCTCCGGGGTGATGGCATCATGGTAGCCAAGCAGCTGCCAAAAGTCGGCGAACTCTGGGTTCTCCATATCAGCCAGCCTCTGGATGTTCTGTATCAAGTTTCTTTGTTTTTCGACAATTTGTTCCGGCATCCAGGCCAGAGCAGCTTGCCGTTCTTGCTCGCACTTACATTTCCAACACAATCCCTCATAACCCAATGGGGTTCCACAGCTGGGGCAGGTATATTTCAGACTCATGTTCTCATACTCCTTTCAGGCAATAAAAAAGCCCCACGCCGCACTGTCATAAAGACAGGCTGACGCAGGGCATGAAGAAGCCGCGTTGAAGGAGCCGCATCCACCAGCAGATGTAGTTTCTTCAACAACCAAAATAATTTTTTCGTATCTTAAAGCAGCAAATTGCTGTCCAATATATTTGTTCATAGCGGCACCATTTGTTCTGAGCGTAGTTTTATATCTTATTATATCACAGCACCCCTTCAATGAAAATATTTTGTTGGAAATGCTAATGAAAAATTTTTGTGAATTTGTTAAGGCGCAGGGGCTGTTATCTCCATAGTGTCTGGATGGATCAGAGTGATTACTTTTCCCTGATGCAAGGCATAGTTGACTGTCTGTGCTGTACCTGAGCGCAGCTTTTTCTGATTATCAAACACACCGATAAGGTACTCTGCATGATCGACCATATAATAATTTCTTTTTTTATAACTGGAAACATCCGCAGAATGTGAAATAACAATAGAATCGTTTGCGTTTTGGATCAGCTTTTTCAATCTATGTTTACTCTGATCCGGCCATTTAGAGTCATAGCCGAGAAGGGAACTACAACGATAATTTTAATATAAAAGTCAATATGCTTCATCCGGTTCGGTAGGTGCTGCGGTAATATCGCGGTAGAAAGTAGCCCATGCAGCTTCCTCATAGGGGCGTACAAAAAAGAAGCCAATGCTCAATGGAATTGTCAGCAGAAGAACAAGAGAAATCGCCAGAGCCTCTGAACCGGTGAAATATTTGAGAACCAGAAAACCCTCGGCATACAGTGGCACCGAACAGAGCAGCTCCCAGCCAATGAAGCTGAAATCCAGACAGAACAGCCGCCATTTGTTGCCATTCATGATCCGCCGGGATTCTGTGATCGCTTCATTTGCGGTCAGCGAAGGATGCTCGGACATGATGTAAGGTGTCATCGCATAGCTGTATGTTTTCACGATTCCCGGAATCACCAACAGCAGCGACCAGAGGGCGATGTACAGACCCTGCAGGAATTTCATGCAGAAGCCATCCCACAGACGGTCTTTCTGAGAGAACAAGTCCGAGATGGCAGCATCATTTCCATCTACAAGGTTCAGATTAAAATGAGCATATCCCAGTTGAACTGCACCGCCCACGATCAGTTGGAGGACTGCCCACAGAACAATGCCGGCAAGCAGAACAGCAAGCAGCCGACCGCCGTTGGGCTGGGAGAACAGTTCAAAATGGATGTCCTTTGCCTGATTGGAATTGGATACGGCACTGTTGGAACTGCTCACAATGGTAGCACCGAGCGCACTGGCGGCAATACCTGTCAAAACAGCAGTTTTCCATTTTCCGCGCAGGGCATCGAGAGCGAGCATACGATAGTCGGCAGATACTTTCATAAAAGCAACCTCCTGTCTGAAAACGGCAAGGATTTGTGAAATAGGAAGATGATATGCCACTTTAATTTAGATACGTTTGAAAAGCTAAAAAAATTGCAGCATGAATGAAAAAGAGGCTGTTACACCGGTTTTATCCTTGTGCAACAGCCCCTTCCTTTACTTCAGCAGCTTGTCCAGTTCATCATATTGCATTACTGGAGCTTTGCAAGGATTTCTTCAGCCGTCATACCGCTGGCAAGCAGCTTCTTCAGCACATCTTCTGCTTCGCCCTTCTTTGCTTCTTCTGCTGCTTTTGCTTCGGCGGCAGCTTTTTTGTTTTCGGCTTTGGCAAGTTCCTTGGTGGCGGCTTTCAATTCTGCTTTCTTGGCTTTCAGCTGCGTCTTCAGATCATCGAGATTTGCAGTCAACGTAGCAACCTCAGATTCGATTTTCTCTTTTTTTGCGGCCTTTTCTGCAATGACTGCTACATAATCAACGCTGGCCTTTACAGTACGAGCCTTATTCTTGCTTCCCTTGGGTCTTGCCATAATAATTTCCTCCCATAAAGTGAAATAATTTGATACTTACAAGTATATTTCCAAATAGTCAGAATTGCAATAGGTAACATGAGCCGTCTTCAACTGCCAATGCAAATCTTATTCGGTATGCCCGAAGATCGTCGCAAATGTATTCCTTCAATGGTAACAATCATGGAGATTAGTGTTTATCTGGAGATTACCAAAGGATAAATAGAAGCAGTATTAAAGCCGTTCACCACGCAGATTTTCCAGCGTGGCGAACGGCTTTTTTGCTGCCCCTATATTTACAGGTAGGAGGAATCGAAGAAGTCTTTTAATGTAATTCCTAAACCCTGACAAATTCTTTCAATCGTCTCTACGCTTAACTGCCCTCCCCGACGGGCAGTTGTTTGAATCGTGGAATACGATATTCCGCATTTCTTTGCCAACACACACAGATTCATATCACGCTCTTGCATCAAATCCTGAACACGCTTAATCGTATCCACGAAATTCCCTCCC
Organism: Faecalibacterium sp. Marseille-Q0746; assembly: GCF_017377595.1. Lineage (NCBI taxonomy): Bacteria > Bacillati > Bacillota > Clostridia > Eubacteriales > Oscillospiraceae > Faecalibacterium > Faecalibacterium sp. Marseille-Q0746. The sequence continues at coordinate 2,375 of NZ_JAFREI010000016.1, read as the reverse complement.
ATCTTTTTAGTTCAAAACTTTTCCGACAATCTCGAATCTTTGCTCTGGAGATATAATAATTGGTGAATATTTGGTGTTAAGAGAGACCAAAACCGGTTGATTGTGCACCACGCCATAGCTGTCGGTAAGGAATTCTGCTTGGGTTTTATCCGGGGTATGTTCATCGTATTTTTTCAGATATCCACAGTCATCATATACGAATATCCCGATATCCCCGCATTCAAGTTCTTCGCAGCGCTTTACCCATACGATTTGTCCGCTATGATAACGTGGCTCCATACTATCACCGCTAACGTATATCCCGAACTCGGCACCAGCCGGAACGCTACTGGCAGGCACTTGTATCTGCTGGAACATTTCACCCTCAAGAAAAGCTCCTAGACCTGCCGATACTGGCAACTCTGATACAGGCATCATTATGTAGTCGATTTCCGCGGGCTCTTCTGCGTCTGGCTGGTAGCGCCGGGATGCAATCAAGTCCATTTCGTACTCAGCGACTTTTTTTTGCCCGATGTCATTTAGAAGGGCGGGTTTCTGGAAGTTCTTTGTAAAGTAGGAAGGACCCTCCTTGATGTTCAATGCGTAGCAGATTGCAACTAGTTGGTAGATGCTAGGAGTGGTATAGCCTTTTTCCCATTTGCTGATTCCTTTATCACTGACATCGACGCCATAGTGACGGAGAAGTTCAGAGAAAGTTACAAGTGAATAGCCATTCCTTTTTCGTGTGCCTGCGAGAATCTGACCAACCTCATTGCTATCCCTCGCAGCGACTGCATCATAGCGCACTGTGGATGGGGCTATGTGCATTTTGGTGAGCGTGGTTTTCTTTTTCATAACAAGAACACTCCTTTGTAATCCGGTAGCTCTATTATAGTATAGAAAATATAAGAAATCAACAGGAAATCTCTAAAATGGCGATAAATGCGTAATTGAAATCTCCATAAAGTGGGTGTATAATCAAACCAAATCCACAAATAACAGCCTTTTGGTGTTATTTTCGTATGGGATTGTGTTTGTTTGGCGTTTTTTTGCGAGGTGATACTATGAGAAAAGAAAATGTAAGATGTCCAATGTGCGGAACCATGAATTATGATGTGGATCTTGATGAAACCGGTGGCTGGACAAAATGCCGTCTGTGCAAAGCAGTGACCTGCTCTATGGATGAGTGGAAAAAACATACAGTGTCCGTTCCGCTGTTGAACGAAAAACAGCTCGTGGCACGCAGTATGATTCGCAAGTAATGCACACTGTGTTCTGACAAACCTGTAAAAGGAGGGGTTCTGATGTGTGGTGATTACACCCTTCGCCGTGAGAAAAGATACGTCGAAGTGGACGTTCGTTTTACTCCTGATGGCAAGATCCGCCCTCTTGCCATAAACTATGACAAGGCTCACACTTATGGAATTGATCGTGTCTTGGCAGTCAAACACGGGACATCACGCCTAGGCGGAAAAGGTCACTGCTTCACCTGCCTGATTTGCGGTCAGAAGCGGAATCTTTGGCTTGAACAGGGCAAGTGGTTCGTGGAAGCCTACTGTTCCGTGCCGGAAAGCTGTGCTTCGTAATGGCAAAATACTTATCCCGCACAGACCTTTCGCACATAGCGGGCAGGTATATCGAGCAGTACTATAACTTTTTCGGAATTAGCAAGGATGCCCCAGAACCCATTGACCCGGAACGGCTCGCAAGTTCTGTTCTTGGGCTGAATGTGAAAATGCTGCCGTTATGCAGCGATGGCAGTGTCCTAGGACTGACTGTTTTCCAGAAATGCGGTTTTACCGTAACCTTGGGGGACGGAACAAAGCTTGTAGAGGTGTTCATGCCGAAGGACGTCGTAATCGATTCCGCCCTTGCGGCAGACAGCTGCACCGGATGCCGGAATTTCACGATAGCGCATGAAGCGGCACACCATATTCTGGCTGACCAGTTTCCGAACGACTACGGAAAAGCAGTCAAGTGCCGTGGGCACATTGCCTATCGGGAACGAAACGGACAGCCCTCATGGGAAGAATGGCAGGCGAACACCCTTGCAGCGGAGCTGCTGATGCCAACATTTCTGGTCAACGCCGAAATAAAACGTGCAGCGCTGTGCCTGCCAAACGGAATCCTGTACAAATCCGCATCGGACCCGAACTATGAAAAAATTTTGGAGATGGCTGCACGGATGGGAGTATCGTGGTCTGCGATTAGGATCAGATTACAGCAGATGCAGATCATCAACGGCAAACCCATCCACTGCCACCCATTAGACGTCATTCGATTTGGAGAATAATATGACTTGGTCAAATAATCGCTCTTTTAAGAGTAAACCGCTGAACAATATACAGCAGGCACAATTCAGCATTGGCTGGAGGTTTTGTCCGGTTTGCGGACAC
>NZ_JAFREI010000015.1:0-78444 GCF_017377595.1 Faecalibacterium sp. Marseille-Q0746 | reverse complement strand
AGGGTGGGCACTGCAGGAGCATCGAGATCGAAGTTCAGAGTGTTGTTGTCAGCCATTGTTGATTCCATCCTTTCCAATTACGACAGCGCCTGCCGCCTATCGGCGTGCGCTATTTTCTAACCGGTTTGCCAAGGGCTCCCCCTTCGGGGGAGCTGGCAAAGCCGTCAGGCTTTGACTGAGAGGGTTGTTACAATCCCTGCCCTTTCAGCATATTCTGCAAAACGGTCAGGTCTGCCGAGAGGTCCATGCTCTCGGCAGCATACAGGGCATCCAGCTGATTTTCAAATGCCGTGGCAATGGAGGCTGCGTTGCGCTCCACCTCCGCGCGGATGGAGGCGGCATTCTCGCCCCGCACCCCCTGCTTTGCCAGCTTGGCGTACTGCTGCAGCACGTTCACGGCATCGGGCAGATAGTAATTGGCGAACCGCCGCACCTGCTTTGCCTTGGCGGGGGTGGCTTCCACCGTTTCCACAATGGAGCGGCCTGCCTTTTCCATCCGGGCCATGGCGGCGGAGAGCTGCGGGTCCGGCAGGGCTTCGTTCAGGGCATGGAGGGTGTCCAGCTGCTGCTGCATCTCGGTCAGCATGGCATCCACATCGCCCACACCGGTATGGAAGGGCACTTCCGTCTCCACCACCCGGGGCGGGCAGATCTTTTTGGCCCCGGCAAAGGCCAGCACAGCCGCGCCCAGCGCCGCCAGCAGTGCCCACAGCCGATAGACCGGAAGCACAGCGCACAGCACCACAAATGCCAGCGCCGCCGCGTAGTACGGCAGGACACTGGGCTTCCGGGTGCGAATGATCTTGCTCATGGGTTCCTCCTTTTCCGGGAGCTGCGCCCCCTGTATCTTCCATAATAAATCCTTTTCCAGCGGGGCGCAAGCGTTTCACGAATTATTTACAGGTTTGAAATCGAAATGTCAAACCTCTCAGGCGCTTGCGCGCCAGCTCCCCTCATAGGGGAGCCCCTGGCATATCGGGTAAGTCCGCGCGGCATTCAAGGCAGAATCCAGTTCGACAATTCTTTCTGCCAGATCTCCCGTAATTTTTCCGGCCTGCAGGCGGCATTGGCGGGGCTGGTGCTGGGCAGCCTGACCGCCAGGATGCCGCTGACCGGCTCGAGATACTTTGTATAGATCTTATATGCCGTAGCCCCGTTGCAAAAAACAGCCTCAATGGGCGCTTTTGCCAGCAGACCGGCAATATCATTGGGCACCACATCCCGGATGGACGCATCCGACGCGCCGGTGATGGTACAGCTTTCCAGCGTATCCCACAGGGCCAGCCCGTGGCGCAGGATGATCTGCTTTTTTGCTTCGATATCCTCCCGGGCGGGCACAGGTTCCCCGGTCAGGGCCGCCAGCATGGGCCAGAAGCGGTTTTGCGGGTGGCCGTAGTAGAAGGACATTTCCCGGCTCTTGGGGCTGGGCCAGGTGCCCAGGATCAGCGCCCGGCTGTGCTCGTTGTAGACCGGTGCAAAGCTCACTGCTTTTCCTCCGCGGCTTCCATCTGGCCCCAGGGGGAGCCAAGTTCATGGCCCGAGGGCTCCGCACGGGGGCCGTTGAACCACAGCTCCTCAATGAGGGCGGCAAGGCCGTCCTCCCGCACATCCCCGACGATGCGGTCTGCGGCTTCCTTGGCATCGTCCGAGCCGTTGGCCATACAGCAGCCCAGTCCTGCCGCCTTCAGCATTCCCACATCATTGGCGGAATCGCCCGCCGAAACAGCATCGGCCAGCGTCAGACCCACGGTTTCACACAGGTCAGCCAGACCCGCCCCCTTATCAATGCCCTCCCGGACGATATCATAGCAGTGCCAGCTGCCCTCCCGCACAGCACCCACCATCATAAAACGGAGGTTCAGGTGGCCGTACTTCCGGTTGAACGCCTCCAGCGCCTCATCGGGCAGGCAGGCAAAGGCGGCATGGGGCATATCGATGAGATGGCGGTCCTGATCCTCGCCGTCCTTGCAGGTCAGGCCGCTGCCGCTCAGCTGGGCGTAGAAATCCCGGAGGCTCTCGTATTCGCAGTAGGCATAGTATCCATCCCGGAAATTGAACTGCAGAGGGTAGTTGTAATCCTCGCAGAAATCCACCAGTGCGTACATTTCCTCATTGGTCATCGGGTGCTCGGCGATGATCGCGCCGTCCCTGTCCACCACGCAGGCTCCGTTGTTGGTGATGGCGTAGTCGAACCGGATGCCGCCCAGCTGCTGCTTGTTGATCACGCAGTAGCCGCGGCCGGTGCTCAGCACAAATTTGCCTCCTGCGGCCTGCATCTTTTTCACGGCCTTGACCACCGCCGGGCGGGGGCAGGGCTCACCAAAGGGAACAAGGGTATTGTCGAAATCGCTTGCCAGAAGTTTATATTGCATAGTTGCTCCTATTTCAGCATCCTCACCCTCTCAGGCCGCTTCGCGTCCAGCTCTCCCAAAGGGAGAGCTTTTGACATAATCGGAAACTTCCCAAAGACTGTCAAGACCTCCCACTTTGGGGGAGGTGGCATCGCGCAAGCGATGACGGAGAGGGTGAGCCATTTTATCGTTTTGATACTGTCTAGTATAACACAAAACGCCGCTCCGGGATATCCCGAAACGGCGTTTTGACTGAATATTTTACTTTAACCGAAAATGGCTACCACGATCTGGATCCCAACACCCACAGCCGCACCGGCAGCCCAGGTCAGGCCGGTGATAAAGAGGTTCTGCTTCCAGGAGGGGTTTGCCCGCCAGAGAACGGCCAGGCCCACGCCCGCGCCGGTGCACAGACCTGCCACCAGACTGGAAAAGCGGAGGGCTCCCTCCACATAGAGCTGGGTCAGCAGGACGCTGGCGGCACAGTTGGGGATCAGCCCCACCAGTGCGGCCACCACCGGCTGGAAGAAGCCCATCCGGCCCAGAGCATCGGCAAAGACATCCTCGCCCACGCCCTCCACAATGAGGCCGAACACCAGACTGAACACAAAGATGAACACGAAGATCTCCAGCGTGTGGCGAAGAGCAGCTTTCCAGATGGGGGCGGGCTTGCCCTCCTCATCGCTGTGCTCCTCGTGGCAGTCGATCTCATCGGCGCTGCCGGTATAGCCGCCCCGCAGGCTCCTGGGCAGAACGCCCCGCAGGACAAAATCCAGCACCAGGCCCACCGCAATGGCGTAGAGCACCTTGATGACCATGAGCAGCACCAGCTTATCCCAGTAGGCAGGCATGGAGACCAGCAGCGGAACCGCTTCATCACTGGTGGCGAGGAACACGGCCATCAGCGTGCCCAGGCTGATGACCCGGGACGCATAGAAATTGGACGCAATGGCAGAGAAACCGCACTGTGGCACACAGCCCAGCAGTGCCGCCGGAACAGAGCCCCAGCGCCCACCCCCCGCCAGGATGGCTTCGATGCGCTCGCCGTGGCGGTTCTCCACATATTCAATGAACAGATAGGCCAAAAACAGGAAGGGCAGCATCTTGGCGGTGTCCACCAGAGATTCGCCCAGAACATCCAGAAACAATTCCATTTGATACTCCAAAAACAACTGTAATGTGCTTTATCGCAGTAAATTGCAATCAATTTGCATTTTCGTGCAAGGGAGATTATACACGCTTCGGATGCAAATTGCAAGAGGAATTTGCAAAAAGTTTGCATTTTTGTTTTTGGGAGAACGAAAATGCCCTCTCAGTCAAGGCCGCAGGCCTTGCCAGCTCCCCCTTCGGGAGAGGTGGCAGCGCGTTCACGCTGACAGAGAGGGCGATTCATTTCAGATCAGATCTCGGCCAGGATCGCATCGCCCATGGCGGTGCAGCCCAGGCAGGTGCAGCCTTCGCTCATGTTGTCTGCCGTGCGCAGGCCCTTGTCCAGCACCTTGTTCACAGCATTCTCAATGGCATCGGCTTCCTCAGTCATGCCAAAGGAGTAGCGCAGCATCATGGCGGCAGAGAGGATGCAGGCGGTGGGGTTGACGATATCCCTGCCCGCAATGTCGGGTGCCGAGCCGTGGATAGGCTCGTACAGGCCCCGGGTGCCATCGCCCAGAGAGGAGGACGGGATCATGCCGATGGAGCCGGTGATCATGGAAGCCTCATCGGAGAGGATATCGCCGAACATATTCTCGGTGACGATGACATCGAACTGCGCGGGGTTCTTTACGATCTGCATGGCGCAGTTGTCCACAAACATCTCGCTGTACTCCACGTCCGGGTACTCGGCCTGCAGGCGGTGCATCACACTGCGCCACAGGCGGCTGGTATCCAGCACGTTGGCCTTATCCACACAGCAGAGCTTTTTGCGGCGTTTCTGGGCGGTCTCAAAGCCGATGCGGCCGATGCGCTCGATCTCGTGCTCAGAGTAGGGCATGGAATCGATGGCCTGCTTTTCGCCGCTGGCGAGGGTGTGGGTCTCGTGCTTGCCGAAATACACGCCGCCGATCAGCTCCCGCACGATGATGAAGTCAATGCCCTGTGCCACGATCTCAGGCTTCAGGGGGCTGGCCGGGGCCAGCTGGGGCCAGATCTTGGCGGGGCGGTTGTTGGAGTACAGGCCCATGCCCGCGCGCAGGCGCAGCAGGCCCTTTTCCGGGCGCTGCTCACCGGGCAGGCCCTCCCACTTGGGGCCGCCCACGGCACCCAGCAGGACACTGTCGGCAGCAAGGCACTTGTCCAGCTCATGCTGGGGCAGCGGGTCGCCGTACTTGTCAATGGCTTCGCCGCCCATGGCGGCATCGGTATAGTGGAAGGTGTGGCCGTACTTTTCAGCCACCTTATCAAGCACCCGGATGGTCTGTTTCACGATCTCGGGGCTGGAGCAGTCGCCCCAGATGACAGCAATGTTTTTTTCCATAGTTCTAAATTCTCCTCAACAGCTTCTTACCCAAACCCCTCAGTCGCTTGCGCGACAGCTCCCCTAGTATGGGGAGCCCTTGGCATAAAGGGGAACTCGCAGAGCTTTCCGCAACGCCAGAGCCGCCCCTACTAGGGGCGGTGGCAATGCGTCAGCATTGACGGTGGGGTTTATTTCTTGGTCAGCGACTTCATCAAGCCACCGTCGGCAATGATCTTCTGGATAAACGGCGGGAAGGGTTCCGCCTGGAAGGTCTTGCCGGTGGTCTCATCGGTGATGAGGCCGGTAGTAAAATCCACGCTGACGGTATCCCCTGCGCTGATGGCATCCACAGCCTCGGGGCACTCCATGATGGGCAGACCGATGTTGATGCTGTTGCGGTAGAAGATACGGGCAAAGCTCTTGGCAATGACCACCGAGATGCCCGCGGCCTTGATGGCCACGGGGGCGTGCTCACGGGAGGAGCCGCAGCCGAAGTTCCAGCCGCCCACCATGACATCGCCGTCCCTGACGTTCCGGACAAAGTCCTTGTCGATGTCCTCCATGCAGTGGCTGGCCAGCTCCTTGGGGTCCTGGGTGTTCAGGTGGCGGGCCGGAATGATGACATCGGTATCCACGTTATCCGGGTATTTGAAAACAGAACCTTTTGCGTTCATCGTTGTTTCTCCTTTTCGATCAGACCGTGCGGGGGTCGGTGATATAGCCGGTCAGGGCGCTGGCAGCGGCAGTGGCCGGGCTTGCCAGATAGACTTCACTCTTGACATGGCCCATGCGGCCCACAAAGTTGCGGTTGGTGGTGGAGACACAGCGCTCCCCCTCGGCCAGGATGCCCATGTAGCCGCCCAGGCAGGGGCCGCAGGTGGGGGTGGACACGATGCAGCCCGCATCAATAAAGGCTTCGGTCCAGCCGCGCAGGATGCACTCCTTATAAACCGCCATGGTGGCCGGAATGATGATGCCCCGCACGCCCTTGGCAATGTGCTTGCCCTTGAGGATGTTGTAAGCGGCCTCCATATCCTCCAGACGGCCATTGGTGCAGCTGCCGATGACTACCTGATCGATCCGGATATCCTTTCCCTCGCTGGCGGGGTGGGTGTTCTCCGGCAGATGAGGGTAGCTGACCGTGGGCTCCAGCTTGTCCAGGTCGATCTCGATGGTCTTTTCGTATTCGGCATCCGGGTCAGCCTCGTAGTAGACCGGGGTGCGCTGGCTGCGGCCGTTCAGATACGCTCTGGTGACCTCGTCCACAGGGAAGATGCCGTTCTTGGCACCGGCCTCAATGGCCATGTTGCAGACGCAGAGGCGATCCTCCATGGTCAGGGAAGCCACGCCCGGGCCGGTGAATTCCATGGACTTGTACAGTGCGCCGTCCACACCGATCATGCCGATGATGTGCAGGATCAGATCCTTGCCGGATACGCGGGGGCTGAACTTGCCCTTGAGCACAAACTTGATGGCAGAGGGTACCTTGAACCATGCCATGCCGGTGGCCATACCGGCGGCCATATCGGTGGAGCCCACACCGGTGGAGAATGCGCCCAGTGCACCGTAGGTGCAGGTGTGGCTGTCGGCACCGATGATGCAGTCACCGGCGGTCACGATGCCTTTTTCGGGCAGGAGGGCGTGCTCAACACCCATCTGACCCACATCGTAGAAGTTGAGGATATCATATTTGTTGGCAAACTCGCGGCACTGCTTGGACTGGGTTGCGCTCTTGATGTCCTTATTGGGGACGAAGTGATCCAGCACGATGGCAATGTGCTCCTTGTCGAACACGCCGTCAAAGCCTGCCTTCTCAAACTCGTTGATGGCGACCGGGGTGGTGATATCGTTGCCCAGCACGATATCGAGCTTGGCATTGATGAGCTGGCCTGCCTTGACCTCCGGCAAACCCGCATGTGCGGCCAGAATTTTCTGCGTCAGAGTCATTCCCATGGTGATACTCTCCTTTTATCTTCTATAACTCCCCCAGTCGCTTACGCGACAGCCCCCTCTAGGAGGGGGCCTCTTTGCCTTTCCGTTACGCAACAGGCTCCCTCTTAGAGGGAGCTGTCACCGCAGGTGACTGAGGGAGTTCAATTTTTACTTACTGTTAATTGCCGAAACCAGCGCCTTGATGCCGGCGACGATGATATCGGTGTCGGTGCCGGCACCCCAGGTCATGCTGCCATCCCCCCAGGCAAGGCCCACATAGGAAGCTGCACGGGAGGTGCTGCCCTCGTCCAGGCTGTGCTCCGAGTAGCTTTCCAGATGGAAGTCCATCCCGGTGGCGCTCTGGATGGCGTTGGCCACAGCATCCAGACGACCATTGCCCACCGAAGTGACCACCTTGCGCTGACCGTTCAGGTCCAGGGTGACCGTGGCGGTAATGCCGTTGACCTGTGCAAAGTGGGCCTCCACCACACGGAGGGGCTTTTCGCGGTTGAGGAAGCTCTCCTCGAAGATGCGGAGCACCTCGCCTGCACTCAGCTCCTTGTGGCTGTGGTCGGACACGCTCTTGACCTTGTAGCCCAGCACCTCGCGCATCTTTGGGGGCAGATTATAGCCGTAGTTCTGTTCCAGCACAAAGCCGATGCCGCCCTTGCCGCTCTGGCTGTTGATGCGGATGACATCGGCATCATAGGTGCGGCCGATATCGTGGGGGTCGATGGGGATGTAGGGGCAGGTCCAGCGGTGCTCGCCCCGCTCCTTGCGGTAGGCCATGCCCTTTGCAATGGCATCCTGATGGCTGCCCGAGAAGGCTGCAAACACCAGCTGACCGGCGTAGGGGGTGCGCTCGTAGATGTGCATCCGGGTCACGCGCTCGTAGGCAGCGCAGATCTCGGGCATATCGGAAAAGTCCAGTCTGGGGTCTACGCCGTGGCTGTACAGATTCATGGCCAGAGTCACGGCATCCACGTTGCCGGTACGCTCACCGTTGCCGAACAGGCAGCACTCCACGCGCTGGGCTCCGGCCAGAACGGCCATTTCAGCGCAGGCAACACCAGTGCCGCGGTCGTTGTGGGGATGGGTGGAGATGATCACGCTGTCACGGTACTTGAGGTGCTTGTCGCAGTACTCGATCTGGTTGGCGTAAACATGGGGCATACTCATTTCGACCGTGACAGGCAGGTTGATGATCATGGGGCGGTCAGGGGTGGGCTGCATGATATCCAGCACCGCGTTGCAGACCTCCACAGCATAGTCAACCTCGGTGCCGGTAAAGCTCTCGGGGCTGTACTCAAACAGGAAGTTGCCCTCGTATTCCTGGCTCAGCTGTTTGACCAGCTTTGCGCCGTCGGTGGCGATCTTCTTGATCTCTTCCCTGCTCTTGTGGAACACCTGCTCGCGCTGGGCCACGGAGGTGGAGTTGTAGAAGTGGATGACCGCGCGGGGGGCACCCTTGACAGCCTCAAAGGTCTTGCGGATGATATGGTCACGGCACTGGGTCAGCACCTGCACGGTCACATCCTCCGGGATCATGTTTTTCTCGATCAGGGTACGCAGGAACTCGTACTCGGTATCGCTGGCGGCGGGGAAACCCACCTCGATCTCCTTGAAGCCGATCTTCACCAGCATCTGGAAGAACTCCAGCTTTTCCTCCAGGCTCATGGGCACGATCAGAGCCTGATTGCCGTCGCGCAGATCCACACTGCACCAGGCCGGGGCCTTTTCAATGTGATCCTTCTTCACCCAGCTGTCATAACCGGCAGGGACAGGGTAATATCCTGGTGCGTACTTGGTTGCGTCCATCATTCTCGTTTCCTCCAGATCCTACACTTATTTAAAATTAAAGTAAAAGGCCCTCGTCTCCAAGGCGATAAGCCTTGAGAGACGAGGGCCTGTCATTTTTTTCTAACAGAGCACCCGTGGTACCACTCTCTTTGCTGGAAAACCAGCCACTCACACGATCAGCTTTTGGCGGCGAATCGCTGCCCCGGTAACGGTGGGCATCCGTCAGAGCCTACTCTCCGTTCAACTCTGCCGCTCAGGGGCCAGTAGCCGAAACCCTCCGCACTGCCTTGCACCACCCGGCAGCTCTCTGAAGCAGAAGAAGATCGTTTTTTCCCCGTCAACGCATTTGGTCTTTGTGTTTCAAAGTGAGCTTATTGTACCAAACGCCGGATTTGCTGTCAAGAAGTTTGGCTCATATCAAAAATGAAACAAATTCACATCAGGAGCGGCACAATTTTCCAAATTTTGCGCTTTCTGCATCGAATCGTAAAGCGCTGGGAAAGCGGGGGATGCCCACGCAAGTGAAACGGGGCATTCCCCCGCTTTCCTCCCGCCAGGCTTCGGGGTTTGTTAAGAATCTGGGAAGTTTTTGGAAACAAGCCCTCGAAAAGCTTTTTTGTTAATTTTCGTTGTGTTAAGATAAGCTTATCGAAAGAATAAGGCCCCTGACCGATTTGTCAAAGGCTCTCCCTTTGGGAGAGCTGGCTGCGAAGCAGACTGAGAGGGCGAGGCCGTTTACCGAGGAGGAAATCCTATGAAAGAAGTCAAGACACCGCGCAAGCCGTTGGCGATCTACTACGCCCTCGTGCTGCTGATGCTGCTGCTCCTCAACTTTGTGCTGCTGCCGTGGATGGGGGAGCGCCAGATCAAAGAGGTGGACTACGGCACCTTTATGACCATGACCGAGGAGAAGAACATTGGCCGGGTGGACATTGAATCCAACCAGATCATCTTTACCGATAAGGACGAGACGCAGGTCTACAAGACCGGCCTGATGAACGACACCGGCCTGACCGAGCGGCTGTACGATGCCGGAGCCACCTTCTCCAGCGAGATCGTGGAACAGTCCTCGCCGGTGCTGAGCTTTTTGATCTGGTTCGTCCTGCCCATCATCCTGTTCTCGGCCATCGGCAACCAGATGAACAAAAAGCTGATGGAAAAGGCCGGCGGCGGCCCGGGCTCCATGATGTTTGGCGGCATGGGCAAATCCAACGCCAAGGTCTATGTGCAGTCCACGGCAGGCATCCGCTTTGCGGATGTGGCCGGTGAGGACGAGGCCAAGGAAAACTTACAGGAAGTCGTCAACTATCTGCACGACCCCAGCAAGTATGAGAGCATTGGTGCCAAGATGCCCAAGGGCATCCTGCTGGTGGGCCCTCCGGGCACCGGCAAGACCATGCTGGCCAAGGCTGTGGCCGGTGAGTCCAACGTGCCCTTCTTCTCCATCTCCGGCTCCGAGTTCGTGGAGATGTTCGTGGGCATGGGTGCCTCCAAGGTGCGCGACCTGTTCAAGCAGGCCAAGGAGAAAGCGCCCTGCATCGTGTTTATTGATGAGATCGATGCCATTGGCCAAAAGCGCAGCGGCGGCCAATACGGCGGCAACGATGAGCGCGAGCAGACCCTGAACCAGCTGCTGACCGAAATGGACGGTTTTGAGGGCAACACCGGTGTCATCATTCTGGCTGCCACCAACCGTCCCGAATCCCTTGACCCTGCCCTGACCCGCCCCGGCCGCTTTGACCGCCGGGTGCCCGTGGAGCTGCCCGACCTCAAGGGCCGCGAGGAGATCCTGAAGGTCCACGCTAAGAAGGTCGCGCTGGCCCCGGGCATCGACTTTACCACCGTGGCCCGGATGGCCTCCGGCGCGTCCGGTGCCGAGCTGGCCAACATCGTCAACGAGGCCGCGCTGCGGGCCGTCCGTGCAGGCCGCAAGAGCGTGACCCAATCCGACCTGGAGGAGAGCATCGAGGTGGTCATTGCAGGCTACCAGAAGAAGAACTCCATCCTGACCGACCACGAAAAGTGCATCGTAGCCTACCATGAGATCGGCCACGCTCTGGTCGCCGCCAAGCAGACCCACTCCGCCCCCGTGCAGAAGATCACCATCATCCCCCGCACCTCGGGTGCTCTAGGTTACACCATGCAGGTGGACGAGGGCAACCACTACCTGATGAACAAGGAGGAGCTGGAAAACAAGATCGCCACCCTCACCGGCGGACGTGCCGCCGAAGAAGTGGTGTTCCACTCCATCACCACCGGCGCTTCCAATGATATCGAGCAGGCCACCAAGCTGGCCCGCGCCATGCTGACCCGCTACGGCATGAGCGATGAGTTTGACATGGTGGCACTGGAGACCGTCAACAACCAGTATCTGGGCGGCGACACTTCCCTTGCCTGCTCTGCCCAGACCCAGTGCGAGATCGACCAGAAGGTGGTGGAGCTGGTCAAGGCCCAGCACGCCAAGGCTGTGCAGATCCTGACCGACAACCGCGCAAAGCTGGATGAGCTGGCCCAGTATCTGTACCAGAAAGAGACCATCACCGGCGATGAGTTCATGGAGATCCTGAACCGGGAGAAATAATTTTTACACCCCTGCAATAAACAAGCCGCCCGTTCCGTATTCATTACAGAACGGGCGGTTTTTCGTCCATAGTACAGGAGGTATATTTCTTATGAAGATTCTGAATACCATGCTGGGCCGTCAGGCCATTGCCGCAGCCCTGGTGCTGTCCCTTGCCATCCCCATGAGCGTCGGCGCATTTGCCGAGGAGCCTGCCGCTGCGGCTGCCGCCGATGACACCGTTGTCGCAGGCTACCTGCCCCCGCAGGATGAAAGCGTGATGCTTCAGGGCGAGATTGCGCTGCACAGCGGCGACGTTGCTGTGGGCGAGACCGATCCCGCCTACGGCGGCTACGGCGCACCGGAGGGTGACCCCATTCAGGGCGACATCATGCTGATCTCCGCTGACGAGGCAAAGACCACCGAAGCCCGGTACACCGTCAAGGGTCTGCTGGGCCGTCAGGTCCTTTACACCGCCCGGCAGGAGGGCCGCGTCCTGACACTGGACGTGCCGGACTGCGCCGCCACCTTCCGCACCACCATTCAGGACATGAAGACCCTGATGAATCAGGGCGTGTCCACGCTGGTGCTCACCACGGAGAAGGGTTCCACCACTCTGAACCTTTCCCTGCTGTGCGAGGGCCAGACCGACACCCAGCGGGTGGTGCTGCGGCAGCTGGGCGACAGCGCTTTCCTGACGGTCGGCCTGCGCTGCCGCCGCGACCTCATCGTGGGCCGCTGAGTGGAGTGTGTTCCCCTTTCCTGAAGCTTAACAGAAACACAGCAGGAGCGCTCTGCCGGTATGACCCGGTGGGGCGCTCCTGCTGTGTTTTGGGAAATATCAGAGGATGTCAAATTTTACTGCGCATTCTGCTTGAGGTCCTGTGCCTTCTTCCAAGCACGCAGCACGCTGATCTTGGTAACCATGTTGTCCGGATAGAACTTCACCTGTTCAGGGGGCAGCTCTGTATCCTGATCGTTCAGGTCAGGCAGGAGGTCGTGCTCCATGGACCAGCGGGCAGCATGCTGCAGATCCATATCCTGTTCTTCCTGGCCAACATCGGGGTAGAGGATCTCAGATTCCGGCATAGGCTTGCCTGCATCCTCCCACAGCATCATTGCAAGAGCACTGCGGTTGCTGGGGAAGTAAGGCAGACCCCACATCTTGCCCACAAGATCGGTGCCCAGCGTGTAGCCGACCAGTGCGCCGCCAGCCACAACAGCCGTACCGACAATGATGGGGCCAACAACATCAGAACCATCCTCAATGTCAGCGCTGCGGTACTGTGCGGCCACATCCACATCACCAGTCATGGTAAAGGTAATGGACTCAGCCTTGTAATCCTGACCCAGCGGCAGGTCAAACTTGCCGGTAGACCAGAGATCAAACACCATACCATCGGGAACCTTCGTCTGGTCCAGCGTCACGGTGACTTCTGCACCATCCGGCACAAGGCAGGTCTGCTTGCCGCTGGCCTCATCGGTGCTGGTTTCCAGTGTGTCGGTCACATCAATGTCGCCGTTTTTCACAGCAAAGGTGCCGCCGGTCACGGTCAGGGTATGATTGACGACAGGCTCATCCTTCTTCCACTGTGCCGTAAACACCTCATCACCCGTCAGTTGTTCAAGCTCACTCTCAGCTTTATAGAGCTTACCTTTAAGACTCAGCCATCCAGCAAACTGGTAGCCTTCTCGTGTGGGAGCCGCTTTAAGCGTCACGCTCTCATTTTGACGGTAATTAGCATCGCTGTAGTCGACATTTTCGGCACCAACGCCTTCATTCAGGTTGTACTGGAGGCGGTACACGCTGGCAATTTCCTTATGTTCTTCCAACAACCTGCCGCAGTAGTTGCAGGTCTTCGTTACATCCCGCCACTCATTTCGTGCATCGATCGTTTTCCACTCCGAATAGGTGGTGGTAAAGGCTTGGTCATGCTCACCATCGGTATAGGAGTGTGTCTGCATCTTGCCGTTTGTCCAGACCAGCTCACCGTTCAGATATACATCTGTTTTACCCTTGTTGTTAGTAGCTGCTTTACCGCCAAAGCCAAACATCTGCGAGCAGGTCGTCGTTTTATCCCGGGCAGCAGTAATGGTCTTGGGATCATTGATATTGATGATGTACTTATGGCTGCCCATGTTGCTGTCGTTGATGTTCAGCGCAGTTTTATTGTTACTGAACATTGATACATAGGACTGGAAGTTGGAATTCACGGTGCAGTTGTTAAAGTTAACCGTAATGTCAAATTTTTCTGCACTGTAATCCGTGTAAACATTGATCACTTTTCCACTTGCATTAAAGGTGCAGTTATCAAATGTCATGATCGGGGAGCAATACGTCCAGAGTGCATATTGTCCATTTGGAGCATTGAAGGTCGTATCGATAAACTTTGCACTGGTATAGCCCCAATAGTCTGTCTTGCCGTTGATGACGCAGTTTTCCACCACTGTATTGTCAATACGGATGAAGCCCAGATAATCTTTATCACCGGAGCGAAGCGTCATATTTTTGAAGGTGACTGTTCCGGCACCATCAAAGCTGTAATCGCCGTTATACTCTGTGCCCAAAAGATTCGGGTCCGGCACCTTAGCACCGATATACCAGGTCGTTTTATCAGACCCCTGCCCCACAAAGGTCAGGTCTTTTCCCTTGGGCTTTTGATTGTCTTTGAGTTTATTGTGCAGTGTATAATTGCCCGCGCCAAGGATGATAGTATCACCGCTATCTGCATCTATCACAGCAGCTTCCAAAGACGGATAGCCCTTATTATTCTTATTTTCGTTCCATGCTACTGGGGTGCCGGCTGCGTCATCCGCAAAAGCCAGCATGGGAAGCATCTGAAGCATCATTGCCACTGCCAGCAGGGCCGCCAAAAACCGGTTTTGACTTTTCTGTTTCAACTTTCTTCATTCCTTTCATCACTATTTGCATTTTTGCAACGGATTCCCCGCAAGGAACCCTCCAGATTCCTACCGCACTGTCACCTCCCCTGTAGGTTCCATTCTCCGCATTGCAGGTCTCAGCCAGGTTGCTGAGCGCTTTGTTCTCAAAGGAATTTTCTGTCATTTCATTATACCCCCCCCCCCCTAAATTAAAATCAAGTATTTTGAAAACTTTTGTTGATATTCACAAATCAGGGTTCCTTTTTCGGTCATTTTCACGAAACTGCCTTTGACAAAGAAAAAAGCGGCCTGCCAGTGACTGACAAGCCGCCAAAATATTGCCATATTCCAAATGAAAAGTTGCTGACAGCATGGGGCCCAGCTTTTTTGCCGCAAACAGCAGAAGCCCCCCGCCGGTTCTCCCGGCGGGGGGCTTCTGTTGTGGCAGCTTATGGTAAACGGAGAGTGGATATCAATTGAGAATGGGATTCAGGATCTCGACCAGTGCATGATACTGGGTGGCGTAAGCTTCTGCGCCGTCCTTGGGGCGGCCCGGCTCGGCCATCTCGGACTTCATCTTCTCGACGATCGGGTTATTCTCAAATTGGAGCTTCTGGCTCTTTCCGCCTTTGGCTCCTGGTGCAAAGAAATCAAACATCGCCAGGTGGGGCTCCAGCGTCAGGAAGCCGTGGTAGCCCTCCTCGCAGAAAGCACGGCGAAGCAGCTCAGGGATCTTGCCAAGGCCGGTGCCTGCGGGCACATTCAGCAGGTAGCCGGGCAGAGCATCCTTGATGTGGATATAAACGATCTGGTCATGGAGCAGTTCCCAGCACTCCGCAGTGTCCTGCTCACACTGAACAAAGTTGGCAAAATCAAACGCCGCCTTGAAGTGGGGGCAGGCCAGCCGGTCGAACAGCAATTTGCAGCGGGCACCGGTGTCTCCGTAGATGCCCTTCTCATTTTCATGGAGCAGGACAATGTCATGCTTTTCCGCGATCCGGATAAACTGACGCAGCTTATCCAGCACCACATCGGTATAGCTGTCTGCATCGGCATCCTTGGGGATGAGGAAGCTGAACATCCGGATGAAGGAGCAGTCCAGCAGCTTGGCCGTTTCGCAGAGTGTTTCCAGCTGCTCCAGCTGCTTGGCAAAGCCCTCTTCATCGTCCACCTCCACCTTGCCGATGGCCGTACCCAGGCTGGAAACGCCCACACCTGCGGCCTGCAGCTTTGGCAGAAGAACGGTGCGTACTTCCTCGGGGGTGTAATCGGCAATGCCCTTGTGCTCGGCGCTGCGGATGCAGATATACTTCATCCCCAGATCCGTCACAGTTTTGAGCTGCTGGTCAAAGTCCTGGCTGATCTCATCCGCAAAACCGGAAATTTTTTCGTAAACGCTCATAAGACACACCTCATTCACCGATCTTTGTTTTCCGAACTTAACAGTACTGTTTCTGGCTTGTAGTATACCACTCTTCCGGGAGCTATGTTATAATAAATCGAAGGAAAATATCAAAATTCAAAGAACGTTCATAAATTCAACGCAACCGCCAAACAAGGAGGCACGTTCTTGTGCAATTCAACGAAAAAGAAAAAGTTCTCCAACTTTTTTCGGAGAGTGGGCGAGAAAACGCGGAGGGCTATTTGGAAGCCTGTTCAAGCAGCAGGAGGGGCTGACACCCCGCCAATACCGCCTGCAGCAGCGGCAGCTGGGAAAATAACAGCAGAAGCCCCCCGCCGGGAGAACCGGCGGGGGGCTTCTCTGTATGCGAATGAGGAGTTACTTCTTTGCCAGGTACTTACGGATATCGATGGCCACAGCCACGATGATGACAAGGCCCTGGACGATATAGGTGTAAGAGGAGTTGACGTTCATAAACTGCAGAGCGACCTTCATCAGCTCAAAGACCAGAACGCCGACCAGAATGCCGGGCACGGTGCCGACACCGCCGGTGGTAGAAACGCCGCCGATGGTGGAAGCCGCAATGGCATCCAGCTCATAGCCCATTGCAGTGTTGACGGATGCGCCGCCGGACTTTGCAGCCAGCAGGCAGCCTGCCAGACCGAACATGCAGGAAGCCAGGATGTAGATGCGGATCTTGGTGGCGTTGACGTTGACACCAGCCACCTCAGCAGCAGCCTCGTTGCCGCCGATGGCGTACATGTACTTGCCGTGACGGGTCTTGTTGTACAGGAACCAGAAGCACACAGCCACGACCAGGGCGATCCAGATCAGCACGGGGACCTTCAGGATGGTGTTGGAGGCCAGAGAGGTGAAGTTCTTGTTCAGGGAGCCGATGGGGGTACCGCCGGTGTAGACCAGGCAGATACCGTAGACGACCTGCTGCATACCCAGGGTAGCGATAAAGGGCTGGACCTTCAGGTAAGAAACGACCAGACCGTTGCACAGACCCACGATGGCGCAGATGGCAATGACCAGAATGAACACCACAGGGGTGGGCAGGCTGGGCATGTTGGGGTAGAACTTACCGGCAGCGCCCTCGGTCTGCGCAAAGATGCAGGCCAGGCAGGCGGCAAAACCAGCCAGACGGCCTGCGGACAGGTCGTTGCCGGTGGTGATCAGACAGCCGGAGATGCCCAGCGCGATGATGTAGCGGATGGACACGTTCTTGAACAGGTTGATCAGGTTTGCAGGTGCAAAAAAGTTCGGGTGAATGATGCCGACGAACAGAGAGACGAGCAGCATCAGAACGATAATGGCGTTGTTGCCCAGCCATTTCTTTACGGATTTACCCGTTAATTTCTTGGTAGCTTCCACAATAGACAGCCTCCTTGTTTACTGATTGGCCGCTGCCGTTTCGGGCGCGGTCTCAAACTGGGTAGCCAGCTCCATGATGTTCTCCTGGGTCGCGTCCTTGCCGTCGATGAAGCCGGTGACGCGGCCATCGCACATGACCATGACGCGGTTGGACATGCCAATGATCTCGCTCATTTCAGAGGAGATCATAATGATGCTCTTGCCCTGCTTGGCCAGATCGGCAATGATGCAGTAGATCTCGTACTTTGCACCAACGTCGATGCCGCGGGTGGGCTCGTCCAGGATCAGGACATCGGGGTTATTTGCCAGCCAGCGGGCGATCAGCACCTTCTGCTGGTTGCCGCCGGACAGGCTCTTGATCTGGGTCTTGGGGCTGGGCACCTTGATAGCCATCTTTTCCTTATTGGTCGCCACCAGATCCAAAATCTTCTTGTCATCCAGCATGATGGGGCCCTTGCGCAGGGCATCCAGCGATGCAATGGAGATGTTATCGGCCACGCTCAGCACACCCATGATGCCGGTTGCGCGGCGGTCCTCGGTCAGCAGAGCCACGCTCTTCCGGATGGCATCGCGGGGCTGCTTGATGTGGACCTCTTCGCCCTTGATCCACACCCTGCCGGAGGTGTGTGCACGCAGACCAAAGATGCCTTCCATCAGTTCGGTGCGCTGTGCGCCCACCAGACCAGCCACGCCCAGGATCTCGCCCTTTTTCAGCTCAAAGCTGCAATGGCGGAAGGAGCGCGGATGGATGGAGGTGAAGTCCTCCACCTTCATCATCACTTCCTCGGAGGGGTGGTTCTCCAGCGGCGGGAACAGATTGGACAGCTCACGGCCGACCATCTTGGCGATGATCTGCTCCTTGGTCATGTTGGCAACGTCCCACTTGCCGATGTAATGGCCGTCACGCATGATGGTCACTTCGTCAGCAATGACCTTGATCTCATCCATCTTGTGGCTGATGTAAACCAGTGCAACGCCCTGCTCCTTCAGCTCGCGCATGATGCGGAACAGCGATTCCACTTCGTTGGCGGTCAGGGAGGAGGTGGGCTCGTCCAGGATCAGCACCTTGCAGTTTGCGGAAACAGCCTTTGCAATTTCCACCATCTGCATCTGGGCAATGCTCAGGCTGCCCAGCTTTGCGTGGGAATTGATCTGCAGCTTCAGCTTCTTCAGCAGTGCATCGGTGTCCTTGTACATTTTAGCATGGTCCACTGTGGTCACCGGGCCATACTTCTTGGTGGGGTAGCGGCCCAGCCAGATATTCTCAGCCACGGTACGGGCCGGGATGGGCTGCAGCTCCTGATGCACCATGGCAATGCCGCGGCCCAGTGCTTCCAACGGGTTCGCAATAACGACCTTTTCTCCCTCGTATTCGATCTCGCCCTCGTCCATCTTGTAAATGCCGAACATGCACTTCATCAGGGTGGACTTACCGGCACCGTTTTCGCCCATCAGGGCCATAACTTTACCGGGGCGGAGCTCCAACTGCGCGTGGTCCAGCGCTTTTACGCCGGGGAAGGTCTTGACCACGCCTTTCATTACCAGACGGTATTCTGACATTCCGCAGAGCCTCCTTATCTTGCAATTTGCAGGCCGCGCGGTGCGTCCTTTCTAAAAGAAGGCGCGTGCGCCCGAGAGAAATCTCGCACGCACGCGCTTTTAAGCTTTTACCAAGCCATAGGACTCACTGCGTACCTTGCAAACGTGAGTTTTGTGCTACAGGAATTAGAGGTACTGTGCTGCGTTCTCGGTAGTGACCTTGACGTAGTCGACCCAGTAGTACTCCTCAACGTCCTTGCCCTCAACAAACAGCTGAGTAGCCTCGGCAGCCTTGGTAGCCTGGCCCACGTCGTCGTTCAGAACGGTACCGGTCATCTTGCCGTCAACAACGTTCTGGACAGCCTCTTTCAGTGCGTCAACACCGACCAGGTAGATGTCCTTGCCAACGGTACGGCCAGCCTGCTCGATGGACTGCAGAGCACCCAGAGCCATTGCGTCGTTGTTGCAGAACACAACTTCGATCTTCTCGCCGTACTGTGCCAGAGCGTTTGCAACGTCCTGCTGTGCGGTGGTCTGATCCCAGTTGTCCAGGTACTCGTACAGGCACTCCACTTCCTTATCGGCATCGGTCAGAGCCTTGATGGAGTACTCGGTGCGGTACTGAGCATCGATGTTCTCGGGGTCGCCCTTGCACATGATGTAAGTGATCTTGCCGTCGCCGTTGATATCGCCCTGGGTCTCGGTCTCCAGGATCAGCTCGCCCTGGTAAGTACCGGACTGACGTGCGTCAGCGCCAACGTAGCAGCACTTGCCTGCGTAGGAGTCCAGAACAGCCTTCTCGGGCTCACGGTTGATGAAGACGATGGGAGTGCCGGAGGGAGAAATGGTATCCACGATGGTCTGTGCAGAAGTGGTCTGAACAGGGTTGATGATCAGAACGTCAACGCCCTGCTGCAGGAAGGTGTTGATCTGCTCGGTCTGGGTGTTCTGGTCGTTCTTGCCATCAACGATGGTCACGGCGTAGCCCTTATCCTTCAGGTACTCTTCCAGGTCGGTGCGGTACAGGGTCATAAAGTTATCAGCAAACTGATAGATGCAGACACCGACGTTTGCGCTGCCGGTTGCAGCCTCAGAAGCAGCCGCAGAAGCAGCTGCAGAGGAAGCGGCGGTAGAGGAAGCAGCAGTGGAGCTGGAGGAGCCGCCGCAGGCGGTCAGAACGCCGGCAGCACCCACAACAGCAGAAGCCTTCATAAAGTCACGACGGGAAATCATTTTCATAATCTTGTTCTCCTTCATTCGCATATCACAGCATCTCATGGAATATACTTACATGTATGTTCCATGGTTTCTGTTTGTATTATAACCGTCTGGAAAATCATTCGCAATGGGACAAGTTCACAAGATTCCGGTCATTTCTTTGTGCACTCTTCACAGTTGATATTGTTGTGTACAACATTCTTTTTGCTATCAAGCACAAAATCAGTCAAAAATGCAACATACATCCAAATTCCATGCCAAAAATCCATAAATCCTTTCAAAATGGTTACAGCATCGTTCTGTTCATGCAACAAATTTCTCTGTACAGAAAATGCCCGTTTTTTCCGGGAGTTTTGCACAAAACGTACATTTCCGGGAAAAACCGGGCATTTTTTTCATTTTTCACTTTTCTTTGTGTTCGCGGCGGTAGCGGGTGGGGGTGACTCCCAGCGTCTTTTTGAAGATCTTTGTAAAATAATTCACGTCCAGAATGCCCACTTCCTCGGCCACGGCGGCAATGGTGTGGTTGTTCTGCACCAGCAGCTGGGCCGCGCGGTTGACGCGCTGGGTGTTGATATAATCGATCAGAGTGCTGCCGGTCTCCTGCTTGAACAATGCCGACAGGTACGATGGGCTGATGAAGCACATGGCAGCCAGACTTTTCAGCGTCAGCGGCTCGGCCACGTTCAGGTTGACGTAGTTCATCACCTTCTGCACCGCGGGCGAATACTCCTTCAGCGAGTAGCGGCGGACATAGGCACAGTAATCCCGCGTCATCTGCCACATCATCTCGTTGGGCACCTCGTTGGCTTCCTCAATGATGCGGCTGTACTTGCTGGAAATGGCATCAATATAATAGGGATGCACCTTGCTGGGTTCAATGGCCTTACGCAGCAGGGTGTTCAGCACGATCATCTTGTTCTTCTGCTGGTAGAGTGTCCCCTCGAACCGGCCGCCATAGGTAAAGCGGGAGTGCTGGTGCATGGCCTCGATGGCGGCTTCCTCATCGCCCCGGGCCACCGCGTCCAGAATGCGGTTCTCCGATTCATACCGCTGCTCCAGCATGGTGACCGGGATCTCCTTCTGGAACTCCGGCTCGTGGAAATAGCGGGTATCCGGGTGGAACTGGAAGGGCAGGAATTCCTTCAGCTCCTGCACCGGGACAGTGCAGCCGAACATCGTATCCACCACAACCCGCAAAGCTCCATAGAAATCACTGGCCTCCAGGATCTTCACGCCGTTGTAGTACTCCTGCACAGCGGCCTCTCCGGCTTCCCCCAGATAGCGCCTGACCCATTTGCGGGCGCTCGGGGTGCGGGGGCCCACCGTCCAGGGTCCAATGAGAAAGACCGTGTTTTTTTCATCGGGGATGCGGAACAGGGCAAAGTGCAGCTCAAAGGTGCCCTCCACCAGCAGCAGGGTATTTTCAGGGGTGCTGTCCAGCAGCAGCTGGCCGAACTCCTGCCAGTCGAACTGGGGGTCCAGTGATCGCCGCAGGCCGTAGTCAAACTCTTCCAGCCCCTCAAAGGGCGGGGTGACCCGCCGGGTCGGGATATTCTGCACCGCTGCCAGCTTTGTAAGGATCTGCAAAGGATCCACCCGCATCGTACACCGCTCCTTTTTCCTGTTGTTCCGCTCGTGCCATTGTGGCATTCCTGATATATTAGTATACATCAATTTTGAAGCAGAAACAAGCCGCCCACAGGAATTTCCCGTGGGCGGCTTGATCCGTTTCCTTACTTATTATGGCGCTGTGCCAGTGCGGCCACGTTCTCCTCCACCTTCTGTTTGGTCAGGGGGTAGATGAAGAACAGGCTCAGGGCCACGGCCACAAAGCCGATGGCGGGGGCAATACAGGAGATGTTGAAGATGCCCATGGTGACCTCCGGGTCAAAGGCAGTGGCGGCGCTGTAGCCGATCATGGTCAGCAGGCCGCCGGTCAGGCCGGAAGAGAACGCCTGACCCAGCTTGCGGGCAAAGGAGTAGACCGCATAGATGGTGCCGTCCTCACGGATGCCGTTGCGGACCTCGGAATCATCGATGACATCGGTGATCATTGCCCAGATGATGGTGTTGAAGAAGCCCAGGCAGATGAAGGCGGCGCAGAAGAAGCCGACATAGACCCAGACATTGGCGGGCTTGAGAACAAAGCAGATGACCTCCAGCACCGTGGCCACGATGCAGGATACAGTGGCCAGCTCCTTTTTACCGAACCGGCTGGCCAGCTTGGAGGCAAAGGGTGCGCAGACGAGCAGGATCAGCACGCTGCTCAGCAGAGAAGCGGTAGACTGGGCGGCGGCGCTGCCGTAGAAGTTGGGGAACACATAGCCAGCCATGCCCTGCATGGTCAGCATGGCCAGCAGCAGGAAGAGGGCGGCAGCAATGATACCCAGCAGGGCACGGTTGGTGAACACGCTCTTGAGCATCTTGCCAATGTCCATCTTGCTGTTGTTGGCAGGCACGTCCACACGCTCACGCACCAGGTTGAAGCAGAGCAGGTAGCAGAGGATGGCGCAGACAGAGAAAACGCCTGCAATGATGGTCATGCGGCTGCCAGAGAGGACCGTCTGACCATTGACGGTGACGTAAGCCACCATGGGGGTGCCAACGCCGATCACAAGGCTGGCCAGGGTGCTGCCGATGGTACGCCAGGTGGACAGCTCTGCGCGGTCCTTGGGGTCAGCAGAGATGGCGGAGGCCATGGAGCCGTAAGGGATGTTGACGGAGGTGTAGAAGATGGAGCCCCACAGGATATAGGTCACAAAGAGCCATACCACCTTGAAGCCGTAGGACATCCCAGCCAGACCGGACTGGAAGATGAGGAAGGATGCGATGGCCACAGGGCCGCACATCCGCTTGAGCCAGGGGCGGAATTTGCCGTCCCTGGTGGGGTTGGAGCGGTCCACGATCTGGCCCATGGTCACATCGGTGAAAGCATCCACAAAGCGGGCGATCATCATGATCATGCCCACAACACCGGCGCTCACGCCCATCACGTCGGTATAAAACTTCATCAGGAAGCTGGACGACAGGATAAAAGTAAAATCGTTGGCGAAATCGCCGAACATATAGCCGACCTTGTCCCGCATCCCAAACGGGGTGGTCTTTTGCATTTCATTTGCCATTGTATTCTCCTTCGGTGGTCAATTCAAACGGCACAGCGTCCCTTCTGCTGTATCCAAGTTTGTACCCCAATATTATGACAAACTTTTATCAAAAAATGTTAGAATATTTTTTAGGTGAATTCGTACAATTTTAAGGTATTGTTTTTGTACATTTTCACAGTTCGTTCACATTCTGTTTTTCCCTCTTTTTCCCAGCATTCACTTTTTGTGGCACTCTTTACGGAAGTTTTTAAATCCAGCCGGAGATAATAGGTATTCTGCCCAGAGCAGCGCCTGTTTTCCTGAAAAAAGTCTGGATTTATTCAAAAATCTTTCTATCCCTTTTATAAAATTTCTGTCATACTGGGTATAAAGACAATAAACGCCCCTGTGGCACGCAAAATGCCGCCGGGCTGATGAATGTGAGGTCATCCTGATGAACCGCTCCCTGCTGTATCCCCGCGCTACCACCACCCGCCGTCTCATCGGCCTGGACGGGATGTGGCGTTTCAGCTTCGACCCCGAGAGCAAGGGTGTGGAGGACGGATGGGCGCTGGACCTGCCCTCCTCTCTTTCCATGCCGGTGCCCGCCTCCTTCTGCGACCTGTTCACCGATAAGGCCTCCCGCGAATACTGCGGTGATTTCTGGTACGAGACCAGTTTTTTTGTCCCTGCGGAATGGAGCGGCTGGGACATCGTTCTCCGGTTTGGCTCGGTCACCCACCGGGCCCGGGTCTTCGTCAATGGCGTGGAGGTGGCCCAGCACGAGGGCGGCTTCCTGCCCTTTGATGCCACCGTGACCAACATCGTGCGCTACAACCAGTTCAACAAGCTCAGTGTTCTGGCGAATAACGAGCTCAGCGAGACGATGCTGCCCGCAGGCACCACCCGCACCCTTGCGGACGGCAGAAAGATCGCCGCACCCTACTTTGATTTTTACAACTACGCCGGCATCCACCGGCCCGTCTGGCTGATGGCCCTGCCCAAGGAGCGGGTGCTGGACTATTCCACCCGATACCGCCTGACCGAGACCGGGGCCGAGATCGACTATACCGTGTCCACCAACGGCCCCCACCCCGTGACTGTGGAGCTTTACGACGGCACCACCCGGGTGGCCGAAAGCTCCGGCACCACCGGTACGCTGGTGGTCAAAAACGCCAAGCTGTGGAATGTCCACGCCGCCTATCTCTACGATCTGGTCATCCGCATCCACGAGGGCAGCGCGGTGGTGGACGAGTATCTGGACCGGATCGGCATCCGCACCTTTGAGATCCGGCACGGGCGTTTCCTGCTCAACGGCAGCCCGGTCTATCTGCGGGGCTTCGGCCGGCACGAGGATGCCGACATCCGGGGCCGTGGGCTCGACCTGCCCACCGTCAAGCGGGATTTCGAGCTGATGAAGTGGATCGGCGCAAACTGCTTCCGCACCAGCCACTACCCCTACGCTGAGGAGATCTACCAGATGGCCGATGAAGAGGGCTTCCTCATCATTGACGAAGTCCCCGCCGTGGGCTTTATGCAGAGCACGGCCAACTTCCTGGCCGCCAATCAGGGCAACGGCAGGCAGCAGGGCTTTTTTGAGAAGGAGACCACGCCTGTGCTGCTCAAGAACCACAAGGCAGCCCTGACCGATATGATCGACCGGGACAAAAACCACCCCTCGGTCATCGCATGGAGCCTGCTCAACGAGCCTCAGTGCACCAGCGCGGGCACTGAGGAATACTTCAAGCCCCTGTTCGAGCTGGCCCGCCGCCTCGACCCTCAGAAGCGCCCCCGTACTTATACGGTCCTGATGACCAGCCTGCCAGACACCAGCAAGGGCCAGCGTTTTGCCGATTTCGTCAGCCTGAACCGCTACTATGGCTGGTATGTACTGGGCGGGGCCGGGCTGGCGGATGCCGAAGCCGCCTTCCACCATGAGATGGACGGCTGGGCAAAAGTCCTGCATGGTCGCCCGCTCATCTTCACTGAGTACGGCACCGACAACCTGAGCGGTGCGCACAAGCTCCCCAGTGTGATGTGGAGTGCCGAGTACCAGAATGAATATCTGGAGATGACCCACGCCGTGTTCGACCACTACGATTTCGTACAGGGTGAGCTGGTGTGGAATTTTGCCGATTTCCAGACCACCGAGGGCATCCTGCGGGTGGACGGCAACAAAAAAGGCATCTTCACCCGCCAGCGCCAGCCCAAGGATGCGGCGTACCTCTTCCGGAAGCGGTGGACAACGCTGCCGGTCGATTTCAAGAAGCGAAAAAAATGATCCCAGAAAACAGCAGCGCCCTGCCGGTTTGTCCCGGCAGGGCGCTGCTTGTTTGATATGCGTTTACTTGATGCAGCTCGAGCACGGGCTGTACCCTGCCGCAATGGCCTCCTCGTAGCTGGAGAAGAGGATCTGGTTCTTCTCCGCAGGGAGATTGGCACAGCTGGGCAGGTGGAACTTTTTGCTGTTCACGTTGCCGATATACCCCTGCTGCGCGGTGGACGCTGCCGCCGGGTCGGTGGGGTTAAGCTCGGCATCGGTGGCCGTTTTCTCGGTGCGGATGGTATAGTTCTGTCCATCGGAACCGATCACGATGGCCCCCAGCAGGTCCGTGCGGTAAACATCCACGCCCGCATCCCGCAGGATGCTCAGGGTCTCCTCGTGGGGGTGGCCGTACTTGTTGTTCACACCACAGGAGATGATTCCCATCTCGGGCAGGACGGCGTTCAGGAAGATGTAACTCGTGCTGGTGCTGGAGCCGTGGTGGCCCACCTGCAGAACATCTGCCTTCAGGTTGGCCCCGCTGTTCACAAGATCGCGTTCCGCATCCGATTCCATATCGCCGGTGAGCAGAAAGCTGGTGGAGCCATAATCCACCCGCAGAACGATGGAGGTATCGTTGGTATTATCATACTGCGCCACAGGGCCCAGCATGGTCACAGTGGCGCTGCCCAGCGGCCAGACCGTGCCCACGGCGGGCACCTCCACCTGCAGGCCCTGCTGCTGGGTGTACTTGACGAAATCCTGAAAGCATTTGGTGGAGGCTTCCGTCACGGGGCTGTACACATGGTCTGCCGGGAAATAGGCCAGCGCAGCGGACAGGCCGCCCACATGATCCTCGTGGGCGTGGGAGCAGAACACATACTGCAGCTCCTCCACGCCGAGATTCTGCAGGTAAGAGACGACATAGCTGCCATCGTCCACGTTGCCGCCGTCGTAGAGCATATACTGGCCGTCACATTCCACCAGCACGCTCAGGGCCTGCCCCACATCCAGGAAGTGCATCTCAAAGTTGGCGGTCTGGCCGTCTCCGGCAGGCTGGGCAGTGCTGACCGTAGGGGTGCTGCTGCCCGGCACCACCGCCGAGGCATCACAGGCGGCAAGACCAAGGGCCAGCGCCGCCGCCAGGGCCAGAGCGGCAATGCGCCGCCAAAAGCTTACTTTTTCTTTTTTGAAGTTTTCCACGCTGTATTCTCTTTCTGTTGATCATTCTTCGGCTTACGGGGTGCCGTACCGTTGGGCGCAAAGCGTGCGCCGGGGCTGGGCTGGCGGCCGCCTGCGGTGCGGGCCGGAGCGGTTCCGCGGCTCTGATTCCTGCCTCCCCTGCCCTTGTTGGGGCGGACGGTATAGGTGCCGTCGTTGTGGATGGTCACCTCGGCAGGCTCGGCCCGGCGGGCAGAGCGCTGGACCGCGCGGCGGCCCTCGGCGGGCACCAGAAGCGGGATCAGGTCCTCCCTGTGGGTCATTTTCAGCGCCTTGATGACCTTTTCGGCATTGCGGGGCTCGTAATACTGGAGCAGGGCGCGCTGGAGCGCTTTTCCCTCCGCAGTCTTTTCCACGAACACAGGCTTGAGGGTGTAGGGGTCAAGGCCGGTGTAGAACATGCAGGTACTCACCGTGCCGGGGGTGGGATAGAAATCCTGCACCTGCTCGGGGCGCATGTGGTTTTTGTAGAGATACTCGGCCAGATAGACGGCATCGCTCAGGGTGCTGCCCGGGTGGCTGGACATCAGGTAGGGCACGAGATACTGCTTTTTGCCCGCCTTCTTGCTCAGCTCGTAGAACTTATCCTTGAACTTGTTGAAGGTCTGGATGGGCGGCTTGCCCATGTAGGCCAGTGTATTGGGGGCGCAGTGCTCCGGGGCCACCTTCAGCTGGCCGGAAACGTGGTATTCCACCAGCTCCTTGAAGAAGGTGTCGTCCGGGTCGGCCATCAGGTAATCGAACCGGATGCCGCTGCGGATGAACACCTTTTTTACGCCGGGCAGTTCCCGGACACGGCGCAGGATCTTGAGGTAATCGCTGTGATCCACGATCATGTGGGAGCAGGTGGTGGGGGCCAGGCAGTGCTTGCCGCCATTGCACATGCCCCGCAGCATCTGCTCCCGGCAGGATGGGAACCGGAAGTTGGCGGTGGGGCCGCCGATATCGTGGATGTAGCCCTTGAAATCAGGCTCGTGGGTCATCCGCTCGGCCTCGGCCACGATGCTGTCGGCACTGCGGCTGGTGACCCGGCGGCCCTGATGCAGCTGGATGGCGCAGAAGTTGCAGCCGCCGAAGCAGCCGCGGTTCTGGATGATGGAGAACTGCACCTCCCGGATGGCAGGCACGCCGCCCATGCTCTCGTAGATGGGGTGGTAGCGGCGGGTGTAGGGCAGCGCATACACCTTGTCCAACTCCCAGCGCACCAGCGGCTTTGCCGGGATGTTCTGCACAAGGTACTTTTCACTCTGCTTCTGGACAATGATCTGGCCGCTGACCACATCCTGATTGTCCATCTGGATGCGGCAGGCTCTGGCGTAGGCCACCTTATCGGAGGCCACTTTCCGGAAACCGGCGCACTCCACATACTTTTCGGGCAGGTGGTCGAAGTCGGTCAGGTAGCAGGTGCCGTCCACATCGGTGATGGACTCCACCGGCTCCCCTGCCGCCAGCCGCCGGGCGATCTCCACGGTCTGGTGCTCGCCCATGCCAAAGCTGATGAGATCGGCTCCGGAGTCCTCTGCAATGCTGGGCAGAACGGTGTCCAGCCAGTAATCGTAGTGGGCAAACCGGCGCAGAGAAGCCTCCAGACCGCCCAGGATCACAGGCAGGTCGGGGTAGGCCTCCTTGGCCAGCCTGGTGTAAACGGTGGCGCTGCGGTCAGGCCGCGCGCCGCCGATGCCGCCGGGAGAGTATTCGTCCTCGGCACGCGGAATTTTTGCCACAGAGTAGTGGCTCACCATGCTGTCCACGTTGCCGCCGCCGATGAAAAAGCCGTACTTCGGCCTGCCGAACCGCTTGAAGTCCTCGCAGTCGGAATAGCGGGGCTGGGCCAGCACGCCGACCTTATAGCCCTCGGCCTCCAGCAGGCGGCTGATGATGGCGGTGCCAAAGCTGGGGTGGTCAACGTAGGCATCGCCGCCCACCACCACAAAGTCCAGCTGATCCCACCCCCGGGCTTCCATGTCCGCCCGGCTGATGGGAAGAAATTCGGTGTAGATCGGGGAAGTATTTTCCTGCATATCCTTTATATCCTCACTTCACACTTATGAAGTCTTTTAGAACGCAATTCATCTCATTATACGGAAAGGTCTAACGGCAAATCCGAAATATCTTTCAATCTTTTTCCTTCCACCAATGTTTTAAGTGTTTCTATCACATCTGCCCGTTCTGTTGAGTTAACTGATGCAATCAATTCCGGCAAAGCAAAGTGATATACACAATCAATGTCCCCTGTCCCAAGTGCAAGTGATGCAATTCTGGATGGAAGAGGTTCTCCCGTGACAACAACAATATGCGGAAGATGCCCTTTTCTATTACGAATCAGATTTAATGCTTCCGTACGACTGTTTTGTGCTCGATCCGATCTCATTGTCCATTTTGCCGAAACAGAAGCATGTAAGATTGCTTTGCCACCATTCTTTTCTCTCAAATCAGCATACCGACACACAGTATCATTTACGATAGGTTCTGTTGCGTTTATTTCCTCATCAGAACAAAGGTTTCGGTAAACAACGATATCAGGTGCTACCATATAGTCATTTCCAATCATAGCTGACAATTTTCTGTTAGCTTTTGTCAGTTCGGTCAAATACGCCAAATGTTCATATTGAGCGAATGTTGATGTTTTCGTCCTGCTTCTATTTCCAAGTTTAAGGACTTCCCAATTGCCCGGTCTAAGATGTTGCAGCTGTGGGAACGTTCTCTTTACAAACTCCATCGTAAGCATTTCAAATGACGCTCCTGCTGTTTGACCTGCAACACGCTCATTGGTTTCTGCCATCAGTTGCTCGGCAATTCCTTTAGCAATCATTACAGATATCACACTGTCTTTGTCTGCATTTGTGGCAACACCATTTGCATTGATTGCCAATGTACCAGTCTGCAGCAGTCTCTCATGGTATCTCTTGCGTTCCATTGCAATCAAGACTTCATCTTTCGGCATTTTCTAAGCACCTCCTGATTTCAATTCCAACAGCCTGCGCCACCGGTGGCGGAAAAGCATTGCCAATCATTCTGCACGCAACAGTTTTTTTATTTCCAAAAGTCCATGTGTCAGGGAACCCCTGAATTCTTGCCATCATCCGGCTCGTCAGTCGAGGCATCCCGTCAAAATCCGGTTCCGGTGCCTCATTTGCAATTCCCTTTCCGTCAACGCCAAGCTCTGCCCATGCATTTTTTGCTCTTGTCGGGCCAAGGTCCGGTCCGCCATGCTTTTTAGAGCCTCCAACCAGTGTAGGTGCAATCCTATCAGCTCCTTCAGCCCATTTTTTTGCACCTTTCCATCCATTTTGTGACATCAGATCGCACAGTGTCTCTCCAACCGTAGGAGATTCTCCTGGATGCTCTTGTGGATATTCAAATGCCCCTGCCTGATCTTTTCGGATTCCAACTATAACAACCCTTGGACGAAGCTGGGGTACCCCATAATCTGAGGCATTCAATAATTTAATGTGTGTAACATACCCTAGCTTCTTTATCTCTGTAAAAATATGGTCTCGGTATTCCTCGAAGCCAGAGTCCAGAAAACCTCGAACATTTTCCAGCATAACAGCTCTTGGACGAATCTCTCGAATCAAACGAATTGCTTCCGGAAACAGGTCACGCTCATCATCCTTACCTAATTGCTTTCCTGCAACAGAAAACGGCGGACACGGAACACCACCAGCCAGCAAATCCACACCTTTGTATGGCCGTCCATCAAAACTGTGAACGTCCGCACAGATCACATTCCATTCCGGGCGATTATCTTTCAGAACTTTACAATAATCCCGTTCATATTCTACAAGCGCCACATGGACAAAACCAGCCATTGCCAAGCCTAAAGCCTGTCCTCCTGCGCCCGCACATATTTCAACACAAGTCAGAGGTCGCTGCATTTTTCTCCTTGCTCCTCAAAATTTGTTCATTCATCCGGCTGATTCATCTGCATTTCCAGCCACTGCTGGCGGCTGATGAGAACTGCGCGGGGTTTGGCACCCTCATAGGGGCCGATGATGCCCTTCTGCTCCATCTCATCCATGATGCGGGCGGCGCGGGCATAACCCAGCTTACAGCGGCGCTGCAGCAGGCTGGTGGATGCCTGCCCGGCATCAATGACCACCTCAACGGCCTGCTTGAGCATCGGGTCGCTGCCGGTCTCCTCATCCGCATCTGCAGAGGATGCGCCCTTCTTGCCATCCTGAATGGCGTGCTTTTCCATGGCTTCGATCATGGCCTCGTCGTACTGGACGGTGGCGCTCTGCTTGATGAAGTCCAGCACGCGGCTGATCTCCTCATCCCGCACAAAGGTGCCCTGGATACGCACCGGCTTGGGCGCGCCCACAGGCATAAAGAGCATATCGCCCTGGCCCAGCAGCTTCTCGGCACCGGCACCATCCAGAATGGTGCGGCTGTCCACCTGGCTGGACACAGCAAAGGCAATGCGGCTGGGGATGTTGGCCTTGATCAGGCCAGTGATGACATCCACGCTGGGGCGCTGGGTGGCAACGATGAGGTGCATTCCGGCGGCACGGGCCTTCTGGGCGATCCGGCAGATGGAATCCTCCACGTCCTTGCCCACGACCATCATCAGATCGGCCAGCTCGTCGATGATGATGGCGATATAGGGCATCTTTTCCAGCATGGGGTCGGTGGCCGCCAGCTTGTTGAAGGATTTGATGTCACGGACATTGTTTTCCGCAAACAGGTGGTAGCGGCGCTCCATCTCCTGCACCGCGCTGCTCAGAGCGCCCGCTGCCTTTTTCGGCTCGGTGATGACGGGCATCAGCAGGTGGGGGATGCCGTTGTATTCAGCCAGCTCCACCACCTTGGGGTCGATGAGCATGAGCTTCACGTCCTCGGGGCTGGAGCGGAACAGAATGCTGATGATGATGCTGTTCACACAGACAGATTTACCGCTGCCGGTGCTGCCCGCGATGAGCAGATGGGGCATCTTGCACAGGTCGGCCACCTGGGCCACACCGGCAATGTCCTTGCCCAGCGCCACGCCCAAGGGCGAAGTCATCCGCAGGAAGGCCTGGCTCTCAAAGACACTGCGGATAAAAACGGGGGTCTTTTTGTGGTTGGGCACCTCGATGCCCACGGCAGGCTTGCCGGGGATGGGCGCTTCCATGCGGACATCGGCCACGGCAAGGTTCAGGGCGATATCATCGGCCAGCGAGGTGATGCGGCTGATCTTCACGCCCGCCATGGGCTGGACCTCGTACCGGGTAACGGAGGGTCCCCGCGAGATATCCAGCACCCGGGTGCGCACGCCGAAGCTTTCCAGCGTGTCCACCAGCTTCTGGGCGTTGGCCTTCAGCTCGTCCTGGGCACCGGGGTCACTCTCCTCGGCAGACTTTTCAAACAGCTCGATGCTGGGGTACTGATACTGGAAGGTCTCCACCACCTCCGGCTCCTCGGCCGGGGCGGTGGCGGCAGCCTGCTCGCCTGCGGCGGGTTTTTCCATGGCAGCCGCCACCAGCGTGTTCAGGTCTTTTTCCTCCACCGGTTCGCTGGTAATGCTGATCCAGCCGTCCTCGTCCGGTTCACTGCGCATGGCCACCGCGTTTTCCGCGCTGACCCGCACCGGCACCACCGGCTCATCCGTAGTGGGCAGGGTGGGGGTCTGGAACACCGGCATCTCAGGCTGCACGGGCTCTGCCGGTGCAGCCGCAGGGGCTTCCGGGGCCGCAGGCGGCACGGTGGGGTTCACCACCGGGGCCGGAGCAGGCGATCCGGCGGGCGCGAAGAAATCCTCGGCGGCAGTCTCCACGGCATCCGGCACCACCGGTTTGACGATGGCCCGGGGCGGGGCCTTTTGGAGCGGGTCCTGCCCAAAGGTGCCGCCCGGCCCGATGATGATGGGCTCAATGGGCTCGCTGCCGCCCTCGGAAACAGAGGTATCCGGCCCAAGGTCGATATCAAACGCCGCGCGGGGATGGTTGGAGGTCACCTTGACCGGCTCAAAGGCTGGGGCAGGCTGGGCGGGAGCCGGTTCCGGCTCCACCGGCGCAGGCGGCTCGTAACCCAGAGAATCGTCCACGGGAGCAGGTTCCGCTTCGCCTTCCATCTCCTTGGTCACCTTGTGGCCCCAGCTGAACACGCCGGACAGCCACCCGGGCACCGGAATGCCGCCGGGCACGTCTTCCTCATCGGAGCTGTCATCGTAATCGTCCGCAGGCTCCTCGGCGCAGTACTCCTCTTCCGCCTGCCGGGCCGCAAGGCGCTCAGCACGGCGGGCGGCGTTCTGTTCATAGACCGCCACGCCTTTTTCATGCACGCCGCCGCCCACATTGCAGAGCCACTGCCAGCACTCGGCAGGGGTGATATCAAAAATATACAGGCTGGCGCACAGGGCCAGCACCGCCATGACCAGATTGGCCGCAGGCCGCCCGCAGAGCAGGAGCAGGTTGCCGCCCAGCAGAGTGCCCAGCACGCCGCCGCCCAGCCAGGCGTTCGCGCCGTTCTGGTAGCAGGCAGCGATCATCTGAGCAGCGGTCAGGTTGGCGGGGATATCCGAAAACACGATGACCGTGCCGCTGGCAAAGATCAGCCCCAGCAGCAGCTTGAACACCTGCATCAGCAGGTCCTGCCCCCGGGTGTAGAGGATGGCCAGATAGCACACCGCCGCGCCCAGCACAAAGCTGCCGCAGCCGAACAGCCCGAATAGGATCTGGTGGGCGCTCTTCCAGACGGAGTCCCCCTCCACGAACGCCAGCACGATGAGCAGCAGCCCCACAAACAGGGTGCCCAGCCCCGCCGGCATCCGCTCCTCGGCCCGGCTTTTTCTGCGTGCAGACGCGCGCTTTGCAGTTGTTTTTCGCTTTCGTTTTGCCATTTTCTGTTCTGACCCCTGTCCTTTGTTCCCATAGTATTCGATTCTTTCATTATACCACGGGTTGGGTCAAGTAGCAATTATAGAATGCAGACCGGTTTGACCCTTGAATGCCTCGTGCAGCATCCATTCCGCACAGATAAGGCAGCAAGCAAAAATGCAGTACCTTCCATGCGAGAAAGCGCAGAGAAGGTACTGCATTTTTTATTTCAGCCCCATTCAGGGTGCAAAAACATCCATGACATCGGTACACCACTTCAGCTGCCGGGCAAACTTTTCCTGCAGGACATCGTCACTGCCGCTGCCCTTGAAAAGCCCCTTGTTGTTTTCCACGGCAAAATACATTGAACAGCGCTTTTTAATGCTGGATCTGTCCGCCTGCCCGGGTCGCTTTTTTCATCCGTAAATCTGTGAAGGGTGCCAATGCTTCGATCAGTGCGTGATCGTGATTCTGCACCAGACGGCTTTGGGGGCCGAAAAGCATGGTCTGTTCCACATCCTCCGTACTGGCAGCCCAGCCCGGCGCACCGGTACGGGCAAACTGCATCATAGCGCCAAAAATTTCCGCTTCCAGCTGCTTTGCTCCCTCAAAGGCACACACTGGTACAAGCTCTGTGTTGTGGAACACAAATGGGATATCCGCACAGTGCCACGGGGTGCTTTTTCCCATCAGAGGGAAGTCCTGATCAAACAGATAACTGTACACCTTTCCGCCTGCCTTGGCACGCTCCCGGACATATTTGATCGTGGGGGCGCGGAAGCTGGTATCTGCCAGCAGCAGGTCTTCCTCCGGGCGGTGCGGGTAGGCAGTGCGGAACTGCTCCCGCAGGGTCTCTGCGGCAGACAGACCCACTGCTTCCTCCGGGCCGACTCCTTTCAGACTATCAAAGAAACCGTAGAACTCCGAATAAACCGTACCGATCAGCACCGGAACGTCTGCGGTCCCGGGCCGAAACCCACTGCCGTTATGGAGCGGATCTCCAAGATAGAAGCGGTTCGGGTGGGGACTTTGGCCCACGTTCGCGCCTTTTGCTTTCAGAGCCGGGCTGACGTTCCGGTAAGCCTGCGCCAGTTGGTGGTAGGGCACGGTTTCCAGCTGCTGTGCTGTCTGCACGCCAAGCTCCTGCATCAGCGCCTGCACACAGTCCCTGCCGCTGCCGACACTGTCGTTCAGCAAGCCTTCCAGCACGCCACTCATTATCATCGCCCTGTGGTACAGGCCATCTGCTGCCGGGGTCTGCAGCAGCGTTGTCACTTTGGCACCGCCGCCGGACTGGCCGAATACCGTCACGCAGCCGGGATCGCCGCCAAACGCTGCAATATTGTCCCGCACCCACTGCAGTGCCAGGATGATATCATCCCCACCCGCATTGCCGGAGTTTGCGTACTCCTCCCCAAAATCGGAGAGATCCAAATAGCCCAGGATGTTCAGCCGGTGGTTCAGTGACACCACCACGCAGTCCCCTTCCCGCGCCATGTTTCCGCCCTCGTAGGCCACCTGCTCAATGGACGAGCCGGCAAAAAATCCGCCGCCATGGAGCCAGACCATCACCGGCCGCTTTTGGGCATCGCAGGCCGGGGTCCAGATGTTCAGGTTCAGGCAGTCCTCATCCTGCACCCAGTAGCGGTGGGGCACACGCAGTTCGCCGCTGGGCTTATCGATGCTCAGCAGAGGGCAGACGCAGCCGTAACTGGAAGCGTCCAGCGGCTCTGCCCAAGGCTGGGGCGGCTGGGGTGCATGGAAGCGCACCGCCCGTCCATACGGGATGCCCTTGAAGCTGCTGATCTCCCGGAAGCGATATCCCCGCACCGGACCATAATTTGTCTGAACCACCGGAAAATCCGGCGCACAGCAAAATGCCTTTTCCATAAATAACCTCCTTCTTTCAAAAAGACAGACCCCCGGTACTGCAAACATGGCACCCGGAGGTCTGTTTTTGTTATCCTAAATCTTCGCCGTTGGTGGCAATGACCTTCTGATACCAGTAGAAGCTGTCCTTCTTTTCGCGGCTCAGATCACCCGTGCCGTCGTCAAACTTGTTGACGTAGATGAAGCCGTAGCGCTTTGCCATCTCACCGGTGGAGGCACTCACCAGATCGATGCAGCCCCAGGGGGTGTAGCCCATCAGATCCACGCCGTCCTTTACAGCCTCAGCCATCTGCTCGATGTGGGCGCGCAGGTAGTCGATGCGGTAGCTGTCGTGGATCTTTCCGTCGGCATCCTTCTTGTCGTAAGCGCCCAGGCCATTTTCCACCACCATCAGGGGAATGCGGTAGCGGTCGTAGATCGCGTTGAGGGTGTAGCGCAGACCAACGGGATCGATCTGCCAGCCCCAGTCGGAGGCTTTCAGGTAAGGATTCTTCTTACCAGCAATGATGTTGCCGCCCACATCATCGGCATCCTTGTGGGTGGTGATGCAGTTGGACATATAGTAGCTGAAGGTGTAGAAATCGACAGTACCGGCCTTCAGGATGGCAGCATCCTCCGGCTCCTGCCGGATGGTGATGTTATTCTCGGCAAAATAGCGCTTCATGTAAGAAGGATACTCGCCGCGGACATGCATATCAGAGCAGAACCAGTTGCTGATCTGCATGGCCTTCTGGTTGGCGATCTCGTCGGCCGGGTCGCAGGTCAGTGCGTAGCTGGTGATAAAGCAGATCATGCAGCCCATCTTGAACTGAGGGTAGTGGTCGTGGGCATACCGAACAGCCTCTGCACTGGCCACAAACTGGTGATGCAGCGCCTGAAAGCGCTCCTGCTTGTTGTCTGGCACCTTGTCAGTAGGGCCTTCAAAGCCCCGGATGGTGCCTGTTTCCAGGATCGCGCCCATCGGCATGGTGCCGCAGTTGATCTCATTGAAGGTCAGCCAATACTTGACCTTATCCTTGTACCGCTCAAAAATAGCCTTGCAGTAATTCATATAGAACTCGATGAGTTCCCGGCTGGCCCAGCCGTTGTACTTTTCCACCAGCGCATAGGGCAGTTCATAGTGACTGATGGTGACCAGCGGCTCGATGCCGTGCTTCTTGCAGCAGTCAAAGACCTTGTCATAGAATTCAAGGCCCTTCTCGTTCGGCTCGTTCTCCATGCCGGTGGGGAAAATGCGGGTCCAGTTGATGGAGGTGCGGAAGGTCTTGAAGCCCATCTCGGCGAAGAGAGCGATGTCCTCCTCGTAGTGGTGGTAGAAGTCGATGGCCTCATGGCTGGGATACAGCCGGTCGGAGCGGATAGCAGTTGTCACCCATTTCGGGCTGGTGTGAGAGCCATTGGTGCACAGGTCAGGGACACTGGGGCCTTTGCCATCCACGTCCCATGCGCCCTCGAACTGGTTGGCTGCACAGGCACCGCCCCACAGGAAATCATCACGGAAAACGCTCATAAGTTTCTACTCCTATTCTATTTTGTTCTGGTTCAGGCGGGGTTCTGTTCAAAGAACAGCTTCAGGGCACCGATCAGGTTGGCATCGTTGCCATAGCGGCAGCGCACCAGCTCCGGCTTGACCGCCGGCATGACTGTGCAGCGCTCAAACAGCCAATCCAACTCGGCCTGAATCGCAGGCAGCAGAGCCTCCGCTGCGCTGATACCGCCGCCGATGGCCACCTTTTCCACATCCAGCACATGCTGCAGGCTCAGGATGCCAACGGCCACCCGCCGGGCAAAGATCTTGAGAGCCTTCTGCGCTTCCGGCTCCCCGGCATTGTAAGCCGCAAAGATCTCCTCGCCGGTGGGTAGCGGGCCCTGCAGCGACAGTTTCTTCTGCCGGGCATATTCCCGGATCAAACCTGTCGCCGAAGCGGCACCTGCCCACAGGGGTGCATCCGAGAAAGTTTCCACCTTGTTCATCTCAAAGGTTTCTGTCTCCATGGCTGCCATATTGGAAACAAGGCCGCTAACCTCGCCTGCGGCAGCGTGAGCGCCCATCAGCACCTTCCCGTTCAGGATGATGCCGCCGCCGATGCCGGTGCCCAGCACCAGCACAAGGCCATTTTCCACACCGGCCAGCGCACCGGTCCAGCCCTCCGCTGCTGCGGCACACTTGCCATCGTTGGCG
Organism: Faecalibacterium sp. Marseille-Q0746; assembly: GCF_017377595.1. Lineage (NCBI taxonomy): Bacteria > Bacillati > Bacillota > Clostridia > Eubacteriales > Oscillospiraceae > Faecalibacterium > Faecalibacterium sp. Marseille-Q0746. The sequence goes on along the minus strand of NZ_JAFREI010000015.1, from coordinate 41,488 downwards.
ATGGTCACCGGCACGCCCAGCCGTGCCTCTACCTGCGCAGCAAAGGGCTGCTCCCACATAAAGGCACTGAGCATTCCACCGGTATGGGCGATGCCGTTTCTGGTATCGATGCGGCCCGGCATAGAGATGGCGCAGCCCACGAACTGCCCCTGAAGGGGAGCGGCAAAGCCCTCGATGGCCGCCAGAAGGTCATCCATATTCGTCAGCGGTGTCGGAACTTTTCCACCAGAGATTTTCCGGGCCTGTTCATCGGCCAGGCTGTACTTGATGAAGGTTCCGCCGATGTCGATCAAAAGATACTGTTTCATCTTATCTCCTGCTTTCTGTTGGTTGTTTTCAGACTCATGCAAAGCCCAACGCGGCAGCCAGGCTGAGCATCACTGGCAGCGTGATCAGTGACAGCAGAGTGCTCAGACAGACCATCTGCACAGCGTAGGAAGAATCCAGCCCCAGACGCTGGGCATATACCGCGATGTTGCTGCCGATGGGGGCCGCATTCACAATGATGAGCACCGTGCCGATCTGCCGCCATCCGGCTGGAAGAAGCATCAGACAGACGATCGTCAGCAGTGGGATCACCACCAGCCGTACTGCCGAAAGGGCGTAGAGCCGGGGGCGGGTAAAGATGGCTTTGAGGTCGGTCCTGGCCAGATAGACACCCAGCACGATCATGGCAAGCGGAGCGTTCATGCCTGCAATGGCCCCCATGGGGGTGCGGAGGAACTGCGGCACCGGGATGCGGCAGAAGTAGATCATCACACCGCCCAGCAGGGAGAGTACCAACGGATTTTTGAGCACTGCCCCCAGTTGGATGTACTTTTTGTCCCCGGAAAGATTTGCCTGGCCGTAGGTCCACTGCAAAGCATTCAGCAGGGCCACAAAGCCTGCTGCGTAGAACACGGCTTCTCCACCCAGCACTGCTGTGACCAGCGGAAATCCCATGAACCCGGCGTTGGAAAAAGCCACACCGATCTGCGCCATGGGGTCTTTGCGGAAAAAGAGCCACGACACCGCCATGGAGAGCAGCAGCACCCCGGCACCTGCCGCAATGCTGACAGCCAATTCCACAGCTCCCTTTGCCGAATACTCAATACAAAATGATTTTAGCACAACACAGGGCAGCACGCAATATAACAGCAGGTGAGCCAGTGCCTTGCTGCCCTCCTGGGTGATCAGTCCGGTACGATAAAGCACATAACCTATGATGAGATAGAGGAACATCAGAAGGATCTGACCCAGAACAACACCAAAGACTCCGGTCATTGCTTTCCTCCCTGTTCTTCTCCGATTTTGCGCAGCAGCGGCAGCAGAGCATCCATCACAGGGCGGTAGCCGTTGGCATACAGGTGCATTCCCTCAATGGTGTACTCCGCTTTCAGATTTCCGACAGCATCGTACAAGTTCTTGTTCAGGTCGAGGAATTCCGCTCCGTATTTCCGGGCCAACGCCTGCACGCCCTCGCTTGCCTCCCGGATACGCTCATTGGTGCGCCAGCGGAAGCATTCGATCAGGCCCGGATCTTCGGCCACGGTGGGGTTTACCGGATAATAGGCCAGCAGGTAGAGCTTTGTTTCGGGCAGTTTTTTCCGGATCTGCTGCACGATCTCCTCATACCGGCCCAGCATGGCGGCGCGGTCGTAGTCCGGGCCGTTCAGGTCATTGGTGCCGATGTTCAGGAACAGGTGCGCAGGCTGCAGCTCAAGGATGCACTCGTCCATGGCCTCCAGCAGCTCGGTGGTGGTAAAGCCGCCGATGCCCCGGTTGTACAAGGTGCAGTGCAGATCATCGTCCTGCAAAAACTCATACAGCGGAAACTGTTCCATCAGGCTGGAACCGGCAAACACCACCGCTCCTTTCTTTGCATAAGGATTCAGGCGGCGGAACCGCTCCCGCTTGATCTGCTTTTCCCTCTGGCTCTCCTGCTGCCGCAGTTCGTTCAGAAGGACATTTCGTTCCTGTTCCGTCATGGTCTTGGTTCCTTTCTCTCAGTTCTCGTGCAGGGGCAGTTCTACAAAGCTGCCCTCCCCCAGCAAGATCTTCTGGTGGGCGATGCGGGTCTTTCCCTGTTCGGACCAGACTCCTGCGTAATTGCTGTGAACGGCGTACTGCGGGAAGTCGGAAGAAGAGACATCCAGCCGCAGGCAGCTGCCGGGCTGCACTGTCCAGTTCATATCCCACATCTCCACACAGACCTTTGCTGTCTGGCCGGAAGTATAGGTCTGACCCTCCGGCAGGTCGGCAGCAATGGTGGTGATGCCGCCCCGGATGTTATAGGCCCTTCCGTCCGGGAACACCTCCATCAGCTTGGCAGTGAAGGCGGTATCATCCACATCGGTCGAGACATTCAGGTGCACCTTGATTTGTCCACAAATGGGCAGTGCTTTTTCCAGCGGAGCGCTGACGAAGCTGACCACATCGGGCCGATAGTCCGGCTCCGGCTGCAGCAGGCTGCCCGCCTCGGCAATGGTGGTCAGAACGCTTTCTGCGCCATGGCTGGGCACGGGGGTCTCCGGGTCATACACAAAGGTGCGCTCCCCTTCTGCCGGCTTGGCATTCAGAGTTGTTTCACCCAGATAAAGCTTTTCAGTCCGGCTCACGGGGGCGGGCCATGCCTCCAGCGTTTTCCAGCGGTCCTCCCGCATTACATAGGTGCGCACCCGCTTTTCCGGCTGCTTTTTCTGCTTCAGCAGCAGATCGAACCATTCCAGCATCCGGTGAATGTCGCCGTTTTCCAGATTGTGCTGTTCGCCCCACGCAATGCAGGGCTGGGACATATGATTCCAGCAACCGATATCCAGCCAGCTGTGCTCTTTGGTCTCAGGGGCCAGAGAGGCATAAGTGTTGATGGCACTGCCAAAATGGTGATCGTACCATGCATCGATGATATACACCGGAACCTTGGTATTTCCGGGCACATCGGCTAACAGCTTCCACCAGCCCTGCTGCCAGTAGGCATCTGTGCGGCGGGTGGCGTGGATCCAGTCCTGATACCAGTCCAGCGTTCCACCCCACAGCGCTCCGTCCACCTTGTCGTGGGGACGGAAGCGGCAGCTTTCCAGATAGTCCGCTGTGACCGGATGGCCTGCATTCTGCATTGCCCAGCCAGTCAGCACGTCGTGGCGGAACAGCCCCTTTTCATAAGCCGATTTGAAACGGTCGGTGCCATAGACCGTCAGCATCATTCCCTTGACCTTGGGTGGAACGATATCTGCAATGGCCCAGCCGGTCAGGGCCAGATAGCTGGCTCCGAAATAGCCGATGCTCTCTGCCCAAGGCTGGTCGTTGAGCCACTGCAGGGTATCGCGGCCATCCGGGCGCTCATTGACGTTGGGTTCCCAATGTCCCTCGCTCTTGCCCGTGCCGCGGCAGGTCTGGATCACATAGCCGTAGCCCCGGCGGGTCAGTTCTGCTCCGTTGATCTCATACAGCGGCTGCTGATTGGGATAGCAGCTGCGCTGGATCAGCACAGGGAACTGTGCAAGCCCCTCCGGTTTGAAGATCTCGGTATAGAGCTTCACTCCATCCTGCATGGGCAGCATCAGCTCCTCCCGACGGCAGCCATAGACCGGGCCGTCGTAGGGCATACTGGCATATTCCTGCCGGTAGCTCTCCTGCGCCTGCCGCATCATCTCTTCCATCTCACGCTGCTTCTGCTCGGCAGCGGCCTTTTTTTCTTCCTCTGTCATCGATTTTCCCGCCTTTCCGTGTTCTCAAAAGCGTGTGCAGCTGACAAAGTGGCCAGGTTCCACTTCCTTCAAGGGGATATCCCTGCCGCGGCAGGCATCTGTTGCATAGGGACAGCGGGCCGCAAAACGGCAGCCGGGAGCCGGGTCCACAGGGCTTGTCAGTTCGCCGCGCATGACCTCGGTGGAAAGCTTTTTGGCCTTCAGGCTGGGGATGGGCACAGCATCCAGCAGACCCTTGGTATAGGGGTGGAGCGGATTCTTGAACAGATCCTCGGTCTTGGCATATTCCACACACTGGCCCAGATACATGACCATGATCTCGTGGCTGATGTGCTTGACCACGCTCAGATCGTGGGTGATAAAGACATAGGTCAGCTTTTTCTCATCCTGCAGATCCATCAACAGATTCAGGATCTGTGCCTGAATGGAAACGTCCAGTGCAGAGACCGGCTCGTCGCAGATGATGAACTCCGGGTCCATGGCCAATGCGCGGCCGATGCCGATGCGCTGGCGGCGGCCGCCGTCCAGCTCGTGGCTGAAACTCTCTGCATAACGCTCATCCAGACCAACGGTCTCCATGATCTCGGCGATGCGGGCATCGTATTCGTCACGGTTTTTGCAGGCTTTATAGATCTTCAGCGGTTCTCCGATCAGTTCCTTCACGCTCTTGCGGGGATCCAGCGAACCGGACGGATCCTGGAAGATCATCTGCATCCGAGCACGGATGGGCTTGAGTTCCTTGGCATTCAGTTTGGTGATGTCGGTGCCGTCGTAGATGATCTGACCATCGGTAACATCATAGAGCCGCAGCAGCAGGCGGCCCAGCGTGGACTTGCCGCAGCCGGACTCGCCCACCACGCCCAGCGTGGTGCCGCGCTTGATTTTGAAGTTCACGCCGTCCACCGCATGGAGCTGGCTGTTTGCGCCGACTTTGAAGTATTTTTTGAGGTTCTTTGCCTCGATCAAAACCTTTTCTTCCATTGTCATTTCCTCCCGGCTCAGGTGTTGGACTGCGGCGGATCAAACCGGCAGCAGCGGATGAAGTGGCCCGGTGTGACCTCCCGCATCTTCTGGGCCTTTTTGCAGGCTGCAGTGGCATATTTGCAGCGGTCAGCAAAGCGGCAGCCCTCGATCTTCTGGGTGGGGTCAGCCATCATCCCCTCAATGGCCTCCAGACGCTTGGTGTTCTCATCCAGCTTGGGAATGGCGTTGAACAGTCCCTGGGTGTAAGGGTGGCGCTGCGTGGTCTCAAAGATATCCTCCGCTGTGCCGTACTCGATGGCCTCACCGGCGTACATGACCATGACCTTTTCGCAGGTCTGGGCCACAACACCCAGATCGTGGGTGATGAGGATCATGGCGGTGTTCAGCCGCTTCTGCAGTTCGTTGATCAGGCCCAGCATCTGGGCCTGAATGGTCACATCCAGTGCAGTGGTGGGTTCGTCGGCAAGGATCAGCTTCGGCTCACAGGCCAGCGCAATGGCAATGACGATGCGCTGCTTCATGCCGCCGGAGAACTGATGGGGGTACTCCACCTTGCGCTTTGCAGGGATGCCCACCAACTCCATCATCTCGTCCACACGGGCTTCCAGTTGAGCAGTGCTCTGCTCCGGATGATGGATCTTCAGTACCTCCATGATCTGGGCTCCCACGGTCATCACCGGGTTCAGGGCAGACATAGGATCCTGGAAGATCATGGATACTACACTGCCGCGCATGGCACGGATCTTTTCCTCGGGAGCATTCAGCATATCCACACCATCCAGCTTGATGGAGCCATCGGTCACAAAACCGATGCCTTCCGGCAGAAGCTGGATAACGCTCAGGGCCGTGGTGGTCTTACCGGCACCGGTCTCACCCACCAGACCCAGCGTCTCGCCGTAGTTCAGATCCAAGTCCAGACCATTGACGGCGTAGACGGTGGAAATTTCGGTATCATATTCAACGCTCAGGTTTTTGACTTCCAGCAGCTTGTCGCTCATTTCAGGCCACCTCTTTCACATTCTTGGTGCGCTTTGCGCGCTTGGTCTTTTTGCCACTGCCCAATGTGCCGCGCAGCTTCGGGTCGAGGGCATCGCGCAGAGCGTCGCCGCACATATTGAAGCAGAGCACCACGATGATGATCGCAATGCCGGGAGCAATGGCAATGATGGGCTGGGTGGACAGGTACTTATAGCCGCCACTGACCATTGCGCCCCAGCTGGGAGTCGGGGGCGTGATGCCCATGCCCAGGAAGCTCAGGTTCGCTTCGGCCAGAATGGCACCGCCCAGGCTGGCGGTCATGCTGACGATGTTGACGGACAGGCAGTTGGGGAACACATGCACCAGCGTGTTGCGGATCCGGGATGCACCGCACAGGGTACCGGCGGTGACATAATCGGCATTGCGGACGCTCAGCACCTGACCGCGGGTGACACGGGCGTAGCCGGGCACCATCGAGATGCCGATGGCCAGGCAGACATTGCCCAGGCCCTGACCCAGGATCGCGCCCAGAAACATAGCCAGGATCAGCATGGGCACAGCCATCATGGCATCCATGACACGCATGATGAAGGCATCCACCACGCCGCCCGCCATACCGGCAATCAGGCCCAGTGCCATGCCGATGACGCTGGAAATGACCACGGCCACGATACCGACCGTAAAGGAGATGCGGGCACCATAGATGATGCGGCTCAGAACATCACGTCCATTGGAGTCAGTGCCCAGCCAGTGCTCGGCAGAGCAGCCCTTCAGAACATTGTAAAGATCATCCTTGTTGGGATCATAGGGAGCAATCACCGGAGCAAAGATGGCGATGAGCACCATGATGAGAAGCAAAATTGCGCAGACCACGATGATCTTGCGGCTGAACATGACCCGGAACACGCGGGAGGACGTGATACGCTCCAGCAGACCCTTCTTTTTTGTCTTGTTTTCCACAGTTCATTCCTCCTTTTAGCGGGTGCGGGGATCGATGATGCCGTACAGGATATCGACCACGAGGTTGCAGATGGCAACAAAGATGGAGATGATGAGCACACCGTTCGCCACCAGCATGAAGTCACGGTTGCTGATGCCGTTCATCATCACGCTGCCAAGGCCCGGGATGACGAACAGGCTCTCGATCAGGACGGTGGAGCCCACCATGGAACCCAGGCGCATTCCCATGGTGGTGACGATGGGAATCATGGAATTGCGCAACTGATGCCTGAAGGTAACATCCTTCTTGGAAACGCCTTTGGCACGGGCGGTGGTCACATAATCCTGCCGCATGACTTCCAGCATGGAGGAGCGGGTCAGACGGACAAAACCAGCGTTGACACCCAGACTCAGCACAATGATGGGCATGATCATGTGGCTGAGCCAGCCGCCAAAATCACGGGTGATGGGAACATAGCCGGAACTGGGCAGGACCCGCAGTTTGAGGGCAAACACCAGCATCCCCATCATACCCAGCCAGAACATGGGCATCGAGACACCGATGTTCGCAAAGAAGGAGATCACACTGTCAATGGTCTTGCCGCGGTTCTTGGCAGCAATGATGCCGAACAGGATACCGGTGATCGTACCAATGATAAAGGCGGGAATCACCATGGTCAGGGTTGTTCCCAGACGGGGCAGGATGATGTCAGCGATCTCAGACTGATAGCTGATGGACTGGCCCATGGTGCCCCGGAACAGGCCGCCGATCCAGCTGAGATACTGGACGATGACCGGACGATCGAAACCATAAAGGTGGCGGTAATAGGCGATCTGCTCTTCGGTGGCGGTTGCACCCAGATAGTTGGCTACGGGATCGCCCGGAACCATCTGAATGAGGGCAAAGACGAACAGAGTGACAAGCAGGATGGTGATGCAGGATTGCACCACACGCTTGCCGATCATTTTGGCAAGGTTGTTCGATTTCATAGTTCGCTCCATTTCCTGCGGAACCTTTCTCCCCCTCTAAAACAAATTCCGGCGCAGTTACCCGCGCCGGAATCTGCCGAAATAAGGAGAAACGTATTCCGGTCGTGATACACTAAGGTTGGTCGCTTACTTGTTCAGCCAGCAGGCGGACAGATCCCATGCGGAGGTAAATGCCTCGGTAGCGTGGTCGTCGATGACGTAATCATACTTGTACATCGTAGAACCGTTGACCATCAGCGGACGGCCAAACAGGCAGGAACCGGTCTCAGCATCGTAAATTGCTGCCTGCATTTCCTTTTCCAGCTTGTGCTTCTCGTCGGGATCCATGCAGCGGCGGATCTCCTCCAGCAGCTGCATTTCCTTGTCGGGATGCTGGATGCCCTTGGCGTAGTAAGCGCCGTTGTAATCCAGATGACGGCCCATGTACAGGCCCAGATCGGGAGAAACGGTCGTCCAATGGGGCATCAGGCCTTCCCAGGTGCCATCCATGTACAGCTGGTTCTGGGTAGCACCATCGACCTGCTGGATGTTGCAGTGGATGCCCACCTCGTCCAGCATGTTGGCAATGGCCGTGAACATATCAGAAATAGTACTCACCGTTACGATGTTGGTGTTGAAGCCATCTGCATAACCAGCTTCGGCCAGCAGTTCTTTTGCACGGTCGGGATCGAACTTGTAGTGGTTGATATCATCATTGTAGGTAACTGCACCGGGAACTGCCCACTGATCAGTCATCTGTGCCGTACCCATCAGGAAAGCAGCATTCAGTGCATCCACATCAATGGCGTAGCACATTGCACGACGGACGCGAGCATCGGCCCAGGGGCCGTCAATGGCACTGTTGGGGATCAGACCCAGTGTACCAACGCCCATACCGTTTTCATTACGTTCAGCCACATAGATGCCATCATTGTCCAGATCCTGTTTGACTAGCGGAGACATATCAAGTACCTGAAGCATATCGTACTCATTGGCACGGAATGCGGTCTCAGCAGTGCTGGACTCGGTGACCACGGTGATCTCGACGGAATCCAGATAGGGCAGGCCTTCCTTCCAGTAATTCTCGTTCTTGGTATAGATAGCGTAGGCGTTGTTCTCGAACTCGCTCAACTGGAAGGGGCCGGTGCCGCAGGTAGCGGCATCCAGGCTGCTGGGGTTCTCAAGTGCCTTGGGGCTCATGTAGTAAACGAAGAAGCCAACGGATTCCAGCGTAGAGGAGTTGGGCTCTGCCATCATCATCTTGATGTGGGTGTCGTCAATGATCTGGCACTCGGCAATGTTTGCGGTCTCGGTACGGTTATTGGCCTGATACTCTTCAATATTGCGCTTGACTGCCTCGGCATTGAACGGCTCACCGTCGGCAAATTTGACGTTCTCCCTCAGGGTCCAGGTGATGCTGTTTTCATCATTGTTCACGTCCCACTCGGTAGCCAACTTGGGAACCATATTGCCGTCATTGTCATAGGTCAGCAGGTTCTCATAAGCCAGATTCAGATAGAACAGCAGTGCATTACCGGTTGCACGGGGGGTATAGCCAGGAGTTGCAATGGGGTTGCCGTAGCACAGGCGAAGGGTTCCGCCTGCCTTGGGTTCCCCGGTTGCTGCTGCGCTGGCAGCGGAAGAACCGGCGGTGCCGGCTGCGGTGGAACTGGAAGAGCCGCCGCATGCGGCCAGTGTCAGGGCCGTTGCAGAAATGCCCATAGCCTTGAGGAAGTTTCGACGAGAGATACGTTTCATAGTGGTTTCTCCTTCTTGTCCTTCTTATTCTTGCGTTCGTCTGCACGGTTCTGTGTCTGCCGTGCTTTTGTTGTATTTAGTTTAACGCACCGGGAGCTTTTCCAGCTACCAAAAAAACGAAACTAATTTTTCATTTTCCGTGTTCCTGTTCCGAGAGCTTCAGCATTTTTTCAAGTTTCCGACCTCTGTTTTTCATTTTCAGAGGTTTCTTCTGTCCGAAAAAAGAAAACAGGGCCGGTCTCCCAGCCCTGCCTGTTTCAGTGCGATGCGTTCAGCCAGTTATCCAATGCGCTTTGTTTTGCCTGAAGGATCTCCTGTATTCCGGCCTGTTCCAGTTTTTCCAAAAACTCCGGGAGTGCCTCTTCCGAATCCAGATAGCCGCACATCAGCCCATTGTGATAGCTGTTCTTCAGTGCCCGGCAGGCATCCAGCTTTGCGGCAACTGCACTGTTGTTGAAGCTGAACCCATAGGCCGGAGAGACCCATTGCGGCTGCTCGTCTGTTTCCGGCAGCAGTCCGCTGGCGTTGAGATACAGATTCTGCCACGGATGGAACTGCTCCTCTTTCCCATCTCCGTTCGCAAAGAGATCATAGCAGGATGCATCCGTGTACAACAGTTCAAGAAGATCCAAAGCCTCCCTGCGGTGGCTGTTGGTCACAGGCAGGCACCAGCTCTCCACCGGGATGGAGCTGTTCTGAATGGTCGGCCCCAGCGGGATGGCAGTCAGCTCTGTGCCACAGGCTCGGGTGCAGCAGTCCAGTGAATCCCGGTTGAGCCGTGCAAAAAAGCCAAAGCTGTTGCCCAGCCGCATCCGATCGGTGGCCGGTTCATCCCGCAGGCTGGCATTCCGCAGGATCAATCCTTCCTGATACCACTGATGCATCGTTCTGCAAAGCCTGCTGTAAGCATCCGCGGCATACCAGTTGACAACGGTGGTGCCGCTTTCTTCGGTCAGAACACCAAAGGTATCTCCCAGAGGATCCAGTTCCGGAAAAGGAAAAACCTGTCCATTATCCGGCAGGACCCCCTCTGCATTTGGCCGACGCTGCCTGACCTGCATCAGCAGGTCGTGCAGAGCATCCATATCCGTGATCTTCTCCGGCTTGGCATCCAGCTCCCGCATCCAGTCGGCCCGGGCCAGAAAGCCGATCTGATACATCGAGACCGCCCGTGCCGGGACCGCATAGATACGGCGGTAATAGGTTCTACTCGCCCACTGCTGCTCTGAGAACAGTGCTTTCAGACCGGGTTGTTCTTCCAGAAGCGCACTCAGGGGCAGGATGCAGTTCTGATTCAGGTAAACATCCAGCGGCTGATCCACTGTGAGGAAAAACAGATCCGGCATAGTCTGGCAGACCATCCGTTTCCACAGCTCTGCCGAGTAACTGGTGGGTGCCACCTGCTCGATGGAAACGCCGAAGCCCAGCTTCTGCTTTGTGACTTCGCTCAGCGCCGCCGAAATGCGGACACAGGCAGTTTCATCCGATTGGCCCGGCATCAGCACTGTGACCATAGGCTCTGTTCCACTTTCTGCCGTCGATGCCGCCCGCTCCCCGCAGCCAGCAAGCAGAGCCGCCCCAGCTGCAGCACCGGTCAGCTGTAAAAATATCCTGCGAGCCATCCTTGTTTCTCTCATAATGCTGCGCTGCGCTCCTCCTGTGGGGTCTTGTGATAGAACTTCTTATACGAAGTGGAGAAATGCCCGAAATTCGTATACCCGACCTTGGCTGCAACCAGGCTGATAGGCAGATTGGTGGTGCAGAGCAGGCTCTGGGCCTCCTGCATTTTCTGCTGAATGATATAATCCTTCAGGTTCATGCCAGTCTCTTTCTTAAAAAGCCGGGCCATGTAATCCGGATTCAGGTGGACAGCCTCGGCCAGTTCTTCCCGGCGCAGCTCATTTTCCAGATGCTCGGCAATGTAAGCCATAATGATCTCCACGGTACTCTGGCTGCTTTCTTCCGTTTCGCTATCCCAGACCGAGGCCACATAATGAACCAAGGCCTTCATATCCGGTACAGTCTTCATGCCGTTGCGGTAAAGTTCCAACGCTTCCGGCTCCCGGAACATATCGTCCTGCCGTTTCTTTTCCGGCAAGGAGAAGAGCATCTGCATAAAATCCTGATAAAAATACCGCAAAGTCTGGCTGTTCAGCTGATTGTTGACCGTCAGCTTATCCAGCAGCTGGCAGGCTTCCTGCTCCATTGCCTGCGCACATCCCGCCTGCAGCAGCTTCTGCCATGCACCGATCTGCGGGATACGGAACACTTCCGGCGCTTTTTCCGCCGGGCGGCCCAGCAGAACACCGCTTTTCAGAGCCACGTTCTCGCTCCGTTGCTGCAGCAGCTTCTGGTAGATCTCCGGTGCCTGTTCAAAGGGCTGCGGCCCCTCCGGATAAAAGGCCGCTTCACAGTGGATATACTGCGCGCACGCACTTTGCAGATAATTCAGCTGCCGGGTGATATAGTCTGCCTCCAGCGGCTCCCCCACCCGGCTTTGCAGCACCAGAACGAGACACTGCTCCGCAGGGATCGCCACCGTCACACTAAGCACCTGCAGCGGCGTGAACACCTCGCTGCTCATATTCCCCACTGCCGTGCTCAGCAGGCTCAGCTCCCACGGCTCCTCGCCTTGCTTCCAGCGCAGCGGCTGCATCAGGGCAACCCAGCATTCCCGCTCCTGCCGGGGCACAAGGCTCAGTTCTTCAAACGCGGTCAGGCTGCTTCCCGGGGCGTTGCCTAACAGGAAGCCTCGCAGCATAGTCTCCACGATCTCCTTTTTCTGGTCGTCAAAAACAGCTCCCCTGCTCTGCAATTCCAGCGCCGCCCGTTCCTCCTTTACATCTTCCAGCGCACGGCTCACTGCATCCGCCACCTGCTCGTAAGGGGCGGGCTGCATGATATAGTCAAAACCGCCCAGCCGCAGTGCCTCCTGTGCATATCGGAACTCAGCATGGGCTGTCAGGAAGATACAGCGGGTGGTCATCCCCCGCTGCCGGAGCCAGTCCAACAGATCCAGCCCGCTTTCCATGGGCATTTCAATATCGCAAAGCATGACCTCAGCCTCCTGCCGCAGCAGGCTGGCCTTGGCATCCACAGCGTTCAAAGCCGTATCCACCACAGTAAATCCCATTGCTGCCCAGTTGGTGCAGTGCAAAAGCCCCTGCACCACGGTGCTTTGATCGTCTACGATCAGCAGCTTCATGCTGTTTCTCCTTCCTTCTTCTGTAAGACGGGATCTATCGGCAGGAACAGCTCCACCCTGGCACCGCCGCCCCGGCGGTTATTGGTAAAGGCGATGGCTGCCTGCTCCCCATAGAGCAGCTGCAGCCGCCGTACCACATTGAACAGCCCGACGTGCTGTCCATTCTCCTCCTGCGGGGCTGCACTGTTCAGCTGCTTCAGATCCCCTGCCGTAAAGCCTGTGCCATTGTCCGCCACCGAAAGATCCGCCATGCAGCCCTCTTCCGTTTCGAGGAGCTTTGCAGCGATCGTGATCTTCAGCGTTTTGCCGATCATCTTGCCGTGCTTGACGCTGTTCTCCACCAGCGTCAGCAGTGAGACCGGCGGCAAGGGCAATTCGCTGAGTTCCGGGTCGATCTCGCATACTACCTCCACGGGATCGTTCTGCCCCACGCTGGAAAGATCCGCGTAGTTGCAGCACTGCTCGATCTCGGTGTGCAGAGGCGTTGTGGTCGCTGTAAAGGAGAGGATATAGCGCAGATACCGGCTCAGCAGCAGGATCAGCTGCTGGGCATCCTCGCGGCTGCCGGTCTGCACCATGGCATAGACACTTTTCAGGCAGTTGAGCACAAAGTGAGGCCGGATCTGCAGCTTAAGGGCGGTCATCTCGTTGCGGCGGGCTTCCAGCTCCTTTTCGTAACCGTCGATCTTCAGCTGGGTGATCTGGTCGATCATCCGGTTAAAGGTCTCGTTCACCTGCGTAAACTCAGCGTTGCGATAATCCACACTGGAGCGCACCGAAAGTTCACCACGGCCAATCCTGTCCATCGTGCTCACCAACGCCGTCATAGGGGCAAAGATCTCGTGCTTCATATAAAACAGGAGAAACGGGATCGCCAGCAGAACAAAAACAGCGCCCATCACCAGCAAGATCTGATACGGCGCAAAGTCCACCCCGAAATGCTGGTAGGGAACCAGATACAATACCGTCAGCGTTTTGACCTGTTTGCGCACCACCAGTCGGCTGTCCCTGCCCACCTTTGTCAGGCAATACCCCTCACTGTTCCATTCCATCTTTGTGGGCAGAAGGTTGGCATCCCCTACCAACACATTGCCGCTGTCGTTCATCACAATGACCCGGCCGTCCAGCCCATAGTCCTCCACCAGTTCTTCAAACACCAGCCGCAGATCCACCGCTGCGGTCAGGCTGGCTTTCTGGTAGAAAACACTGCGCAGCAGGTATAGCCGCTGGCCGATGGTGCGCAGATACCATCCCTTTGTCATCATTTTATTGGTCTGGCCCGGCTGGCCGAGATACGCTTCCAGATTCAGTTTCTGCTTGAGCTGCTGGGCAGCTGCACCGTAGCGCCCCACATACAGGTTGCCCGAGCCGCTGCGCAACACCACACCCATCAGAGTATCATTGGCAGCCAATACCGCCGGGAACCCCTGTACGATCTCATAGGCATCCAGGTAGGCGCGGGTGCGGTCGGTCTGTTCGCTCAGGCTGCGAAAGGTCGCATCGTTCAGTGACAGATTGAGCAGGTAGTTTTCCACCGAATCCAGCTGATTCTCAAAATTTGTGGTAAACATATCAAGGCCGCCGGATGCCGCAGCTGCCAGCCGGTTGCGGCTATAAAGCCCTGAAAAAAAGAGCAGCAGCCCCAGCAGAATCCCAATGGGAATGGCGATCCCCAGAAAGATCATTACAAGCTGCCTGCGTAATGATGGCCGTTCCATTTATTTTCAAACCTCCTGCTGCTTGCATCCTGCGGAAAATGCGATTATAATAAAAACCGTCCAAGTCATTCCGTACAACGTTGTACCACAATCAAAAAGAAGAGGCTCCTTATGCAGGAACAGAACATTGCACAAATGCTTGAAAATCCATTCATGCAGTACAATCACATCGAGATCGTATCGGTAACGTCGGACAGCGCCGTCATGTCGCTGGACATCCGGCGGGACACCACCAACATCTACGGTTATGTGCACGGCGGCGCATTTTTCACCATGGCCGACTGCTGTGCCGGGCTGACTGCCCGCTCTGACGGACGGCAGTATGTCACCCAGAATGCTTCGGTCAATTTCATCCACAACGTCAAAGCCGGTCACCTGACAGCCCGCGGCCGGACGGTCAGCCGCCGCCGGCACATCTGTGTGGTGGCTGTGGAGATCACAGACGAGACCGACACCCTGTTATTTTCCAGCACCTTTTCCATGTACTGTATCAGCGCCGAGGGCTGACTGCTCTTTCTTCCCCGCACTGCGCACGTTTTGCGTGCCGGTGCGGGGCTTTTTTTATTGTGCAGCGTATTCTGTCAGCGGCCCGCAGCTCTCCCTGGGAACATACTCGATCGGCAGCAGTCGGCTTTCCGGCGCGGCAATCCGACCGTCCAGCTGCCCTAGCACCAGTTGGATGCACTCCCGCGCCATATCCTCCATGGGCAGATAGACCACGCTCAGGCTCGGGATCGAAAACGCATCGGATTCCTCCGGGCCGTTGCCTACAGCGATCAGCCGGGGCAGTTTTTCGCCGATATATCCAGCCTCACAAAAAGCCCGCAACGCACCATGCGCAATGGCCGAGGAACCGCAGAACACTGCGTCCGGCAGCTGCTGCTTCCACTCATGCCGCAGCCGATGCGAAACCGCCTCGTAACCGCCTCGTATGCTGTTTTCACAATACCGGTTGGCCAGGATCGTCAACCCGTGGTGCTCCCCTTCCAGCCGGAACCCATGCATCCGGTTTTCCATCCCCTCAAAGACCGGGCTGCTCGTCAGAACTGCCGCCGTCCTGCATCCCTGATCGGCAAAAGCCCGCGCCGCCAGAGCACCCATCTTCAGATCATCCACATTGACGCTGCAATACCCATTGCAAACACGGTTGTACAGCACCACCGGGATCGGCAGCTGCGTGTCCTCCAAAAACTGCAGGTCCGCATAGGACGCATTGCAGATGATGGCCGCATGGCAGTTTGCGCCACTGGTCAGTGCCTCGCTTTCCTTCAGGTGGTCGTTGACATACGGGTAGATGACCAGCCGCACCGGACGTGCCGTTTTTTCGATCTCGGCCCGCAGACCATCCCAGAAGCGGAGCATCATGCTGGCCCGGAAATCCTGTGCCCAGAACATGGCCACCACCAGCTCATTGGCACCGCTGCCGCCCCGCAGACTCCGGGCAGCCATATTGGGCTGGTAGCCAAGCCGTGCTGCCGCCGCAAAAATTTTTTCCTGCGTGGCCGTGCTGATCTTCCGCTCTGCCGCCTTGCCGCCCAAAACAATGCTGACCGTACTGGACGAGATCCCGACCTCCTGCGCGATCTGCTTGATCGTAACCATGCTCTTCCCCACCTTTTTCTGATATCAGGTTTATTGTACCCGTTTCCCTGTATCTTGACAAGCCAAAAAAGCCTCTCCAATCTCAAACCAGCCGTTTTTGTGCACTCTGTATACTTTTCTTTTTTCTTTTTGGCCGTTTCAACAAAGTTGCATTTCTTTTCCTCCAAACTTCGTTTTTTTCTTGACATTAGTAAATCGTTGTACTACACTCAGTACAACGATTTAGTCAAACGTTATACTTATGTTTGACGCTGATATCACCTTTTCATCTATAAGGAGGCTATCGAATGAAGAAAGTTGCAATCGGCGGTGGCCAGGGCTTCTGGGGCGACAGCCCGGACGCGGCCATCCACATGATCCGCAATGCCGATATCCAGTATATGGGCTGTGATTATCTGGCAGAGCTGACCCTTTCCATCATGGCAAAGCAGCAGCTCAAGGACCCCACCAAGGGCTTTGCGCCCGACTTCACCACCCGCATCCTGAAGGAGGCCGGCAAGGAAGCCTGGGACAAGCACATCAAGATCTGCACCAACGCAGGCGGCATGAACATCAATGGCTGCGTGGACGGCATCCGCCAGTGGGCAGAAGGCAACAGCATGAGCGGCTATAAGATCGGTTATGTGACCGGCGATAACATCAAGGATAAGATCCCGCAGCTGCTGAAGGATGGCTGGACCTTCCCCAACTTCGACTACGACGGCAATTTCAACGATATTCTGGACAAGATCTACAACTGCAATGTCTACATCGGCCATGAGGGCATTGAGGGATGCCTGGCAGAGGGTGCCGATGTGGTCATCACCGGCCGTGCGGCTGACAGCGCCCTGTTCCTGGCTCCGCTGAAGTACGAGTTTGGCTGGGCTGCTGACGATTGGGACAATCTGGCCCGCGGCATCATGGCAGGCCATCTGCTGGAGTGCGGCGGTCAGGGTGCCGGCGGCAACTATATGTACGACTGGCGCAATGTCCCCCGCATGGACGAGCTGGGCTTCCCCATCGCAGAGCTGACCGATGATACCTTTGAGATCACCAAGGCTCCCGACTGCGGCGGTATCATCTGCGAACAGAGCTGCAAGGAGCAGTTCCTGTACGAGGTCCACGATCCTGCCAACTACCTGACCCCGGATGTCAACGTGGATATCAGCCATGCTACCATCACCCAGGTGGGTGACAACCGTGTCCGCATCGGCGGTGTCAAGGGCAAGCCCCGCCCCGACACGCTCAAGCTCTGCGTGGGTTACCACAAGGGCTGGAAGACTGTTTCCATGCTGAGCTTTGCATGGCCTGATGCCTACGAAAAGGCTCAGTACTGCGCCGAGGTCATCATGAAGAAGATGCAGCGCCGCGGCATGAAGGCCGACGACATCCACATCAGCTACATCGGCCTGAACAGCCTGCATCTGGGCGTGGCCGATATGAGCGAAGAGGCACTGAAGAACCTGAACGAGTGCGTGCTGCGCATTGCTGTGTTCAGCGAGGACAAGAGCGAGTGCGCCAAGATCATTCCCGAGATCAGCCCCCTGCAGCTGAACGGCCCTCCGGGTGCCTCCTTCTTCGGCGGCCGTGCCCGCGTGCAGGAAGTGATGGCACTGTGGCCCACCACCGTGCCCCGCGATGCCGTACAGGTCGAAAGTCACATTCTGGAGGTGAAGTAAGATGGCAGAGATCTATCTGAACGATATTGCTCACGGCCGCTCCGGCGACAAGGGTGATACCAGCAATGTCTGTGTGTATGCACGCAAACCAGAATACTATAAGATCATTGAGCGCGAGGTGACCCCCGAAAAACTCAAAGCCTACTTTGGCGACATGGTCAAGGGCGAGATTACCCGCTACGACGTGCCCAGCCTGAACGGCTTCAACTTTGTTATGAAGCACGCTCTGGGCGGCGGTGCCACCATGAGCCTGCGTCTGGACAGCCTGGGCAAATCCATGGGCAGTGCCGTGATGCGCATGAAGATCCACGTTGAGGATGGAGAGCTGTAACATGAGTGAACATATGGCATTGGAGAACCTGACGGTTCTCGACCTGACCCGTGTGCTTGCCGGCCCCTTCTGCACCATGATGCTGGCTGACATGGGTGCAAACGTCATCAAGATCGAGGTTCCCAAAGGCGGTGACGACACCCGCAGCTATCCCCCTTTCCGTGCCAAAAATCTGAATGGTGAGCGGGAAAGCGTCTATTTTGCCAACATCAACCGCAACAAAAAGGGAATCACCCTGAACCTGAAGGCCCCTGAGGGCAAGGAGATCTTCAAGGAGCTTGTCAAAAAAGCGGATATCGTGGTGGAAAACTACCGCCCCGGCGTGATGGACAAGCTGGGACTGGGCTATGATGTCCTGAAGGAGATCAATCCCCGCATCATCTATGCGGCGGTCTCCGGCTTTGGCTGCTACGGTCCCTACCACCTGCGCCCGGGCTATGATATTCTGGCTCAGGCCATGGGCGGTATGATGTCCATCACCGGTTCCAAGGGCGGAGAGCCCACCCGTGCCGGTTCGGCGCTGGGTGATATTCTGGGCGGACTTCATGTAACCATCGGCATCCTTGCCGCAGTCAACGCCCGCACCATTACCGGCAAAGGGCAGCGGGTGGACGTGAGTCTGATGGACAGCATGATCGCTGCCACTGAGAACACTGCCCTGAAGTACATCGAGACCGGCAACATCCCGGCCCCCATGGGCAACCGTTATGCCGCTGTTTCCCCCTACGACAGCTTCACCTGCAAGGGCGGCAAGGTCATCATTGCTGCCGGAAACCAGAAGCTGTACGAGAAGCTCTGCAATGAGGTGCTGGAACGCCCGGACATGATCACCGATCCCCGGTTCGTGGATATGCCGGGCCGTCTGGCCAATCAGGATGCCATTGCCGAGGTCATTGAGGAACGGATCAAGGATCTGACCCCCAACGAGGCCGCCGAGCTGGTACTGGCCCACGGCATCCCCGCAGGCCCCATTATGAACATCAAGGAGATCCTGGACGATCCCCATGTCAAGGAGCGCGAGATGTTCGTGGAGATGGATCATCCCACCCTGGGCAAGGTCACCGTGAACGGCTGTGCCATCAAACTGATGGATACCAAGCCCTCTGTGCGCACTCCCGCTCCCCAGCTGGGGCAGAACAACCGGGATATCTTTGAGGGTGTTCTGGGCATGACCGAAGAGCAGTTCAACGCTCTGCACGAGAAGCAGGTGTTCTGATCTCTGACCACCTTTACACACATTATTGAGGAGAAACCACATGCTGGCAGTATTAGGATTCGTCACCATTCTGCTGGTGCTGGCACTGATCATGAGCAAGAAGGTCTCTACCCTTGTAGCTCTGATCTTTGTTCCCGCCATCACCGGCTTCATCGCAGCATTCATCAACGCCCCCAATGTCATCATCCAAGCCGCACAGGCTGCTGCCGAAAAGGCCGGAACTGCTTATGTTGAGCCGGTCATCACGTTCGGCACCCGTTTTACCAAAGCACTTTCCATCCTCAGCGCAGATTATATGGGCAAGGGCCTGAGCAGCATCGTTGCCACAGGTGTCATGTTCATCTTTGCCATCCTGTTTTTCAGTACCTGCTCGGATGCCGGTGTCTTTGATCCTATCATCAACCGCATCCTGAAGTTTACCGGCGAAGACCCCGTCAAGGTCTGTATCGGCACCTTCCTCATCGGCTGCATCTGCCATCTGGATGGCTCCGGTGCCACCACCTTCCTGATTGCCATCCCCGCCTGTATGCCCCTGTTCCAGAAGCTGAAAATGAACCTTTGGGTAGAGGCTACCATCGTGGCGCTGGCCGCCGGTATCATGAATGTTATGCCCTGGGGCGGCCCCACAGTCCGTGCAGCAGCAGCCATGTCCGGCCTGGGCTATGAAGTCACCGGCAGCGAGCTGTGGGTGGGCATCATGCCTGCCTGGATCGCAGGCTTGGTGACCTGTCTGCTCGTCGCGGCTTTCCTGGGCAAAAAGGAAGCCAAGCGCATTGCTGCAGGCATCCCCGCGCAGGAGGTCACTGGTCTGACCGAAGCAAAGACCGTCAACACCTCCAACGAACTGGCCCGCTCCGGCTGGCGCTGGTACTTCAATGTGGCACTGATCCTGGTCATCCTGTACATTCTCGTTACCAACCGCCTCAGCCCGGCTGTCACCTTTATGATCGGCTACTGCGTCCTGCTCATCGTCAACTACCCCAGTGTGGATCTGCAGCACAAGATCATCAACAGTCACGCACAGGCCGCATTCCTGATGGTCTCCATCGTCTTTGCCGCAGGCGCATTCACCGGTGTGGTCAAAAATTCCGGTATGCTGGCTGCCATGACCGACGCTCTGGTCTCCATCATCCCCACCAGCATGGGCACCTTCATTGCCCCCATCGTCGGTCTGTTCAGCGTTCCGCTGAGCCTGCTGTTTGACCCGGACTCCTACTACTACGGCGTTATGCCGGTCATCGCCAACGCTGTTTCCGCCATGGGCGGCAATGCACTGGCTGTGGCAAAGGCTTCCATCATGGGTCAGATGACCCTGGGCTTCCCGCTCAGTCCCCTGACAGGTGCCACCTTCCTGCTGCTGGGCCTTTCCGGCCAGGACCTGGGCGACCACCAGAAGCACACTCTCCCCTACGCATGGGTTGCATCTGCCATTATGGTCGCTGTGGGCTGCGTAGCCTGTGGGCTGCTGTTCTGAGGTCTCACCAAAAGAAACACCTTCCTCCTTTTTCACCCATTTCTTCATTCTGATTCCGAAACGTCTGCCGGGCGGAGTACCCGCAGCACGCCACGGAATGCGTGCAAACCAGCAGACTTCCACCCGGTGCTCCGGGTGGTGTCGGCTGGTTTTGCCGTTTTTGAAGGATACCACCCTGCCCTTGGGGCAGAAAGGAGTTTTCTCTTATGCCCGAGCCCATCCAGACTCCTGTTCCTGCGGCGGACGAACTGGCCGCACAGGTGCTGCTGCTGGCACAGAGTCGGTTGACTGCCGACCTGCGTTTTTTATCCTCCGCTCTGGAACAGCTGAAGCCGATCCCCGTCCCTGCGCTGGACACCCTGTTTGCCGGGGATGGCCGCTGCTTATACTATTGCCCCGAAACGCTGCTCCGCACATTCCGGGCACAGCAGTCTGTGCCCACCCGTGCCCTGCTGCATGTCACCCTGCACTTTCTTCTGGGGCATCCCTTTCAACGGCAGGAAATGGATCACCGCCTATGGAACCTTGCCTGCGACATTGCCGCAGAGGAAGTCATCCGGGAACTGGAGATTCCCTCCTGCGCCCTGCCGGATGATGCTATGCAGGACAGCTGGCGCAGCCGCCTGCGGGATGCCTGCCCTCACCTGACGGCAGAAGCCATCTATAATTTTCTGCTGGAACGGCAGTACCCCGCCGATGTTCTGGCGGAATTGACCCGGCTGTTTGCCCGGGACAGCCATGCACTCTGGTATGCTGCACCACGGCCCGGCTCTCGTCCGGCCCCCAACGGACAGCTGCTGCCCGCCGGGGAGGATGAGGATATCACCAACGAGACCGAACTGCGCAAAACCGACACCCGGGACGAAACGCTGCAGCAGATGCAGCAGCGGCAGAAGGAAGCCCTGCGCAGACAATGGAAGCAGCTGGCCCGCCAGGCCAAGACTGATCTGGAGACCTTCAGCCGCCGTCACGGCAAGCGTGCCGGAGCATTGATGGATGGGTTAGAGCCCGTGACCTTTGAGGAATGCGACTATACCGACTTTCTTCGCCGGTTCGGGGCACAAAACGAGGTGCTGCAGCTTTCCGAGGACGAATTTGATCTCATCTATTACACTTACGGTCTGCGCACCTACGGCAACGTTCCCCTGGTCGAGCCGCTGGAATACCGGGACGACAAGCGCATCCGGGAATTCGTGATTGCCATCGATACCTCCGGCAGTGTTCAGGGCGATATCGTTCAGAGCTTTTTGCAGCGCACCTGCGATGTTCTGCGGCAGAGCGGTTCCTTCACCGAGCGGGTAGAGATCTATCTCATCCAATGCGATGCCGAGGTGCAGAGCGTGGAGCGGCTGACCAGTCTGGACCAGCTGCATGAGCTGATCCCCCGGCTGAAGCTCCGGGGCTTCGGCGGTACCGACTTCCGGCCGGTGTTCGCCTATGTAGACAGGCTGCTGGAAGAGAAAAAGCTGACGAACCTCAACGGCCTGCTCTATTTTACCGACGGCGTGGGCACCTACCCGGAAAAATCCCCTGCCTACAAGACTGCCTTCATCTTTAACCGTGACGACCACATCAGCCCTCACGTTCCCAGCTGGGCCATCCGGGCTGTACTTACCACTGACAACATCCGCCTGCTTGAACCGCAGAAGACCCGAACCGAGGAGGACACCGAATCATGGATATAGCAAGTGCAAAGCAACAGATCAAAAACACCGTGCAGATCTACCTGCAGAAGGACGCTCTGGGCCGCTACCGACTTCCGCTGGTGCACCAGCGGCCCATCTTCCTGCTGGGCGCGCCGGGCCTGGGCAAGACTGCCATTATGCAGCAGGTCGCTGATGAGATGGGGCTTGGCCTTGTGAGCTATTCCATGACCCACCACACCCGCCAGAGCGCACTGGGTCTGCCTGTGATCGTAGAAAAGGAATACGGCGGCAAGCACTATCAGGTCAGCGAATACACCATGAGCGAGATCATCGCCAGCGTCTACGACTGTATGCGCACCACCGGCAAAACGCAGGGCATCCTGTTTCTGGACGAGATCAACTGTGTCTCCGAGACCCTCTCCCCTGCCATGCTGCTGTTCCTGCAATACAAAGTCTTTGGTGGGCATCAGATCCCCGAGGGCTGGGTGGTGGTCACCGCCGGCAACCCGCCCCGCTTCAACAAAAGCGTCCGGGAGTTCGACGCTGCCACCCGTGATCGCCTGAAGGTGATCGAAGTTGAGCCAAGTTATGAAGCATGGAAGGCCTATGCGCTGGAACACGGTGTCAGCCGCAGCGTCATCAGCTATCTGGATATCCGTCCCGAAGATTTTTACAAGGTCGAGACCACTGTGGACGGTCTGACCGTGGTAACGCCCCGTGCCTGGGAGGACCTTTCCGAGATCCTGCAGTATCACGAGGAGCTGGGCCTTGCAGTCGGCGAGGAGCTGACTACCCAGTATCTGCAAAACAAGCAGGTCGCCCGGGATTTTGCCATCTACTACGAACTCTATCAGAAGTATCGTCAGGCCTACAATATTGATGCCATCCTGCAGGGTGTGTGGGATGAGGATGTCCTCACGCAGGCACGCAGCGCCAAGATGGACGAGCGGATGAGCCTTGTCAGCCTGCTGCTGGAAGCCGTGTTCCTGCAGATGGAACGCTGTACCCTGCGCCACGATGCGCTGCGTCTTATCGTGGCCGCCCTCAAAGCCCAGCGCGGGACGCTGGATGTTCCCGGCGATGCCCTGACCGCCCTCGCCGGGCTGGAGGACAGCTGGCGCGCCGAAGCCAACAAAGCCCCCTCTGCCCGGCAGAAGGTCTATCTCGATCTGCTGTCGCTGACTGCCCAATGGCACGGAGAACTTTCCGGCTCCACCCCTTTTTCCGCCCTCAAGGCCTGCTATCAGCGCTCGGTCGCCGACCTGCAGGCTGAGGTCGCTGAAACGCAGAAGAAGCTTGGCGATCTGCTCCGTTTTTTACAGGAAGCCTTCGGTAAGGGAACGGAGCTGAGCATGGCGGTAAATGATCTGACCGTAGCCCCCGTAGCCACCGCATTTCTGGGGCAGTTTCTCAGCACCGATTACTTTGCAGCCAGCCGGGATCTGCTGCTGCACCGGCAGTCGGAGCAGCTGCTGCACCAGATCGATCTGACAGGACTGGTGTAAAATGGAACTGCTGCAATTTGAAATAACCAACGCCGGAACGCTGGGCGGCCGCTGGACACCCCCCGCCCCGGAAACAAAAAAGGCCTCTTCCCTGCCCGGAGCCGCGCTGGCAGCTCTCTTGCAGGAGGAGGATGACGAGGATGATTGGGGCGGCGATGCTCCCGACATGAGCGCAGAGTTTGCACGGCTCGGCCATCTGAACGAAGAGTCCGACACCGATGCCCTGCCCCTGACAGCCGATTTTGCCCCTCTGCCGGACAGCTCTTTGGCGCTGGTGCGCTGGCCCCGGCTGGCACGGCCCGCTGTGGTACCCGACACTGTAGAAGGCCGCACTGTCACCGCCATTGCCGCTACCGCCTTTGCTGCCAGCCATCTGGATGAGAGCTGCTTTGCGCAGTTCGGGCAATCGCCTATCAGTTTCAGCATATTTTGTATGCGAATGGGCCGCGCAGTCACCACCGAAACGCTGGACGAAGGCGGGCCGACTTCCGTCACACTGCCGGACAGCATCACTCACATTGGTCCCTACGCGTTCTACCACTGCACAAATCTGACTTCCATCACCCTGCCGGATGCCATTTCCGCCCTGCCTGCCGGTGTATTCGGTGACTGCAGCCGCCTTACCAGCGTCCATCTGCCAGAGCAGCTGCAGGCTCTGGGCTATCTGCCCCGCCCCACGGATCAGGTCATGCCGGATGTGGGCACGTTTGCCGGGTGTCATGCCCTGAAACAGCTGACGCTGCCTCCACAGCTTAAAATGCTGGGCGCTCACAGCTTCAACAGTTCCGGTCTGACGAGCCTGACCGCCCGGGATGCTGGGTGTGAAAATTGGAGCCGTACTGTCACTGTGGCTGTGTCTGCATTTGACCACACTGCCGCACTGCTCTGGCTGGAAAAGGCTGACGTTTCCGGCCATGTGGCGGCACGGCTGGGTCTACCCGTGGCCCGGGATAAAATTCTGGCAGGCGATGCCAGATTCGGAGCCATCCTACGGGTACCGGTGCTGTTCTTCACCCAGCCGATGCCTTACTTTGACCAACTGGCCCGGGACGCGTTCCGGCTGGATTTTTCAGCTCGCATGGCGCTGGCCCGGCTGGAAGCCTCTGCGGGGCTTTCCCCCGCCGACCGCCAGTGGTATTGTGCGGTATTGGTGCAGTATTTCGACCGGGCTCCACAGTTCATGCCCTGCCCGGCAGAGCAGGCGTATGCAGCATTGTTCCGTTTTCTCTGCCGCACAGACCTGCTCACTGCATCTGATGTCAGCACTCTGCTTCGGATGGCCGGAGCACTCGCCCTTCCCGCCGAACTCATCAGCGAGATGATGGAGGTGCGCACCCGTTGGTTTGAAACAGTCACCGGCTTTGAGGATCTGGAGTTGGATTGATCAGAACAACAGACATTGCGTAGAAAGATGCTCAGTTAGTACAGGCTGTTGCAAAACAGCGCCAACGGAAAAAGAAAGACCAGAGTGGAGACGTTGATAAGCGCCTCCACTCTGGTCTTTATAAATTATCCATTCTGCTTTTGGATGGAGAACGAGAACGTCATGCCCTTCTCCACCGCAAAGCAGGCATCCGCATGGGGCTTTGCGCCCCAGCTGTTGTCGCCGCCCACGCCGCGCTGGAAGGCAGCGCAGCGCACGATGGTCTTATTGTCATCGCGGGGCAGTTCGTAGAGATGGCGGGCATTTTCCAGCTCATGGGGCGTGTAGGGCAGGGCCGAGAAGGTCATACCGTCATCGCTGGCAAAGCGGATGCCGGGCACCTCAGTATCCCGGCCGGTGAGCGCTGCGCGGTACACGCCGGTGCGGCTGCCGCATTCCTGCGGGTAGACCGGGCTGTTCTGGGCAAAATCCTGCCGGACATTGTAGTTCCACACCCCCATCTTGCCGCCTGCGGTGCGGTCGGCGGTGGTCTCCCGGGGGCCAAGACCCTGATAGGAGACCTCGGTCAGCTCCCGGCGCAGCGGGAAGAGCAACCCGAACTCCGGTACTTCTGCCCTTTCGCCCTGCCATGTCATGGTGATGTCGCAGCGGCCTGCGCAGTCGATGGCAAAATCAATGGGCAGCGTCTGCCCGTCCGGCAGGGTGTAGACGGCACGAACTGTGACAAATTCTCCCCTGGTTTCGGCGGTCAGGTGATCACAGCGGGCATACAGTCCGGCGGTTTTCCAGAAGGCAAATGCAAAAGGTTCTGCGCAGCCCTCGTCGTTGTTGGTGGGAGCACGCCAGAAGTTGGGGCGCACGGTATCATCCAGCAGCTGCACACCATTATACCGGATGGACACAAGCCCCTTGCCGCGGCCGAAAATATACTCGAAGCCTTTGCCCTTTACGCCGATGTTGCAGTCCATCTCTACCAGCTGCGGAGCGGGCAGGGTCAGCTGGGCGGCGACGTGGTTGTGCCATACCTGCCCAAAAGCGGCTTCATAGCCCGCCGGGATGCCGGGCAGCACAGCCCGCTGCACAGCGGCAACAGTCATGCAGGCAAGCCCTGCTTCCGGCAGAGCAAACGGGAACGCGATGTGCACCGTCTCACCCGGCTTGCAGTCTGCCCGCAGCACCGCACGGCGTTCCGGTTTGCCGTTGACCGAGGACGCAAACACAAGGTCATAGGCGTTCAGGTCGGTAAAGAGGTTCCGGTTCTCGATGACGGCTTCGGTGTCGGTCAGGGTGATCTTCAGGGGTGCGTAGGCCGCCTTGACTGCGTCCATTTTGGGGGTGTTGCGGCGGTCGGGCAGCACAAGGCCGTCCACGCAGAATTCCCGGTCGGTGGGGCGGTCGCCAAAGTCACCGCCGTAGGCAAAGCCGGGCTTGCCATCCGGGTCAGTCACCGCGATGCCGTGGTCCATGTACTCCCAGATAAACCCGCCCTGATACAGCGGCTCTTCGTAGGCATACTCGGTGTAGTCGGTAATGCCGCCGTTGGAGTTACCCATAGCGTGGCTGTACTCACACATAATAAAAGGCTTTTCCGGGTGCTCTGCCAGAAACTTTTTGATATCTGCCACCGGGGTGTACATCTGGCTTTCCATATCGGAGGTGGCGGGGTATTCCCGGTTCCAGAAAATGCCCTCATAGTGCACAAGGCGGCTGGGGTCGGTGCGGCGGAAATATTCGCTCATCTCCCACAGGGTCTTGCCGCCGTAGCTCTCGTTGCCGCAAGACCAAATCAGGATGGCAGGATGATTTTTGTCCCGCTCCAGCATGGCTTCGGCACGGGCCAGCACATTCTCCCGCCACTCCGGGCGGGCACCGGGCAGGGTCCACTCGTCCGAGCCATCTGCGCCCAGCTTCTGCCATGTGCCGTGGGTCTCCAGATTGGTCTCCCCGATGACATACAGGCCGTATTCATCGCAGAGCTGCAAAAAATACGGGTCGTCCGGGTAGTGGCTGGTGCGCACGGCGTTCACGTTGTGGGCTTTCAGGTTTTTCACGTCCCACAGCATCTCTTCCCGGCTAACGGTGCGGCCGGTGCGGCAGCTCCACTCGTGGCGGTTGACGCCCTTGAACACGATGCGCTTGCCGTTCAAAAGCATCTGGCGATCCTTCAGTTCAAATTTGCGCAGACCGACTTTCAGGCTGGTGCGCTCTGCCAAATCACCCTCGCGCAGCAGGGCAATTTCTGCCTCGTACAGGTTCGGCTGCTCGGCGCTCCACAGAGCGGGATGCTCCACCGTAAAGGTGAAGGAGACATCCTGCACGTCCTCTTCCACGTC
Source organism: Faecalibacterium sp. Marseille-Q0746 (assembly GCF_017377595.1). Taxonomy (NCBI): domain Bacteria; kingdom Bacillati; phylum Bacillota; class Clostridia; order Eubacteriales; family Oscillospiraceae; genus Faecalibacterium; species Faecalibacterium sp. Marseille-Q0746. The sequence continues at coordinate 14,102 of NZ_JAFREI010000015.1, read as the reverse complement.
CGGGTCAGCCTCGCCCTTGCCGAACACCACGCCGCTGTCGTACTCGGCAGGCTCGCCCACCTCAGCAGACTGCTGCTGCCCGTCAAACACCACCGAGATGGTGCCCGCGCCGCTGACCCTGCAATCAAAGGTGACAGTAGCGCTGGAAAAGTCCGGGGCAAACTCCTGCTTCACAAAGGCATCTTCCAGATGCAGTTCAGGCTTCGTAAACAGCTCCACCGAGCGGAATAAGCCGCTCATGCGCCAGAAATCCTGATCTTCCAGCCAGCTGCCGGAGGAAAAGCGGTACACCTGCACGGTCAGGGTATTTTCGCCGGGATGGACAGCGGCGGTCATATCAAATTCCGCCGGGGTAAAGGTATCCTCGGTGTAGCCGATGTAAACGCCGTTGCACCAGACGGCGGCGGCACTGTCGGCACCGTTCAGGCGCAGGTAGCAGCTTGCCCAGTTTTCCGGCAGGGTAAAATTGCGCTGATACTCCCCGATGGGGTTATAGTCCTGCGGAATCTCGCCGGGGTGCAGCTTTTCGTGGCCGTCCCACGGGTACTGGGTGTTGACATAATGGGGCGTGCCATAGGGATGGCCGGGCTTTTGCAGGCTCTGCATCTGGATGAAGCCGGGCACAGTCAGGGTATCCCAATCCGTAAAGGGTGCAGTCAGGTTCTCCGCATAGCGGAAAGCCCATTTGCCGTCCAAGCTGACAGTCAAGGGCATTTCCGGGCTTGTCTGGTCCGCAAAATGGGCATGGAAAGGCAGGCGGTTCTGCTGAAAAATTTCTGGGTCGGCCAGAAGGGCCGGGGTAATGGGATCGTTCAAAGGCATAAATGTCACCTCGCAGCATTTTCTGCTTTCATTATAACACAGGATATCATAACCCCGCGTGAAAACGCGGGGTTTGCAGAACGGCCCCATAGGGGCCATAATACCAGCCGCGCCTAAAGGCGCACAATGAGCGATGTCAACCGCACACTGACGTCGCTTTTACTTTCTCATACTATCTGCAGGCACTTCTGGCGAATCGTCGTCATCGAAGTCAGCTACATTCTTGAATGGATCTTCGTATTCCTTGAAGCTCAACTGGTCGCACATCTGATCGTTGAACTCTTGTTCCTGAATGTATTTGCGGATCTTGGTTTCATTTCCACCTACTGTATTTACGTAATATCCTTTCGCCCAGAACACTCTCCTTCCGTATTTGTATTTTAGGTTTGCAATTCCAGCTCGTATGTGATAAACTTTTCTCGTCCATATGGATGAACCTCCTTTTGCTTTAGTATGCGGTTGGCGTTACCCGCTTCTAATTATAGCAAAAGGAGGTTCTTTTTCTACCGTTTCAACGCTACGGCTCTATTCTTCCACAAGCATAGCTTGTGGTTTTCTATATGAAGAAAACAGCCTAAAATCTTACGATTCTAAGCTACTTTTCAATGCCGGTGGTGGGGGTCGAACCCACACGTGTTATTAGCACAAGGGATTTTGAGTTTTTATCCGCATCTTCCATCTGGTGTCATCCAGTGATATCTAGTGATATCTGGTTCCCACTGTGCAAAGGCAAAATTCACGCCTCAACGAATAATAATTTGAAATATCCACGATTTTTCGATGCGTTTTTCCTCTACTCTGTTTTTTCGGTTTGGACCGCCCAAATGGAAATTGGAGGGATGTTCAGGAGGGATGCAGGGCAAAACGCTCCTCTGCTTAGGCACAAAACGAAAGGAAAGTCAAGGATAATGAATCAAAATCAAGCAAAAGAGTATTATGAAAAATTATTTGTGAACTATCCTGATGTGCTGTCTGTCGAAGAAGCAACAACTTTACTCGGTTTCAAAAGCCAGACTGCCATCATCAGAAGAATCCATCAACATAGAATTCGCTGCCTGAAAGTCGGACGATCTTTCATGATTCCGAAAGAATATCTCATCGACTATCTTTTGGATAGCTAAATTATACAGCCATTATATTACATAGCGCACCACTTTTCAATAAGAAAAGAGTGCGCTTTTTATTTTCAAACGAAAGGCGGTCGATTTTTTGAACACAAGCTGGAGCAAAACGTTGAAAAAGCCACATGACCCTTGACTACTTTTACGGACAAGCCGGAGAGCCGTTCTCCTTCTACCGCATTCCAAAGGCTCTGTTTCAGGAGCCACGGTTCCAGAGCCTGTCAACCGATGCCAAGACCCTGTACGGTATCCTGCTGGACCGCATGAGCCTGTCCGTGAAAAACGGCTGGCTGGATGAGCAGAACCGAGTGTTCATTATCTTCACGATAGAGGATGTCAAGAGGGCGTTGTGTTGCGCAGACAACAAAGCGACCAAGCTGCTCCGGGAACTCGAAAAGTTTGGTCTGATTGAACGAAAACGCAGAGGTCTGGGAAAGCCAAGTTTGGTGTATGTGAAGAACTTTTCAGCAGAATCGTCAAAATCAATATTCCAGAATCGTGATTTTCACGATTCTGGAGGCTTCAAAAACGCAAGTCAAGACCCTTCAAAATCACGATGTAATAAGACTAAAGAGAATGATACTGAAATGAGTGAGACTGATTCATTCTATTCTGAAGAAGCGGATGGGATGAGCAAACGCACCCAACTGGAAGAATATTTTTCTCAGTCTTTGGAGATAGACCTTCTGCTCCGGCTCTGCCCGGACGATGAGGACACCATCTACCAAATCGTAGATTTGCTGGTGGACACCTGCGCCACCAACCGCAAGCTGCTGCATATTGCCGGGGACGATAAGCCCGCCGAGGTGGTACGCAGCCGCTTTATGAAGCTGAACGCCGACCATATCCGCTTTGTGCTGAAGTGCCTTGCAGAGAACAGCAATCCGATCCGTAACATGAAACAATACCTGCTGGCTTCTCTGTACAACGCACCCACCACCATGCAGCTTTCCTACCAGAACCAAACCAACCACGACTTAGCGAATCGGAGGTGATGAGAATTTCAAAGAAAGCAGCCACGATTGCCATCGTCAACCAGAAAGGCGGTACCGGCAAAACCACCACCTGTGAAAATCTGGGCATCGGGCTGGCGATGGAGGGCAAAAAAGTCCTGTTGGTGGACGCTGACCCACAGGGCAGCTTGACCATCAGCATGGGTTGGCAGCAGCCCGATGAACTGCCCACGACCCTTTCCACCTTGATGGCAAAAGCCATGAACGATCAGAGTATTCCGCCCGGTGAAGGCATCCTGCACCATGCAGAGGGCGTTGATCTGATTCCGGCAAACATCGAACTGGCAGGGCTGGAAGTTTCCCTTGTCAATTGCCTGAACCGGGAAAAGATGCTCAAACAGGTGTTGGAAGGTGCAAAGCATGAATACGATTTCATTCTGTTGGACTGCACCCCTTCCCTTGGGATGCTGACCGTGAATGCACTGGCAGCGGCAGACACCACCCTGATTCCCGTACAGGCGCAGTACCTGTCTGCAAAGGGCCTGGAACAGCTTTTGCAGACCGTGCAGAAGGTCCGACGGCAGATCAACCCCAAACTGAAAATCGAGGGCATCCTGCTCACCATGACCGACAGCCGCACCAACTATGGGCAGCAGATCGACAATCTGATTCGGGGTGCTTACGGCAGCAAGATCAAAGTGTTCGACCAGACCATTCCCCGGTCTGTCCGTGCTGCGGAGATCAGTGCCGTAGGCAAGAGCATCTACCAGCATGACCCCAAAGGCAAGGTGGCAGAAGCCTATAAATCTCTGACTAGGGAGGTGATGGCGAATGCCGAAAAACAGCTTAAACGTGTCGCTGAAAGGGGCAGATGACATCTTCTCCACCGAAGAATCCCGACAGGAACAGCAGCGGGAACAGGTTCAGCAAATCCCCATCGGGGAGCTGTTCCCTTTTAAGAACCACCCCTTTAAGGTTTTGGATGATGAGTCCATGCAGCGCACGGTGGAAAGCGTAGAGCAGTACGGCGTGTTGTCTCCGCTGATCGCCCGCCCACGCCCGGAGGGTGGCTATGAAATCATCTCCGGGCACCGTCGGAAACACGCCGCAGAGCTTGCAAATCTGGACACCGTGCCTGTCATTGTGCGAAATATGGAGGATGATGCCGCCACGATATTGATGGTCGATTCCAATTTGCAGAGAGAACACATCCTGCCCAGCGAGCGGGCATTTGCGTACAAGATGAAGCTGGATGCAATAAAAAATCAAGGTGCTAGGTCAGATTTAACTTCGTCCCAAGTTGGGACAAAGTTGAGAGCCGATGAAAAAGTAGCAAAAGATTCAGGCGAAAGTCGCAATCAAGTCCAGCGTTTTGTGCGCCTGACGAACCTTGTCCCTGAATTGCTCGACATGGTGGACGAGAAAAAAATCTCTTTTAACCCTGCGGTAGAACTGTCCTATCTGGACGAAAAACAGCAACAGGATTTTTTAGAAGCAATGGATGCTTCCCAGAACGCGCCATCTCTTTCACAAGCCATTCGGATAAAAAAGCTGGCGCAGCAGGGTGAGTTTGACTATGATGCAGTCTACAACATTATGAATGAGGAAAAGAAAAGCGAACTAGACACCGTGACCATCAAAAACGAAACCCTGCGGAAATACTTTCCACGCAATTACACGCCCCGGCAGATGGAAAGCATCATCATCAAGCTGCTCGACCAGTGGCAACTAAAAAAGCAACAGGCAAAACAGAAGAAGCAGGAAGAAGCGCGCTGATCGCAGACTGAACCAAAAGACCCAGTTCCGGGTCTTTTATTTTTGCAAAAATTTTGGAGGAAACGTCTATGAACTTTACTACCACTCACATCCGTTCCGAGAAAGTCACCATTGATACTCGCATCTACACGATTCTGAACGGCAGAAAAAAGCCTGGTGAAGTCTATCTCGCTGCCATTGCCCCGGATATGGAGCTGACCATCATCACGCTGGACGAGGCTCCCGGCATCCTGCCCTGCTTTGAGGAGGATGATGCCTGCCTGAACCTTCCCAACACCTCGCTGCTGCTCTGCTACAACCCGGCGCAGGCGCTGAAGATGGGCGGAAAGCACTACCTGACCGGCCCGGTGATTCTTGTTCGCACCAACATGGATGGCGAGGTCATCTCGCTGACCATTGATGAGGTCTACCTGTTCGTGCGACACGAAGTCGCTTAATTCAACTGTCTGGCAATGACCGGACCTGTTATTCCATTAGCAGTAGTCTACTGTCAACAAAGCGGCTGGTAACGGCTGTGAGGAAGCGTGACAGGACAAGGGTAGCCCCACCCGAAAGGGTTCAAGCTGAAACTGCGAGGTGAAAGCGATAAGCTGCAAGCAACAATGCGGTTGGGGAGCCTGACTTGTATGGTATGGTTAATGTAATGTGAATCACTGATAAACGTCGTTAAGGCCGAACAGGCTAAAGTTGCTGACAAGCCTGAACCAAAATGGTAATGCAGCTGGTTATTCCCCTGTATAGTGGGAATACATGGACACAAAGCTGCCGGCGGAGAAGTGAGACCTAACCCATACTGTTGAATAAGCGGAACGTGGTAAGCCCGTATTTCTCCGAGCAATCGGACGGAAACCGTAAGGAGACTTTATGAAATGCGGGTAGAAGAACGATGGAAAAAGCGAATGCCGACCCTGTAATGGGGATGGATAGAGGTTGTAACATCACCTCATGCGAAAGCAGGCAGACTTCCATCTATGGTCTTTCTTTACGAGAGAATTTACAGAACTTTTCAAAAAGGAGGAATTGCAAATGAACGAGAAATCGTGTGCACCGACTTGCAAAGCGGAAGATTGGGCCAGCATCGACTGGAACAAGGCTCGCGCTTATGTTAAAAAGCTGCAAATGCGTATCGTAAAGGCTCAACAAGAAGGTCATTACAGCAAAGTGAAAACGCTGCAATGGCTGTTAACTCACTCGTTTTACGCCAAAGCCTTAGCTGTGAAGCGAGTAACAAGCAATCGTGGTAAAAATACGGCTGGGGTTGACCATGAACTGTGGCTGACCCCAGAGGCAAAATTCAAGGCAATCAATAAACTGAAACGGCGAGGATACCGTCCTCAGCCTCTGAAACGTGTTTATATTCCGAAGAAAAACGGCAAACTGCGGCCATTGAGTATTCCGACAATGACAGACCGAGCCATGCAGACTTTGTACAAGTTTGCACTGGAACCGCTTGCTGAAACCTACGGTGACCCGAACTCCTATGGATTCCGAATCGGTAGAAGTACGCACGATGCAATCGAGCAGTGCTTTACCGACCTGAACAAAGGAAAATCACCCGAATGGATTCTTGAAGGTGACATCAAGGGATGCTTCGACCATATCAGCCACGAATGGCTCATGGAAAACATTCCGATGGACACACAGGTTTTACAGAAATGGCTAAAGTGTGGATTTGTCGATATGAAACGGCTGTTCCCCACCGAAGAAGGTACGCCGCAGGGCGGGGCTATCTCGCCCACTCTGATGAATATGACACTGGATGGGCTGGAACGGCTCTTAAAAGAACGACTGCCGACCAGACAGCACTTCAATGGAAAGACTCACTTTAATAAGATGAACTTCGTGCGCTATGCTGACGACTTTATCGTAACCGGAGAAAGCCCGGAATTTCTGCGCGAAGAAGTCCTTCCTATTATTAGAGAGTTTATGGCTGAACGTGGATTGCAGTTGTCCGAAGAAAAGACGGTTATCACCCACATCGAAGATGGATTTGACTTCTTGGGCAAGAATATCCGAAAATACAACGGAAAACTCCTTATCAAACCCTCGAAGCAATCAGTCAGTTCTCTGCTGAAAGAGGTGCGCGAAATCGTCAAGAGTAACAAATCGGCAAAGCAGGATTCCCTGATTCGCCAGCTCAACCCGATTATCCGTGGCTGGGTCAATAACCAGCGATTTGTTGTATCCGCTGAAGCATTCAGCAAAATCGACTATCAGATTTATAATTGTCTCTGGCAATGGGCAAAGCGCAGGCACAAGAAAAAGAGCAGACGGTGGATTGCCAAAAAATATTGGCACTGCATCGGCTCTCGGAACTGGACTTTTGCCGCAGAAGAACGCTCCAAGAAGAAAAACAAAGAGCTTTCCTATTTTGCCCTCGAATATGCAACGGACACCAAAATCATCTGCTTTAAGAAAATCGTTGCCGAAGCAAATCCGTTCGATGCGCGGTGGAATGGTTATTATGAAGAGCGTGATGGTGAGAAAACGCTGAACAGCACCAACGGACGCGAAAAGCTCTTGAAAGTATGGAGAAATCAGCACCGCTGCTGCCCTGTGTGTGGAGAACCGATAACTTCTGACACAGGTTTCAAGGTTCACAAGGTGTTCCGACATGGAAAGTCACCATGGCTGGAAATGGTGCATCCCGAATGCCATACCGTATTGCACAAAAACGATGCTTGTTTTGTTGCGCCGGGTTCCCTAACGGGAACTTTCTGAAAGGCTTGAGCCGTATGAGGGGAAACTCTCACGTACGGTTCTTAGGGGAGGGGCTGGCAGTAATGCCATCCTCTTACCCGATCAGACCCTTGAGAATAAACAGAAGTTTATCTCGCAGATCATGACGAGCAAATCGCCTATGCGATCTTGCGATGATATTGACGAACAGGCTTTATCTTACGCAGAAATCAAGGCTCTGTGTGCAGGCGACCCTCGTATCCGGGAAAAGATGGATTTGGACGTGCAGGTGGCAAAATTGAAAGTTCTGCGCGGTGACTTCCAGAATCAGAAATATCGTCTGGAAGATAAGCTGCTCAAAACATTCCCAGAAGAAATCCAGAAACAGAAAACCCGCATTGCTGCTTTGCAGCAGGATTCACAGATTGCAGCAGCACACCCGCAGGACAAAGAAAACTTCTGCGGCATGACCATCAAGGGCATGGTGTACGATGACAAAAAGGCTGCGGGCGAACGGCTGCTGCTGGCTCGGCAGGAGATGCCCAATGCCGATATGATGCTGCTGGGCACCTACCGTGGCTTTGAACTGAACATTCGATTCGACAGCTTCAAGAATGAGCATCAAGCCGTTCTCCGGGCAGAGTTGAGCTATCCGGTATCGCTGGGCGATGATGCGCGCGGCAATATCACTCGTCTGGACAATGCCATCGACAATTTCGCTGACCGAATTGCAGACGCTGAAAATGCTCTGCAAAACCTTGAACAGCAGAAGCAGGCCGCAGAGGTCGAAGTGGCAAAGCCCTTTGCACAGGAGGAAGAACTGGCCGAAAAGTCTGCCCGCCTTGCTGAATTGAACGCCTTGCTGAACATCGACCGTGACCGCAGTTCCTCACAGGATGTTCCCGAAGAATCCGAGGAAACCGAAGCACCCGCAACTCGTCCGTCTGTGCTGGCTGCACTGGTGGAAAAGACCAATCAGCCGGAGCCTGTCAAACCGTTCCGCAGCTACTATGATAAGGATAGTGATGCACGATGAAAGAGAAGCGGGATGAAATCATCATCCTGCGCCTGACCAAAACAGAAAAGAACCGCATCTATGAAAAGATGTTCAGCATGGGCATCCGAAGCCTGAGTGCCTATATCCGCAAGATGGCACTGGACGGCTATTGCCTGCACCTCGACTTGAAAGAACTGCAACGCATGGCATATCTCTTGCAGATGTGCAGCAACAATCTGAATCAGTACGCCAAGCGTGCCAACGAGTGCGGCAAGGTCTACGCCGCCGACATGGAAGATCTGCGGCAGCGTCTGGATGAACTGATCGACATTGGCAAGCAAATTCTTTCCAAGCTAGCAGAGCTATAAAAATTCCCGCAGTTGGAGGACTGCGGGTGTACATATAATGCTTGACATCCTTGCAACGTAGTAGTCGATACCTTTATAATAAGGGCGAACAGAAAGGAAGTGCTTGATATGATGTCTATGCTGAAGAAAATTGTTCTTTTCCCGATTTCTCTCTTTGTGGCGTTTCTAGCTCTGATGGCAAGGTGGCTGCTAACCCTGTCCAGCTATGTGGTTGCTCCGCTGATGCTCTACATCTTCGGCTGCGGCATCTACACTGCTTACCGTCAGACTTGGAACCAGTTCTTCATCCTGCTGGTGGCCGAGTTCATCTGCTTCATCCTCTTTTTCGGTGCAACTGCCATCACCGAGGGCATCGGGCGTTTCAGTGAGTGGCTTGCAGAACTGTGAGGGATGCTATGAGCAAACAGAGGATAGAGGATTGTTATTTTGAACACAACAGCACGATTTTTTCTGAGATGCTGGGTGAGGATGAAGAGTATCTGCGACTGAAAAAAGCCAAAAGAGCAGCTGAGGAAGCCTTGCAGAGCGTTATCAGCAAAGAAGCGTGGAAGCAATATCTCGCCTTAGATGAGATCTGCAACGAGTTGGAATGCGCCAGATACAAGGCAATGTATCTGGCGGGTGCTGCCGATTACGAAAAAATATCCAAATGATCTCAATGCCGCCTCCGGGCGGCATTTTTTCTTTGCAATAGGGGGTGATGATGCTGGCAGCAACACGGTTGATTGCGCTGCACAAAAACAAGGGCATGACCGTTGCGGCCTGTCTGAAAAATCGCACGGACTATATTGAAAACCCGGACAAGACCGAGCAGGGGCAGTTTGTCAGCAGCTATGCTTGCAGCGCCCTGACAGCAGATGAAGAATTTATGCTTACCAAGCGGCAGTACGATCTCGTAAACGGACGCAGGCAGAAAAGTGATGTAATCGCTTATCAGATACGGCAGTCCTTCCGTCCGGGGGAAATCACCGCAGAGGAGGCTAACAAGGTGGGCTACGAACTGGCCATGCGCTTTACCAAGGGCAAGTACGCCTTTGTAGTGGCAACGCACACGGACCGGCAGCACATCCACAACCATGTGATTTTCAACTCTACAGCACTGGATGGCAGCAGAAAGTTCCGGGATTTTTTCTTTTCGGCGTTGGCAGTGCAGCGGTTGAGCGACCTGATTTGCTTAGAACACCAGTTGTCCGTCATTGAAAAGAAGCCCTACCGGGAACGGCAGAAGCGCATCGTCTACCCGCCTAAGGAGAGCAACCGTGACCGCCTGTGCGGAATCATCGACACCATCCTTGCAGAAAAGCCGGGGGACTACGAAGCATTTTTGCAAAAGCTGGAGCAGCAGGGCTACGAGGTGAAGCGTGACAAGCATACAGCGGTGAAGGGCAAGGGGCAGAAACGCTTTATTCGGTTCCGAACGCTGGGCAACGGGTACAGTGAGGATGAAATCAAGGCGGTGCTGGAGGGAAAGGCGAAGCACCAGCCGTACCAGAAAAAGCAGCCCAAAGAGCAGCCCTTCCAGTTGCTGGTGGACATTCAGGGGAAAATGGCAGAGGGTAAAAGCGTTGGCTACAAAAAGTGGGCAACCAAATTCAACCTGAAGGAGATGTCCAAGACGCTGCTATTTTTACAGGAGCAGAAAATCGGCAGCGCCGAGGAACTGCGGGAACGTGCAGCGGCGGCAACGGAACGGTATCATGCCATGGGCGATTCCATCAAGGCGGCGGAAACGAGGTTGGCCGAAATCGCCGTCCTGAAAACCCACATTATCAACTATGCCAAGACTCGCCCGGTCTATGATGCCTATCGCAAGTCGGGGTACAGTAAAAAGTTTTTGGAAGCTCACCGGGAGGAGATCACCCTGCACAAGGCGGCGAAGGCTGTCTTTGACGAGGCAGGATTGCAAAAGCTGCCGAAGGTCAAGGAGTTGGATGCGGAGTTCTCAGAACTGCTGACCAAGAAGAAAGCCGCTTACCCGGACTACCGCAAGGCACGGAACGAGATGCAAGAACTGGTTCGTGCGCAGAAAAACGTAGAACGCTTTTTTGCAGAGGAAAAGGACCCCGCCGAGAAAACCCAGACTCGATAAACGAATACCGCCGAGGTGCTTTCCTACTTGGGAAGCGTCCTCGGCGGCTTTTTTAGTTTATGTAGCAGCGGTCCTGTTTTATAAGCCAATCTTCACACAGCCGCTGGGCTTCGTCCTTTGTGCAGCAGGTGCAGTTGAAAAGTTTGCCACGGATGGAACAGTAAGTGTAGTGTACCTTCGGGACTCCATTGGCATCTCGAAAATCAACGCAGCGTTCCTCACCGGGCAGCAGATAGATCGTATCCACGTTCAGCAGCTCCTTTTACCTTCGTTCATGTGCCAAGGGGCACAACGTTTGCTATTGTACCATGTACCGTCCCAAAAGACCATTGCTTTTTTGACCAAAGATACGCACAAAAATTTTTCGTTCCAAAAGCGTCCAACTGGCGTTGAACAAACGCTATTGGATTGTGTATAACAAAAATTGCGACAGGTATGCTATTGGTGTGCAACAAACACAATTAGAGTGTGAGGTCTCTATGAATACGCTTTTGGGTCAACGAATACGAGAGCAGCGCAAGGAAAAAGGCTGGACGATTGAACAGTTTGCAGAACGGGTCGATTTGTCAGCAAATTATGTTGGAGATTTAGAGCGCGGAGTAAAAATCCCCAAACTGGAAACCTTTATCCGAATCGTAGAGGTGTTGGACGTATCTGCTGATGTGCTGATCCGGGATTCCGTTCCATCCGCATCCCATGTGGCAGATGACGAACTGAGCAGAAAGCTGAGCCAGCTCACACCGGGGCAGAAGAAAGCTGCCATTGACATTCTGAATGCATACACCGACAACATTCCCTATATTACAAAATAACACCTATGTCAAAGAACGCCAGCAAACGTGCTGACGCTCTTTCTTTTTGCCCTCAAATAGTCTATAATCAACACTATAAGCGTGCATATAACACTAATAGGGAGTATTTGAGGTGAACGACATGACAATCCTACCCAATATCGAAGAAGCAATGGAAGATGCCCGGAATGGAAAGCTGAGTCCGTATTGGCAGAACGATCTCAAACGTGAATGCCTGCATAGGAAGTTATCGGATGAAGAACGGCCGGCTCTTTCGGAACTGAATTGCATTTTGTCCGAGACTCCACAATGGAGCAGCGAAGAAGAACTGTGTATCGAAATGGAGAACATCGGTGGCAGGGTTCGCTTCTGTCACTTTTGGGATGAGCACTACTCCATGGTGCAGTTGACGGAAGATCGCAACGGAAAATACTCCGCAGCCTACGTTCTGGATACAGAAACCACCCCGGATGTGCGTAAGGTGGCGGCATTGCAGGCACAGAAAGAACTTGCGGACTGTATGCAGGTGTGGGGCGTTTCGCTTCTGGATGCGCCTGTTCCTGAACAGATGAAGTACGATTCTCTTGCAGAAGCCGCTTCTCACCTCATGCAAGTTTTGAACGACCCAGAGCACATCACCGGGTAAAAAGCGTCCCGAAGGGATGCGCAGCCTGCATTGGAAAATGCAGATTAAAGGGGCTTGGGGCATTCCCCAACAGCGTTTTGCAACGCAAAATAAGCAGATGTATATACGTCTGCACTGCTTGCTGGTACAATGTCATCGATGAAACAAAAATAGTTTCATCAAGGACGGTTATATGGTTGTGCCGATTTCCAAAACATAGTAATATTGAAGTACTAACTGGGGCTGAAAGTGGCAAAACTGCTTGCTTGGTTTCCATTCAGGAATTACTAACAGCGTAGACCGTCCGTTCGCTTCGTATATCGTCAGCGTCACAATTGACACCAATTTATCATTCTTCACGAAGTATGTGACAAAATCTCTTGACAGCACCTCACAAAATATGTTATCTTTTGTAAACATCCTTGAAAAGGTATGACCTTTTCTGGGGGCCGAACACAAACCGATTTTTCTCTGGAGGAAAGACCCATGAAACAGGAGATCATCCGCAAACTGAGCGCTGCCGTGGCCATGAGCCTCGTTGTTGGCGTCTCTCTGGCCGCCTGCGGCGGCAGCAGCAGCTCCACCGCTGCCGGTGTGACTAAGACCGGCTCTGCCGAAGGCTTTGGCGGTGCTGTCACCGCCACCCTGACCGTGGATGCCAACGGCACCGTTACCGACTGCAAGCTGGAAGGCGCACAGGAGACCGAGAGCATCGGCGGCGCTGCACTGGAAGAGCTGTCCAAGCAGGTCGTGGCCGCCAACGGCCCCGCCATCGACGGCGTTGCCGGTGCCACGGTGACCACCAAGGCCGTCCGGAAGGCCGTTGCCGCCGCACTGGGTGTGGAGCTGGCCGAAGAAACCCCCGCCGACTCTGCTGCCGCAGCCCCCGCTGAGCCCACCGCCATCGTCCCGGTGGAAGGCGGCATCCAGATCGGTCAGGCCTATGCTGCCGCCCACGGCACCAAGTGCTTCACCGAAGCGGTGGCTGTGGTGAAGGATGACGTCATCCTCGCCGCCTACCTCGACGATTTCCAGTTCGCCAGCACCGATGCAGGCGTGACCGCCGTGCCCAACTCCGACTCCGACTTTGCCGCAGGCTACGCCGAGGGCAAGGTGCTGATGTCCAAGCGGGCCAACGCCGATTATTACAGCAAGATGATGGCTGAAAAGGGCGGCTCCACGGTCGCTCTGGATGCAAACTTCGACGCCATCCAGAACTTTGCCGTCGGCAAGACCATCTCCGAGCTGGAGGATGTGGCCGCCAAGGGTGCCGAGGCTGTGGACGCCGTCTCCGGCGCAACGCTGGTGGATACCGCCGGTTATCTCTCTGCCATCGTGGATGCCGCCAAAAACGCCCAGACCACGCAGGCCGTGGAGTTCAACGGCAGCTCCGAGGACCTGAAGCTGAATGTGGTCTATGGGGCCGCACACGGCACCAAGTGCTTCACCTCCGGCGCTGTCGCCACCGCCGGGGACACCATCGTGCTGAGCTACATTGACGAGTTCCAGTTTGCCGGTTCGGACGCCGGGGTCGTCGGTGTGCCCAACTCCGATTCTGACTTCGGCGCAGGCTACGCCGAGGGCAAGGTGCTGATGTCCAAGCGGGTCAACGCCGATTACTACAGCAAGATGATGGCCGAAAAGGCTGGTTCCACCGTTTCGCTGGATGCCAACTACGACGCCATCCAGAACCACGTGAACGGCATGAGCATTGCCGACGCCGAGGCTCTGAGCAAAGATGAAAAGGCTGTGGACGCCGTTTCCGGTGCCACGCTGGTGGATACTGCCGGCTACGTTGGTGTGCTGGTGGATGCCGCAAAGTAAGGCAAGAAAAATAACGTTCCTCTGAACACAGCAGCGCCCGCCGGGAGATTTCCCGGC
>NZ_JAFREI010000014.1:0-78841 GCF_017377595.1 Faecalibacterium sp. Marseille-Q0746 | reverse complement strand
CGCTCAGCACGCAATCGCTTGCGTCCTGTGTGAATTACTTTGTTTGGAATTGTTTAACGTGTTTTTCCAACACGAAAATAGGTTCCGTTACAAGTTTTTCGATATTGTTCAATTTTCAAGGTCCTGTACGCCTCAGCCTTAGCGGCTGACGACTTGATTATTTTACCACAGAAGTGATTTTTTGTCAAGCACTTTTTTCAGAAGCTTTTCGATCTTTTCGAACTTGTGGCTCGTTTTTCAACGTATCCATATTGGTTCTTTCGCTTTGCTTCTGCCGCTTTCAGAAGTCATTCTTTCCGGCGGCCCTTGGCGCTCAAGTATAATACCATATCCCGGCACGTTTGGCAACCCCTTTTTTCACTTTTTTCGTTTCTTTTTGCGTCTTTGACTTTTTGACTAGTTTTTTAACTGCAATTTACACGTTCCTTGACGCGGAGGCTGCAGGGACCTCAGAGGCCATTTTTCTCTATATAATAAGGTATTGTTCTATCCAAACTTCCAGAGAAGTATACACCGCCGTGGATATTACGCCCCGGAATGCAAACACTTTCCTTGCACAGTTTGTCAAGAGCTTTGGCCTCAAATTTTGCTCCAAGATTCTCGGCTCAATTTTGGCGAAACCGCCAAAACACAAAATGTAGTGGTTTCTCCATTGACATATCACTAAATAGTGATATCATAGAATCACATCAATTGAACGCATCCCAAGACTGCTTTGCGGGTGCCTCTTGCGAAAGAGGCACCCGTTTGAACTGCACACAGATAGAACGACGGAGGAACACTATGAAGATCATCAAGCGCAACGGTTCGGAAGTTCCATTTGATATCACCAAGATCATCACTGCGGTCACCAAGGCCAGCGATTCGGTCAGCCGCAAGAGCAGCCTGACCCAGGAGCAGATCCTGTCCATCGCCAACGATGTCACGGAGCAGTGCCAGGCGCTGAACCGTGCCGTGAGCGTGGAAGAGATCCAGGACATGGTGGAGAACAAGCTGATGGACATTCAGGCCCACGATGTAGCCCGCCATTATATCACCTATCGTTATGTGCAGAGCCTGAAGCGCCAGACCAACACCACCGACGAGCGCATCCTCAGCCTGATCGAGTGCCAGAACGAGGAAGTCAAGCAGGAGAACGCCAACAAGAACCCCACCGTGAACAGCGTCCAGCGTGACTATATGGCTGGTGAGATCTCCAAAGACCTGACCGCCCGCCTGCTGCTGGACCCGGAGATCGTCAAGGCACACAATGAGGGCCTGATCCACTTCCACGATTCCGACTACTTTGCGCAGCACATGCACAACTGCGATCTGGTCAACCTGGAGGATATGCTGCAGAACGGCACCGTGATCTCCGGCACCTATATTGAAAAGCCCCACAGCTTTTCTACCGCCTGCAACATTGCCACCCAGATCATTGCGCAGGTGGCATCCAACCAGTACGGCGGCCAGAGCATCAGCCTGACCCATCTGGCTCCCTTTGTGGATGTCTCCCGCAAGAAGATCGCCGCTGAGGTCGAGGCAGAGATGGAAGGGCTGGACGTTACCCCGGAGCGCAAGAAGGAGATCGTGGAGCGCCGCCTGCGCAACGAGATCAACCGCGGTGTCCAGACCATCCAGTATCAGGTCGTGACCCTGATGACCACCAACGGTCAGGCCCCCTTCATCACCGTGTTCATGTATCTGGGAGAAGCCCGCAACGCACAGGAAAAGGCCGACCTTGCCATCATCATCGAAGAGACCATCCGCCAGCGCTATCAGGGCGTGAAGAACGAGGCTGGTGTCTGGATCACCCCCGCCTTCCCCAAGCTGATCTATGTGCTGGAAGAGGACAACATCCGCCCCGGCACTCCTTATTATTACCTGACCGAATTGGCTGCCAAGTGCACTGCCAAGCGGATGGTGCCCGACTACATCTCTGAGAAGAAGATGCTCGAGCTCAAGGTGGACAAAAACGGCGAGGGCCACTGCTACACCTGCATGGGCTGCCGCAGCTTCCTGACCCCCTATGTGGACCCCGAGACCGGCAAGCCCAAATACTACGGCCGCTTCAATCAGGGTGTTGTCACCATCAATCTGGTGGATGTAGCCCTTTCCTCCGGCGGCAACTTCGAGAAGTTCTGGAAGATCTTTGACGAGCGCCTGGCTCTCTGCCACAAGGCACTGCAGGCCCGCCATCAGCGCCTGATGGGCACCCCCAGCGATGCCGCCCCCATTCTGTGGCAGTACGGCGCACTGGCCCGCCTGAAGAAGGGCGAGAAGATCGACAAGCTGCTCTTTGGCGGCTACTCCACCATCAGCCTGGGCTACGCTGGTCTGTATGAGTGCGTGAAGTATATGACCGGCAAGAGCCACACCGATGCCGGTGCCAAGCCTTTTGCCCTGAGCGTGATGCAGCACATGAACGACAAGTGCACCGAGTGGAAGAAGGCCGAGAACATGGATTACTCTCTCTACGGTACCCCGCTGGAATCCACCACCTACAAGTTTGCCAAGTGCCTGCAGAAGCGGTTCGGCATCGTGCCCGGCATCACCGATAAGAACTATATCACCAACAGCTACCACGTCCATGTTTCGGAGCCCATTGATGCCTTCACCAAGCTCAAGTTTGAGAGCGAGTTCCAGAAGCTGTCCCCGGGCGGTGCCATCAGCTATGTGGAAGTGCCCAACATGCAGGACAATCTGGAGGCCGTGATAAGCGTGCTGCAGTTCATCTATGATAACATCATGTACGCCGAGTTGAACACCAAGTCCGATTACTGCCAGTGCTGCGGCTACGACGGAGAGATCAAGATCGTTGAGGATGACGGCAAGCTGGTGTGGGAGTGCCCCAAGTGCGGCAACCGTGACCAGAACAAGCTGAACGTTGCCCGCCGCACCTGCGGTTATATCGGCACCCAGTTCTGGAACCAGGGCCGGACACAGGAGATCAAGGATCGGGTGCTGCATCTGTGATGAATTACGCAACAATCAAGTATTACGACATTGCCAACGGGCCGGGGGTGCGCACCAGCATCTTTGTTTCGGGCTGCAGGCACCACTGCCCGGGCTGCTTCAACGAGGTGGCATGGGATTTCGGGTACGGTCAGCCCTTCGGCAAAGCCGTGCGCAACGAGATCTTTGCATCCTGCCAGCCCGACTATATTACAGGAATCTCCCTGCTGGGCGGTGAGCCTTTTGAGCCGGAGAACCAGCGGGAGCTGCTGCCCTTCGTCCGCAACTTCAGGGCGCTGTACCCGAATAAGAGCGTCTGGTGCTATTCCGGTTACACCTGGGAGCAGCTGACCGGCAGTGTTCCCTGCCCGGCCCGCTGTGAGGTCACCGATGAGCTGCTGAGTCTGCTGGATGTTCTGGTGGACGGCCGCTTTGTGGAAGCCCAGCACGATATCTCCCTGCGCTTCCGGGGCAGCTCCAACCAGCGGCTTCTGGATGTTCCCAAGAGCCTTGCCGCAAAGTCCCCCGTCTGGTGGGAGGACGAACAGGTGTTTGCTACCCATAGCATGTAAATCGAGGATGCCCATGAGCTATAAAACAACAAACGACTTAATGCAGCATCTGCGTGACAACGGCATCGCCATCTCCGGCGAAACACAGAAACAGCAGCTTGTCACAACCGGATATTATCATGGCTATAAAGGCTATCGTTTCTTCAAATCTGCCGGTGCGCGCCTGCCTTTTTCTTCTTATCAGGAGCTCTATGCCACCATCCAATATGATTCTGCCCTGAAAGCTCTGTTTTACGGAAAAATGATGTTCATTGAAACTGCTGTCAAGAACATCGCATTGCAGGGCATCCTTGAAAACGCACAATCCGAGAGTATTTCGGATGTTCTGGATCGTGTCGTTTGCAGTTACAACAACTCCCCTGCCAATTTCACCGTTGAACAGAAAAAGCGAGCCCAGCAAAACAAATTGAACCTTCAGCGTTCCATCCAGTCCAGCCTTGCAAACGCCTATGCAAAAGGAAATCCAAAAATCACACATTTTTACAATAATCCAACTTACTCCGGTGTTCCTCTTTGGGCTTTCTTCGAGATCATGACCATGGGAGATTTTGGATACTTGCTTTCTTGTTTGACTTTTCCTGTCCGAAAAGATATTTCCACCCGCATTGGCCTTGATCTTTCCAACGATACATCCTGTG
Organism: Faecalibacterium sp. Marseille-Q0746; assembly: GCF_017377595.1. Lineage (NCBI taxonomy): Bacteria > Bacillati > Bacillota > Clostridia > Eubacteriales > Oscillospiraceae > Faecalibacterium > Faecalibacterium sp. Marseille-Q0746. Next base: position 74,697 of record NZ_JAFREI010000014.1, on the reverse strand, counting down.
AGCTCTTATTTCGCTACATCTATGCTTTGAAAGATCTCCGGAATGCTATTGCTCACAATGCCGTGGTATTTGATACCCGATTTCGCAATTTTGACCCCACAAAGGCAATGAAAGCCTGTCTCCGTTCTGCGATTCAGCTTCCGTATGTCAATTTCAAGACCATCGGAGATTATGTCATTCTGATGTCCTATTATCTGAAGCTATTGCAGATGCCAAATTCCGAAATCCTTAGGTTCATTGAAGAATTTGAGCATATCACAGAAACCTATCGCTCTGAAGTCAACCCTGCCGTCGCTTCAATTGTCATTCATCCCGACCTGACGAAACGGATGGAAATTTTGAAAAATTATATTTAACAGTTGCATTTTTTCAACAGCTGCGATATAATATTCTTACTAATTGGGGTATATGTTCTCAGGGACATATACTTGAGGGAACTGGAGCGATTCAGTTCCCTTTTATTTTTACAAAAAGCGTCCCGTTTTCCACCCTGCCTGCACTGGCCGTGGAAAACGGGACGCTTTATTTGTTCTTTTATCTCCAATTCACCGTGTACCAACGGTTTCTTCGATCACACTGAGGAACTCCTGCCCATAGCGGGCGGCCTTTTTCTCGCCCACACCGGGGATATTGAGAAGTTCCTCCACGCTCAGGGGCTTTTTCAGCGCCATCTGGCGGAGGGTGGAATCGTTGAACACCATATAGGCAGGGAGCTTCTGCTTTGCGGCCAGCCGCTTACGCAGGGCATAGAGGGCAGCCAGCAGCTTCTCGTCCGCTTCGCTGAGGGCATCTTCGTCGGTACGGCGGCGGGAGGCCGAGGCCAGCCGCTTCGCACTGGCCGCGGCACGCTGGCGGGCTTGTGCCGCCTGCTCCTCCACCTGTTCGGCGGCCTGTGCTGCCAGCAGACAGTTGGAACAGTTCTCGCACTTCTGGGGTGCGGCCTCACCAAAGTAGCTCAGCAGATACCCCCGCAGGCAGCGCGGCGTGGTGGAGTAGAAGGTCATGTACTTGAGCCGTTCCTCTGCCTTGCGTGCCGCTTCGGCCTTGACATCCGCAGGCAGGCCGTTGTCAGCCTCCATCTCCTTGTCGATGAAGAACCGGATGGTGCGCACATCGGTGCCGGAATAGAGCAAGGTGCAGCGGGCTGGCTCCCCGTCACGGCCCGCGCGGCCCGCCTCCTGATAATAGCTCTCCAGATCCTTGGGCATATTATAATGGATGACGAACCGGACGTTTGGCTTATCGATGCCCATGCCGAAGGCATTGGTCGCCACCATGATCTGCACCCGGTCATAGAGGAAATCGTCCTGATTCTGCCGCCGGGTGTCCGCATCCAGCTTGGCGTGGTAGGCTGCCGCACGGATTCCCCGGCTCTGCAGCAGGCGGGTGGTCTCGTCCACCTGCCGGGTGGTGCTGCAATAGATGATGCCCGCATTGTCCCGCTCCCTGAGCACAAGGTCGAGCAGAACTTTGGGCTTCTCGCTGGGCAGGGCCCTGCGGGTGGCAAAATAGAGGTTGGGTCGGTCGAAGCTGGTGGTCACCTCGTAGGGGGTGTGGAGTTCCAGATGGGTGCGGATGTCCTCCCGCACATGGGCCGTGGCGGTGGCCGTAAAGGCTCCCACCACCGGGCGCTTGGGCAGGCTGTCCACAAACGCCTTGATGCGCAGGTAGCTGGGGCGGAAGTCCTGCCCCCACTGACTGATGCAGTGGGCCTCGTCCACCGTGACCATGCTGATCTCCCGCTCCTGCGCAAACCGCTGGAAGCCCGGCATCTCCAGCCGCTCCGGAGCCACATAGATGATCTTATACCACCCTTCCCGGGCGCGGCGGAGCATCAGGGCCTTCTGGTTGTCCGTCAGGCTGTTGTTCAGGAAAGCTGCCGCCACACCGGCCTGTACCAGTGCCCCCACCTGATCCTTCATCAGGCTGACCAGCGGCGAGACCACGATGGTGATGCCCGGCAGCAGCAGGGCCGGCACCTGATAGCAGATGGACTTGCCCGCACCTGTGGGCATCACGGCCAGCACATCCTGCCCGGCCAGCAGGCGGGAGACGATCTCCTCCTGCCCCGGGCGGAAGCTGTCGTAGCCAAAGACTTTTTTCAGAATACTATGCGGACTTTCCATGGTTCCTCCTATCCATACAAAACCGCTCCGTCATTGCTTCGCAATGCCGCCTCTCCTAGTAGGAGAGGCAAGTCTTGGCTCCCCTACCAGGGGAGCTGGACGCAAAGCGGCCTGAGCGGTTTATAACCCAACCAGTATACCACAACTCCCCGGATAATTGTAAAACATCTCTGACATTTCCCACGTTCGATAGCATTTCCTGCACAAAAATGCTATAATATGGGTACATATCTCCATCCCGGCCCCTGCCTTGTGCATCTGCCGGAAAAGAGCAAAGGAGTATTTTGTATGGCTCAGAAATTGATCACCTTCGCCGTCCCGTGCTACAACTCGGCGGCATATATGCGCCACTGCATCGAGACCCTGCTCTCCGCCGGGGAGCAGGCCGAGATCATCCTGGTGGACGATGGTTCCACCAAGGATGACACCCCCGCCATCTGCGATGAGTACGCTGCCAAATATCCCACCATCGTCAAGGCCATCCATCAGGAGAACGGCGGCCACGGCGAGGGCGTGAATCAGGGCATCCGCAACGCCACCGGCCTGTATTACAAGGTAGTGGACAGCGACGACTGGCTGGACGAAGCAGCCCTCAGGACCGTGCTGGCCAAGCTGAACACGCTGACTGCCCGGGGCACCGCGCCTGACCTGATGATCTGCAACTATGTCTACGAGCACGTGGAGGACAACACCAGCCATACCGTGCGCTACACCAACGTGTTCCCCCAGAACCGGCTGTTCAGCTGGACGCATGTCGGCCACTTCCGGCCCGACCAGAACCTGCTGATGCACTCGGTGATGTACCGTACACAGGTGCTGCGGGACTGCGGCATGGTGCTGCCCAAGCACACCTTCTATGTAGACAACATCTTTGTCTACCAGCCCCTGCCCTTTGTCAAGAGCATGTATTATATGGATCTGGACCTGTACCGCTACTTCATCGGCCGGGCCGACCAGAGCGTGAACGAGAGTGTGATGGTCAAGCGGGTGGATCAGCAGCTGCGGGTGACCCGCCACATGATCGACTGCCAGGACCTGGATGCCCTCAAGGGCCAGAAGAAGCTGCGCAGCTATATGCTGCACTACCTCTCCATGATGATGGCCATCAGCGACATCTTCCTTCTGCTGGACGGCAGTACCGCCGCCAAGCAGAAGGAGAACGAACTGTGGGCCTACCTCAAGGCACACACCAGTGCCGGGGTCTACCGCTCCATCCGCTACGGCTTTGGCGGCGTGACCAACCTGAAGATCCCCAAGGGCGACAAACTCGTGCTGGGCGGTTACCGCCTTGCACAGAAGATTTTTAAATTCAATTAACAAATGTTGCTTTTCCTCCTCAGATAAGATATACTTTTTAACGTATCTTAATTCCTGAGGAGGATCTTATTTTATGGAGCAATTGCTCATCCGCATGTCTCTTTCGCTCATTGCAGGCCTGTTGGCATCCCGTGCAGCGAAAGCGGTCCGTCTGCCGGCTGTCACCTCTTATCTGGTGGCGGGGCTCCTGCTGGGCCCCTTCTTTCTGGGTCGGCTGGGCCTGAGCGGCTGGGGCTTCGGCTTCGGGAGCCTTGCACAGGTCGAGAGCTACGGCATCATCACACAGGTGGCACTTGGCTTCATCGCCTTTGTCATCGGCAACGAGTTCCGGCTCAGCGCGCTGGAGAGCATGGGCAGGCAGGCGGTCACTGTGGGCATCCTGCAGGCCGTTATCACCACCGTGCTGGTGGATATCGCTCTGGTTGCCCTGCACTTTGCCCGGCCGGATGTCATCTCAATGGCATCCGCCATCACACTGGGTGCCATCGCCTCTGCCACAGCCCCTGCCGCCACCCTGATGGTGGTCAAGCAGTACAAGGCCAGCGGCCCCCTGACCCGCCTGCTGCTGATGGTGGTCGCCATTGACGATGCCGTGGGTCTGGTGCTCTTCTCAGCCTCTTTCGGCATCGCAAACGCGCTGGAGCAGGGCCGCATCGACCCCATCAGCATCCTTCTGGAGCCTCTGGTGGAGATCGTGCTCAGCCTGGGTCTGGGCGCGCTGGCCGGTCTGCTGCTCAACCAGCTGGAGATCTACTTCCACTCCCGCTCCAAGCGCATGAGCCTTTCGGTGGCCTTTGTGCTGCTGACGGTGGGCCTTTCCATGGTCAGCTTTGAGGTCGGCCCCATCCACTGCAGCTTCTCGCTGCTGCTGGTCTGCATGATGACCGGCACCGTGTTCTGCAACATCTGCCCCACTTCCGATGAGCTGATGGACCGCCTGGACCGCTGGGTAAGCCCGGTGAACATCCTGTTCTTCGTGCTGTCCGGCGCGGAGCTGGACCTGAACATCCTCGCAAACCCCATGGTCCTGCTCCTTGGTGCCGTCTATATCGCTTCCCGCTCTCTGGGCAAGATCTCCGGCTCCTATGTCAGCTGCAAGGCCACCCGCTGCAGTGAGAAGATCCAGAAGTATCTGGGCATCACCCTGCTGCCGCAGGCCGGTGTGGCGCTGGGCATGGCCGCCGAGGCTGCCGAGCTTTCCGACGGCCACATGGTGCGCAACGTGGTGCTCTTCTCGGTGCTGGTGTACGAGCTGGTCGGTCCGACCCTGGCCAAGCTCAGCCTGACCGCCGCAGGCGAGATCATTCCAGAGGGCCGCACGAGCGCCCGTACCACCAACAAGCCGGAGGAGCCGGTCAGCGTGGAGTAACCTTTCCCACAGGGCTTGGCTCCCCTATCAGGGGAGCTGCCGCCGCAGGCGGCTGAGAGGTTTTATACACCACAAAAGCCGCTGCACAGTTGTTACGCTGTGCAGCGGCTTTCTGTTTGCTCTTTATTTCAGCACGATCTCATCGTTCTCAGCATCCACGGTCAGGGTGGAGCCGGAAACAAGGGTGCCGTCGATGATCTTTTCAGCGGCGGGGTCCTCCACAGCCTTGCGGATGGTCCGGCGCAGGTCGCGGGCACCAAACTTGCCGCCCTGGCTCTTGTGCACCAGCGCTGCCAGTGCCGCCGGGGTATAGCTGTAGGCAATGCCCTTGGCCTCCATGCTGGGCTTGTACTCGTCCAGCATCAGGGCGGCAATGCCCTGCAGGGTCTCCTCGCTCAGCGGCTTGAAGGTGATGACCTCATCCACGCGGCCCAAAAACTCAGGGCGGAGGAACTGGCTCAGTGCCTTGCGGCTCTTCTCCTCGTTCCGCTCCTCCTCGCTGCGGTTGAAGCCCAGACTTGCGGTGGTCTGGTCGCTGCTGCCCGCATTGGAGGTCATGCAGATGACGGTGTTGGAGAAATCCACGGTGCGGCCCTGGGCATCGTTGATCTTGCCCTCGTCCAGGATCTGCAGCAGGATATTCATCACATCGGGGTGGGCCTTTTCGATCTCATCGAACAGCACCACGCTGTACGGGCGGCGGCGGACCTTTTCGGTCAGCTGACCCGCCTCCTCGTAGCCCACATAGCCCGGAGGGGAACCGATCATGCGGGACACCGCGTACTTCTCCATATACTCGCTCATATCCAGCCGGATCAGCGGGTCGGGGCCGTCAAAGAGCTGGTTTGCCAGCTGCTTCACCAGCTCCGTCTTGCCCACGCCGGTGGGGCCCACAAAGATGAAGCTGGCCGGACGGCGGCGGCCCGAAAGGTCGGCGCGGCTGCGCTTGACCGCCTGGGCCACCAGATGCACGGCATCGTCCTGACCGATGATCTTCTTTTTCAGCTCGGTCTCAAGGCTGGCGAGCTTTGCATACTCGGTCTCCCGGATCTTCACCGCCGGGATGCCCGTCCACAGCTCAATGACCTTGGCCACATCGTCCATGGTCACCTGGATCTCCCCGGCCGCAGCCTGCTTGGCGGGCAATTCCCGCTCCAGCTGTGCCATCCGGGTCTTGCGCTCTGCCACACGCTCGTAATCGATGGGCTCGTTCACATCGGCGTTTTCCATGTCGGCCTCTTCCTGCTTGAGGGCCTCCAGTTCCTTCTGCATGGTCAGGTACTCGGAGATGACCGGGTGGGCCAGATTACAGCAGGCACAGGCCTCGTCCAGCAGGTCGATGGCTTTGTCGGGCAGGTAGCGGTCGGTGATATACCGCTCGCTCAGGGTCACGGTGGCGTTCAGCACATCGGCGGGCACCTGCACATGGTGGTGCTCCTCGTAGTAGTGCTTGATGCCGCCCATCACGGCCAGCGTATCAGCAACGCTGGGTTCCTCCACCCGCACGGGCTGGAACCGGCGCTCCAGCGCCTGGTCCTTCTCGATATACTTGCGGTACTCGTTGAAGGTGGTGGCACCGATGACCTGAATCTCGCCGCGGGAGAGGGCGGGCTTCAGGATGTTGCCCGCATTCATGGCACCCTCGCTCTCACCGGCAGAGGTAATGGTGTGGATCTCGTCAATGAACAGGATGACGTTGCCCGCCGCCTTGACCTCGCTCAGCAGGCCCTTGACCCGCTGCTCGAACTGGCCGCGGAACTGGGTGCCTGCCACAAGGCTGGTCAGGTCGAGCAGGAAGATCTCCTTATCCTGCAGCCCTGCCGGCACCTGCCCCTTGGCAATGCGCTCCGCAATGCCCTCGGCAATGGCGGTCTTGCCAACGCCCGCCTCACCAATGAGGCAGGGGTTGTTCTTCTGGCGGCGGCTCAGGATCTGGATGGTGCGGTAGATCTCCCGGTCGCGGCCGATGATATCATCCAGCTTCCCCTCCCGGGCTTTGCGGGTCAGGTTCTCGCAGTAGGTATCCAAAAACTTGCGGCGGGGCGGCTTTTTGTCGTTTTTGCCCGCCTTCTTTTCGTTTTTACCGTTCTGGGCACTGCCGTTCACCCCCAGCGGGAAGGTGGCGCTGGAGCCGGGCACAAGGTCGCCGTCCTCCTCGCTCTGGTCCGGCTGGCCCATGCCCATCATCATGGAGAAGGGGTTCATGTTGCTCATGTCCCCCATCTCCTGCATCATGTTTTCCATCCGGTCTTCCATGGCATCCATGTCCTCATCAGACATGCCAAACTGCTTCATCAGATCATCGACCGGTTTGATGTGCATCTCCCGGGCACAGTGCAGGCAGTACCCCTCGTTTTTCATCTGGCCATTTTCCATCCGCTGGACAAAAATAATGGCAGGCCGCTTCTGGCATCGAATGCAGACCATTGTTCCTCCTTTTCCCTCCCCGCTCAGACAAACGGGTTGAACACATTGAATACTTTATAGTAAAGGCTGCCGCTCATCACCGTGTCGTTGAGCATGGTGAGGTTGCCGCCGGTGATCACAATGAGCGCCCAGACCACGCAGAGCACCAGATAGATGTCCACAAGGCTGGCAATGCCGCCCACGCCCCAGCCCAGCCAGTGGTTCACTGCACCGATCACGGGCAGCTTGTTCACCAGCCCCAGCACCGTGACCAGCAGGCTGACCAGCATCCGCAGCAGGGCAAACGCCACAAAGAACAGCACCAGCGAGATCACCGGGGTCAGCAGCGGAGCCAGCACCTTCTGGACGATGGTATCCGCCAGCACAACGGCGTTGTCATTGAGGACGGCAGAGATGGAGCGCTCGCAGGCATCCACGATGGATGCCCGGAACGCCTCGGGCAGAAAGCCCGCGTACCGCTGGGCAATGCCATCCAGACTGACGGCTCCCCCGGCGGCGATATTGGCAGCGATCTGGTCCCGGAAGCTTCCGGCGAGGAAACGCTCGAACACCTGCCCGGCTGCCCAGCCTGAAAAGGCTCTGGCACCGAACAGGCTGATGAGACTGCCCGTCAGCTGCACCACAGAGGCCAGAAAGCCTTTGCGGGCATACCGGACGGCCAGCACCAGCCAGACCACCGTACATAGGATATCAAAAATAAATGACGGATTCTTGAACATACGTTTAACCTTATTCCGAACTGGCTCACCCTCTCAGTCACGACTGCCGTCGTGCCAGCTCCCCCAAAGGGGGAGCCAACGCTTCTGACAGGGGAAGCCACAAAATAAATTGCACTCTTTTTCCTCAAAGCCGCAATTGCCTCTCCCTTTGGGAGAGGTGGCAATGCGCAAGCATTGACGGAGAGGGCTATTCAGCGGGTGCTTCCAACTTCTGCACCGTGTTGCCGCTGAACAGCAGCAGATCCTTGCTGTTGGCCAGCAATGCCTGCGGGCTGGTGTCAAGGTTCTGGCTCCACTGCTGGGTACCAGATGCATCAAAGCACTCCACGGCGTTATCGGCCAGCAGATAGAACAGGTTCCCCGCCCGGACAATGGAATTTGCCGCCGAGACAGCAGCGCTGAACTGGACGTTCAGGTTCTTGTCCAGCGTCACAGCCTGAGAGACCTGCCCCGATGCCAGCAGCAGGGCCACATTGCCTGCCGCGTCCACCGAAACATCTTTCAGCTCCGTGCCCGCAAAATCATAGACCGCACGCTCACCACCGCCCGCATTGTAGAGCACGGCCCTGGTATCGTAGACAGCCAGGATCGTGGAAGCAGAGGTCCACCCCAGCCACTGGGGCACGCCGCCCTGATTCACCAGACTGACGGGATCGCCCGATGCCAGATTGATGAGGTAGAGGTTGGTCATCACCTGTCCCCCGCTGACGGTGACGGCTGCCGCCGCCAGCTTCCGGCTGTCGGGGGAAAAGGCCATCCGCAGGGGGGTGCCGTCGTTGGAGGTCATGCTCCAGCTGAGCTGCTGCTCCATGGAGGGGCTGTATACCAGCAGCTTTGCCATGCTGGTCTGGTCCTCCGTGACCACAGCCAGCGTGCCGTTGTCCGACATGGCGCAGAGGAAAATGCTGTTTTCCAGCTGCTTGGTGTAAAGGTTCTGGGTGCGGCTCTCCACCCGCAGCTCGTTTCCGGAGCGATTGTAGAGGACAAAGCGGGTCTTGCCCGCGGCCAGCGCCGGGCGGGCATAGCCGCTCTGGATGCTGTTCAGCTTTTTGCCGGTGCGCGACCAGACCACACAGCCCTCGTCCCCCAGCTCCACAAAGCTGCCGGTCAGGGGGGCCATCTGCTCCAGCTCGGCCACACCGGTCTGTTGGGGCCAGCCGGAGCCGGGCAGCAGGGCAATGCGGGCCGTATCGGTCAGGTCCTTCAGGGCCGCCACCGAGCTGCCCGCGATGCCGGTGGCAAACAGCACCACCGCCGTCAGCAGCACCAGCAGCACCGCTGTGCGGCGGATGCGCCGGTTCCGCACACGCTGGCGGGCAGCTTCCAGATATTCGACCCGCCCTTCCGAAAGCGGCTCGTCACTCTCCGGACGGTTGCGATTTTTTCTCATAGGTCGTAGTCCACCTTCTCCAAAAATAGCCCCTTCGCGGGCAGCGTCGGCCCGGCCTGGCTGCGGTCCCGGCTGGCAAGGATGCCGGGGATGGCATCGGGCTGCATCCGGCCCGCGCCCACCTCACACAGGGTGCCTGCCAGAATGCGCACCATGTTATAGAGATAGCCGTCCGCTGTCACCTCAATGTCCACCTCGTCGCCCTTCCGGGTCACATGGCAGTCGGTGATGGTGCGCACGGTATCTCCGTGGGCAGCAGCAGAGGAACCCGCCGCGCACAGGGCCAGAAAATCGTGCTTTCCCACAAACTGTTCCGCCGCCCTCTGCATGGCATCCACATCCAGCCGCCGGGGCACCCGGGTGTAATATTTTTCATCAAAAGGCGAATCGATGGGGTGGTTGTGGATGCGGTACAGGTAGGTCTTGGTATGGGCGGCATAGCGGGCGTGGAACTCCTCTGGCACCACCCGGGCGCACAGCACCCGGATATCCGGGGGCAGGTGCTGGTTGATGGCCAACGGCAGCTTTTCGGGGGGGATGCGGGTCTCCGCGTGGAAGTTCAGCGCAAAGCCCAGCGCGTGGACCCCGGCATCGGTGCGGCTGCACCCCTTGATATCGGGGCGGCTGTGGAGCACCGCTTCCAGCCCATCCTGAAAGGTCTGGGCCACGCTCCGCCCGTTGGGCTGTACCTGAAAGCCGCAGTAGTTGGTGCCGTCGTAGGCAAGGGTCAGTAAATAGTTCTGCATGGAACTCCTTCCGTCACGGCTTTGCCGTGCCACCTCCCTCAAAGAGGGAGGCTATAAGGCCCCCTCCTCGAGGGGGCTGTCGCCGCAGGCGACTGGGGGAGTTTTTAAAAATTCGGGAACACCAGTCTCGAGCTCAGGATCACCATAAAGCAGACGATGCACACCGCCAGGTCGATATAATCCTGCCGGGTGCAGCGCAGCACTTTCAGGCGGGTGCGGCCATCACCGCCGCGGTAGCAGCGGCACTCCATGGCCATGGCCAGCTCATCGGCGCGGCGGAAGGCCGAGATGAACAGCGGGATAAGCACCGGCACCAGCGCCTTGACGCGCTCCATCATGGAGCCGTTGTCCAGCATGGCACCGCGGGCTTTCTGGGCGTTCATGATCTTGTCGGTCTCTTCGATCAGGGTCGGGATAAAGCGCAGGGCAATGCTCATCATCATGGCCAGCTCGTGCACCGGGAAGTGCAGCCTGCCCAAAGGCTTGAGCAGCTGCTCGATGGCATCCGTCAGCACGATGGGGCTGGTGGTATAGGTCAGCAGGCTGGTGCCCGCGATCAGTGCCATCACGCGCACCGCCATCAGGATGGCATAGCGCAGGCCCTCGGCGTAGATGTTCAGCACCCAGAAGTGCACCAGTGGCTCGCCCTCGCCCGAAACAAAGAAGAGGTTGAGCACCGCGGTAAAGAGGATGATGGGCAAAATGGGCTTCAGGCTCTTGGTGATGAGCTTGAAGGGGATCTTTGCCACGCCGTACATGGCCACAAGGAACACAAGGGACAGCGTCAGGCCCAGCGGGTTGGACGCGGCAAACAGCAGGATGATGTAGACGATGGTCAGCACCAGCTTCATGCGGGGGTCGAACTTATGCACAAGGCTGTCGCCCGGGAAGTGCTGGCCGATGGTGATATCTCTCAGCATGTGGCAGCGCCCCCCTTCTTTGCATCCACACGGGGCAGCACAAGGCTTTCGCCTGCGTCCCGGCGCTTCTTGGCTTCCAAAATCATCTTGACGGCATAGGGCACGGTGTAAACATCCGCCGGAACATCCACACCCATCTCCCGCAGCTTGAGGAAGACCTTTGTGACCTGCGGCACGCTCAGGCCCAGCGCCAGCAGCTCGGGCGCACGGGCAAACACGTTCTCCACGGTGTCATACATGGCGATCTTCTTGTTGCTCATCACCAGCACACGGTCGGCGTACTTGGCAATATCCTCCATGCTGTGGGAGACCAGCAGCACGGTGGTGCCGGTCTTTTTGTGGTATTCCTTGACCTCAGACAGGATCTCGTCCCGGCCCTCGGGGTCCAGACCGGCGGCAGGCTCATCCAGCACCAGAATGCGGGGCTTCATGGCCATCACACCCGCCACGGCCACCCGGCGCTTCTGGCCGCCGGACAGCTCAAAGGGGCTGCGCTGCAGCAGCGCCTCATCCAGGCCGACAAAGTCCGCTGCTTCATGCACCCGCCTGTCGATCTCGGCCTCGTCCAGCCCCATGTTTCTGGGGCCAAAGGCGATATCCTTATAGCAGGTCTCCTCAAACAGCTGGTACTCCGGGTACTGGAACACTAGACCGGTGAGGAAACGGAATTCCCGGATCTTTTCCGGCTCGGCCCACAGGTCGCGGCCATCGATGATGATGTGACCGCTGGTGGGCTTGTTCAGGCCGTTCATGTGGGTGATGAGGGTGCTCTTGCCGGAGCCGGTGGCACCGATGATGCCCACAAAATCTCCCTCTTCCACCTCAAAGCTCACGTCATCCAGCGCGGTGACGGCATTGGGCATTCCCGGGTTATAGACATAACTCAGGTGATCTACTTTGATAATGCTTCCCATCTTCCGTCCCCTCCCTTACTTCAAAAGCTCATACAGAGCCTGTGCGCACGCGCCGGTGTCGATGATGCCCTCGGGCATGGGGATGCCGGCCTTGACCAGTTCATCCCGCAGCTCGGCAGCCTGCGGCACATCCAGCCGCAGGGCGCGCACCTTTTCGGTCTGGCTGAATACCTCTTTCGGGGTGCCTTCCATGACCACATTGCCCTTGCTCATCACCAGCACGCGGTCGGCCTGAGCAGCTTCTTCCATATAGTGGGTGATGGACACCACCGTGATGCCCATGTTCTTGTTCAGATGGTGGATGGTCTGCATCACCTGCTCCCGGCCCCGGGGATCAAGCATGGCGGTGGCCTCGTCCAGGATCAGGCAGTCGGGCCGCATGGCGACCACGCCCGCAATGGCAACGCGCTGCTTCTGGCCGCCGGACAGGTTGTGGGGCGCACGCTCCCGGTATTCATAGATGCCCGCCATCTTCATCGCTTCGTCCACGCGGCGGCGCATCTCCTCCGGCGGCACGCCCAGATTTTCCAGCGCAAAGGCGACATCCTCCTCCACCACGGTGGCAACGATCTGGTTGTCCGGGCTCTGGAACACCATGCCCACGGTCTGGCGGATATCGTAGATCTTGTCCTCGTCTTTGGTGTCCATCCCCTCCACCAGCACAGTACCGCTCTCCGGCAGAAGGATGGCGTTGAAGTGCTTGGCCAGCGTGGATTTTCCACAGCCGTTGGCCCCCAGCACTGCCACAAATTCGCCCCGCTTCACCTCAGCCGACACGCCGTTCAGGGCGTAGTCCGGCTGTTCCGGGTCATAGCGGAACTTCAGATCTTTCGCAGTTAAAATCGTTTCTTCCATAGGTTTTCTCTTTCCGGTGGTGCGCCCTTCTCAAAAGGGCTGTACCCCATTCTATTGAAATTGATTGCTTATTTATTTTTAGCGGCCTCGCCCTCTCCGTCATCGCTGCGCGATGCCACCTCTCCCAAAGTGAGAGGCCTTGGCAGTACGGCAAACTTTCCGGTTTTGCCAAGGGCTCCCCCTTTGGGGGAGCTGCTGAGCAACGCGAAGCTGAGAGGGCGAGCCCGTTTACCTCTTTTATTCTTCCCAAATGGCCGTTGCGCCGCAGGGCACAACGCCGCCGGTGGCGGAAACGGGCAGGCCGATCTCATCACAGCTGGTCTTGCCGCCAAAGCGTGGCACCAGTGTGGTCTTGAGCATATACTCCATGACCGCGGGGGACAGGCCGGTGGTGTAGCTGTTAACCGCAAAGAAGAGGGGCGTATCGCTCAACACTTCCTCGCACTGGCTGATGAGCTCGTAGATGCAGTCCTCCAGCTTCCAGATCTCGCCGCCGGGGCCGCGGCCGTAGCTGGGCGGGTCCATGATGATGCCATCGTAGGTGTTGCCCCGGCGCTTTTCCCGGGCCACGAACTTGGCGCAGTCGTCCACCAGCCAGCGGATGGGCCGGTCCGCCAGACCACTGGCCACGGCGTTGTCCTTGCCCCACGCTACGATGCCCTTGGAAGCATCCACATGGCAGACAGTAGCGCCCGCAGCGGCACAGGCCAGCGTTGCGCCGCCGGTGTAGCCAAACAGGTTCAGCACCTTGACAGGGCGGCCTGCCGCGCGGATCTTTCTGGCGTACCAGGCCCAGTTGACGGCCTGCTCCGGGAACACGCCGGTGTGCTTGAAACCGGTGGGACTGACGATGAGGGTCAGCTTGTCCTCGCCCTCGCCGCAGGAGATCTTCCACTTCTCAGGCAGACGGCGGCGGTACTCCCACTCTCCGCCGCCCTGATTGGAGCGGTGGTAGATGGCATCGGCCTTGGCCCAGAGCGGGCTCTGCTTCTCGGTTTTCCACACCACCTGCGGGTCGGGCCGGATGAGGATGGTCTCTCCCCAGCGCTCCAGGCGGTTGCCGCCGGTGGCATCCAGCAGCTCGTAATCTTTCCAACTATCTGCAGGGCGCATAAGCGTCCTCCTTTCTCTCTTCAAACGGCTCAGAACAGGCTCTGCTGGCCGTTGTCCTCCGGGCTTCCGGTCTCGGGGGCTTTCAGGCCCAGGTGCTCATAGGCAAGGCGGGTGGCACAGCGGCCCCGGGGGGTGCGGGTCAGAAAGCCCATCTGCATCAGGTAGGGCTCACACAGGTCCTCCAGCGTCACGGCCTCCTCGCCCAGCGCCGCCGCCAGCGTTTCCAGGCCCACAGGGCCGCCGTTGTACATCTCAATGATGGCGCGGAGCAGGCTGCGGTCCAGCTCGTCCAGACCCAGCGCGTCCACATCCATCCGCTTCAGGCTCATCAGGGAAACGTCCCGGTCGATGATGCCATCCCCCAGCACGGTGGCAAAGTCGCGGACACGCTTCAAGAAGCGGTTTGCCACGCGGGGGGTGCCCCGGCTGCATTTGGCCAGCTCGTAAGCGCCCTCCGGGGTGATGGGCTGGTCGAGGATGCCCGCCGAGCGCTGGATGATCCGGCTCAGCTCATCGGGGCTGTACAGCTCCAGCTTGAGCAGCACACCGAAGCGGTCCCGCAGGGGGCCGGTGATCTGGCCCGCACGGGTGGTAGCGCCCACCAGCGTGAAGCGGGGCAGGTTGATCCGGATGCTCTGGGCGCTGGGGCCCTTGCCGATCATAATATCCAGCGCGTAATCCTCCAGCGCCGGGTAGAGCACCTCCTCCACCTGCCGGGACAGGCGGTGGATCTCATCAATGAAGAGCACATCGCCCTCCTGCAGATTGGTCAGCAGGGCGGCAAGGTCGCCGGGCTTCTCAATGGCAGGGCCGCTGGTGATGCGGATCTGCACCCCCATCTCGTTGGCGATGATGCCCGCCAGCGTGGTCTTGCCCAGGCCCGGAGGGCCATAGAGCAGGATGTGATCCATAGGCTCGCCGCGCCGCTTGGCGGCTTCCAGATAGATTTTCAGGTTCTGCTTAACCTTGTCCTGTCCGATGTAGTCCTCCAGATGCTGCGGGCGAAGGCTGTTTTCCTCGTTGTCCGCCGCCGTTAAGCCGGGCTGCATCATTTTTGCGCCATAGAGCGCGGTTTCGTCCTGCATGGATTACCTCCTGCCTGCCATGCCCCGCAGGGCCAGCTTGATGATCTCTTCCACGGGAAGGCTTGCGTCGATCTTGGAGACGGCCAGGGCTGCTTCGCTCTGGCTGTACCCCAGCGAGACCAGCGCCGCAATGGCCTGCCCGGCTCCCTGTGCGGCGGGGGCGGCAGTGGCCGCGCCCACATCCTCGAGGTTGATGCCATCCACAAAGCCCTTTGCCACCTTATCCTTCAGTTCCAGCACGATGCGCTGGGCCAGCTTGGGGCCCACGCCGGATGCCGCCTTGAACGCCTTGTGGTCGCCCGCCGAGATCGCCAGCGCCACCCGGTCAGGCTCCATCACGCTGAGAATGGCCAGACCCACCTTGGGGCCCACACCGGAAACGGCAGTCAGCAGCTCAAAGCAGCTCTGCTGCTCCTCAGTGGCAAAGCCGTACAGGCTGATGTCATTTTCAGTCACGCTCATCACGGTGTAAAGGGTGGCTTCCCTGCCCACCCCGGGCAGTGCGCCCGCAACGCTGGTCGGGCACTGCACATAGTAGCCCACCCCGCCGCAGCTCACCACAACAGCGTTCAGGGTCTTTTTGATGATTTTTCCGGATAGACTGTAAATCATAGTTTTCCTCCAGCAGCCTTCCCCTCTCAGTCTCGCATTCGCTCGCCAGCTCCCCCAAAGGGGGAGCCAAAGCATCGAATCAGGCAGCTGCTACTGTACTCATCCACTGATACCAAAAGCCGCGATTGCCTCTCCCTTCGGGAGAGGTGGCAATGCGCAGCATTGACGGAGAGGGCTCAAATCGGCCCAACGCCCCTTCTTGCAAAGCGGTTCAGCTGGTTGCCGTTGGTATGGCAAAAGGTGATAGCCATGGCCAGTGCATCGGCGGTATCATCGGGCTTGGGCACAGCAGGCAGATGCAGCAGGATGCGGGTCATCTCCTGCACCTGCTTTTTCACGGCCTTGCCGTAGCCGGTAACAGCCTGTTTCACCTGCATGGGGGTGTACTCGTAGATGGGGATGCCCGCCTGCGCCGCCGCCAGCAGGATGACCCCGCGGGCCTCGGCCACGCCGATCACGGTGGTCTGGTTGTGCTGGTAGAACAGCTTTTCGATGGCAAGCACCTCGGGCTGTGTCCGCCCGATGACCTCCCGGATGCCGGTGTAGACCTCGTCCAGCCGCTGCTCAAACGGCACCCCGGCATCGGTGCACACGGCCCCGAAATCCACCGGTGCAAACCGGTTGCCCGCATAGTCCAAAACGCCCCAGCCCACAATGGCGTAACCCGGGTCGATGCCCAAAACTCTCATTCTGCGATACCTTTCCTATTATAATCAATGTATTATACCACAAACCGGCGTTCAGGGCAACGGAAACGCCTTGAGTCGGTTTACAAAATGTGCGCTGGGCGGCTGATTTTCCATTCCCGGCAAACCAGACATCAAAAAGTTTGCAGAATTTTCAAAAAAGGGCTTGCTTTTTGCCCGGCGGTATGATATCATAATCAAGCTGATTGCGGCACAAACAGAATATGGACGGTTAGCTCAGCTGGTAGAGCATCTGCTTGACGTGCAGGAGGTCACAGGTTCGAGTCCTGTACCGTCCACTCGTGGAAAAGAACCATCGACTTCGGTCGGTGGTTCTTTTTGTTTTGCTGGCGCTTTGTGGGATGGTGTGGTATACTCGGCTTAGTTCAACAACTCGGAATTTGGAGATATTGTGTATGAAAAAGAAAATGTTATGCCCTATAGTAATTGTGATTGCATTTTTAATTTGCTGTATCGTATATTTCAAGCCTTTATCACTTTCAGATGTTGCAGAGGCTGACAACCAGATGAAAATGATATACAGCCAGGTTGGAGTAGAAAATGGTGAGGCATACATTGATTCTGTGAATTACCAGGATATTACCATAGACCAAAAGAATGCCATTCTATCTCTGTTAGATAAATATACTTACAGGAGAACAGTAGGTACACTATTTTCAAATGGGTCTACATCCGATTTAGGGAACAAAACACTTTCTATTTATGTGTATGATGATGATTTGCTGATCAACAGTGTATTTGCGACATCATCAGGGAAAGTTGTCATCAATGAAAAAACTTATAATATGGAAGACGCTGAACGGTTTATTGAGCAAATGATTGAAATAATGAACTAAGCAGACAACTTCCAGTTTGCCGTACTCGTTCCTGGCAAGGTTTGGAGCAGGTATGTTCCAACAAGAGCACTTCGGAAACTCGCAGGAGCTTGAGAAGTGAAGTTCTGGATGGACCATCCTCCACCCGAGGACAAGAACCATCGACTTCGGTCGGTGGTTCTTTTTGTTTTGCTGGCGCTTTGCAGGATGGTGTGATATACTCGGCTTAGTTCAACAACTCGGAACTTGTCGGGGCAAAGCCCCTCCATCTTGCTACGCAAGACCGTTCTGTCGCTTAAAAGCCCCACTGGGGCTTTCATTGTTCTGCTTCGCTCCACAAACGCGAATTTATATATAAAGGAGAATATTGATGAAACTGTTTTTATGTTCGCACTTTTCAAGTGTAGGAAGTCTGATAAAGGAAGAAATTGAGAATAAAAAAGTCACATTTATTCCAACAGCTTCGCTGCGTGAAGGCTACACCGGTTATGTCGGCTCGGCTCGAAAATTATTCAAAAAGTTGGGAGCAATCGTAACTGAAATTGATATTTCAACGGAGGCTTATTCAACGATACAGTCTGTTTTTGAAGATGCGGATGTGATATATTTTACCGGCGGAAATTCTTTTTTCCTTATAGACCAGCTCCGTAAAACGGGAACGGATGAGCTGTTGAAGAAAGAATTGGCAAAGGGAAAACTGATGATTGGTGAATCGGCAGGTGCGATTATATGCGCTCCAAGCATCCAATATATCGAGCAAATGGATGAAAAGCCGGAGGACTACTCACAAGAAGATGATGCAGGGCTTGATTTGATTGATTTCTATGTTCTTCCGCATTATCTTACAGCACCATTTAAGAAAGTTACCGAGAAAATAATGACTGAGTTTTCGGATTTGAATCTATGCCCAATTAACAACCGTCAGGGAATTGTAATTGATGGTGAAGGTTCAAAGGTTATTTGCAAAGACTAAGTGGTTCTTTTTGTTTTGCTGGCGCTTTGCGGGATGATGTGGTATACTCAGCTCAACAAATCAAACTCTGGAGAATGACTATGCAAAAGATCCGTACTGCCACCTTTGAAGATCTGGATGCCATTGCCGCCGTGGAGGCGGCCTGCTTTCCGGCTGCGGAGGCGGCCACAAAAGAAGAATTTGCCGGGCGGCTGACCCATTATGCCGACCACTTCTGGCTGCTGTTCGAGGACGAAAAGCTCGTCTCCTTTGTGGACGGCTTTGTGACCGATACCCCCGACCTGACAGACGAGATGTACGCTGACGCTTCCCTGCACGATACCCATGGGGCGTGGCAGATGATCTTTGGGGTGAACACCCTGCCCGAATACCGGAAGCAGGGCCTGGCCGGGCAGCTGCTCCGCCGGGCCATCGCCGACGCAAAGGCTCAGGGCCGCAGGGGGCTGGTGCTCACCTGCAAGGACAGGCTCGTGCACTATTACGCCGGCTTCGGCTTTGTCAGCGAAGGCGTTTCCGGCTCCACCCACGGCGGCGTGGTGTGGTACCAGATGCGGCTGACCTTCTGAACTTCCTACAAAAAGCAGCGCCCCCGCCTGCCGGAAACACCGGTGAGCGGGGGCGCTTTGCATTTGCTGGGAGGATATGGTCTACCTGCACCACTGGGCAAACTCTGCGTCTGTGCACTTGACGTAGTGGCTGCCCGGAGATCTGACACGACGCGCCCGAGAGGCTCACAGACAAAAAAGGAGCCCGCTGTACGAACACAACGGGCTCCTCTTGGTTCTGATCTTACTTCGCGTACTCGATGGCGCGGCTCTCGCGGATGACGTTGACCTTGATCTGGCCGGGATAATCGAGGGTATCCTCGATCTTCTTGGCGATCTGGCGGGCCAGCAGGATGACCTGATCATCGCTGATGACATCAGGCTTGACCATGATGCGGACTTCACGGCCGGCCTGAACGGCAAAGGCCTGCTCCACGCCCTCAAAGCTGGAAGAGATCTCCTCCAGATTTTCCAGACGCTTGACATAGCTCTCCACGTTCTCGCGGCGGGCACCGGGACGTGCAGCGCTGATGGCATCGCAGGCCTGAATAATAAAGGCCAGCGGGGTCTTGGGCTCCACATCGCCGTGGTGGGCCTCAATGGCATGGATGATCTGGGTGTTCTCCTTGTACTTGCGGCAGATATCCACACCGATCTGGACATGGCTGCCCTCGATCTCATGGTCAAGGGCCTTGCCGATATCATGCAGCAGACCGGCACGGCGGGCCAGCGTGACATTCACGCCCATCTCGCCTGCCAGCAGACCGGCCAGCCAGGCCACCTCCATGCTGTGGGTCAGCGCGTTCTGGCCAAAGCTGGTGCGGTACTTCAGGCGGCCGATGAGCTTGATGAGGTCGGGGTGCAGGCCGTGGATGCCAAGTTCCATCACGGCGCGCTCGCCCTCCCGCTTCATCTGCAGCTCAAGGTCGTGGCGGCACTTCTCCACCGTCTCCTCAATGCGGGCGGGGTGGATGCGGCCATCACCGATCAGGCGCTCCAGCGTCATGCGGGCAACCTCGCGGCGGGTCTGGTCAAAGGAGGACAGGGTGATGGCCTCCGGGGTATCGTCGATGATAAGATCCACGCCGGTGGCAGTTTCCAGCGCGCGGATGTTGCGGCCCTCACGGCCGATGATACGGCCCTTCATCTCGTCGCTGGGCAGGGGCACCACGCTGACGGTGGTCTCGCTGCAGTGGTCAGCGGCGCAGCGGCTGATGGCCTGACCGATCATGTTGCGGGCGATGTTATCACAGTTTTCCTTCAGATCGGTCTCGTAGGCAGCCACACGGACAGCCTTCTCGTGGGTGAGCTCCTCGTCCACCTTGTGCAGCAGCACTTCGCGGGCATCCTCCTGGCTCAGGCCCGCCAGGGTCTCCAGGCGCTCCATCTCCTTGGCACGGATGGCATCCACCTCAGCCAGACGGCTGTCGGCCTCCTCGTGCTTTTTCTTGAGCTCTTCTTCCTTCTTTTCCAGGGCTTCGGTCTTGCGGTCCAGCGCATTTTCCTTCTGGTCAATGCGGTTCTCCTGGCGGCTGATCTCAGCACGGCGCTGCTTGATCTCCTTGTCGGCCTCTGCCTTCTGGGCATCGACCTCGGCTTTCAGGCGGAACGCCTCGTCCTTGGCTTCCAGAACAGCTTCTTTTCGTTTTTGGTCAGCGGTCTTGATTGCTTCGTTCACCAGGCGGGTAGCCTCGGCTTCTGCGCTGCCGATCTGTGCCTCGGCGGTCTTTTTACGGTTGTTGTAACCAATAAAATAACCCGCGCCGGCAGCAACAGCAGCAACCACGACCACGATCAACAGAATGATCGGGGACATCGTGTTCACTCTCCTTACAATTAAAGTTCAAAATCAACTAAAATCTGGAGACGCTGCCGTGCAAGGCGTGGGTCAACAATACAAAATCAAGCTCTCAACAACAAAACAGACAACAGCACCGCACAAAAAGGGCATGTTTGCCCCTGCGGCCTGATGCAGCTTTTTTATCTACAAGGTTTTCATATAAAAACGGGCAGATGAAGCCCCATTGAACTTTGGTTGCGGAAGATCCCTGCACGCAGCGTCATGGATTCCATACTACTTCTTATATTACGAAACATTTGGTACAATGTCAAGTAAAGTGAAAGGAATTTTCTAAAAAAACAGCCATTATTCCAGATACATCCGCCGCAGCCGCATCAGGCGGGCGGGGGTCAGGCCGTATTCCGCCTCGAGATAGGCATCGGTGGTGCCGTACTCTTTGCGGATGGTGTCCAACACAAAGGGGGCAGACTCCGGGTGGACACCGGCAATGCCCTGATAGAACTGCTTCTGTTCCGGATGCGCCTCGATCTCCTCGGCATGGGCGGCCCAGATCTTTTCCAGCTCCGGGCGGCGGCAGACATTGGTCCGGACAAAATCCTGACAGATCGTTTCATCGGAAGCCCCCAGTGCCAGCAGGATGAGCATGGCCGCCACGCCGGTGCGGTCTTTCCCGCCGGAGCAGTGGAACAGGATCGGCGTTTCGCCCGCCTCCAGCGCCCGGAACAGCTCCTTGTAGGCCTTATTGCGGAAGAGCATCTGCTCATACATGGCATCGGCGAGGTTATGTTCCTCGTCCTTCTTGCCCTTGAGCAGCTTTTCAATGTCCCCGGGAGAGAAGGAGATCTCGCTTCCGTCCGGGTGGCAAAGCCCGCAGATGCGCACCAGCCGCGCGCCATCGGGCACATAGTCAGGCTGCTCCGCTGCCTCGGACTCGCTGCGCAGGTCAAGGATGAGCCGCAGGCCCAGGCTGTCCAGCAGCTTACGGTCAGCCGCCCCGGTCAGCAGTCCGGTGGGAATGCCGCGGTAGATCTGCCCCCACTTGACATGCTTGCCCTCGTCGGCCTCGTAGCCGCCCAGCTCCCGGAAGTTGTTTCCGCCTGCAAAGGGCAGCTGGGTGCCCGGAACCGGGTGCTGCGGTGCCGCCTTGGGGGCGGCGCTGGACAGCACCGGGAAGTTGTAGAAGGGCTTTGCCGGGCGGCCCCGCCGGGGCGGCAGGGATGCCGCTCCCCCGATGACCTCCATCAGGTAGCCCCGCAGCAGGTCAAGATAGGCCGAGTTGTGGTCGCGCCGCTGCACCATCGAGACGCAGAGGGGCGGCAGATCTTCCAGCAGCACGTCCCGCACCCGGTCCAGCTCCCGCCGTGCCCCCGGCTCGTAGCGGGTCAGGCAGGTGCAGAGCTGCTCCTGAACCAGATAATACGCCTGATAGAAGCTGGGGCCGATCTCCGCGTTGGGTGCAAAGCCCTCCCGGGCGCAGGCATCCCACAGGGGGCTGAACAGATCCTGCCGCAGGCTGGGCAACAGCACCCGCTGGCCCCGCAGGGCCGAAAGCGGCACCCGCTCCTTCTCCCAGAAGGGATGGCCGCGCGGCACCAGCAGGCAGGCCGGGTCGGCCCGCAGGGTGGTGCGGGCCAGCACCGGAGCCGCCGTGCCCAGATCCATCACAAGGCCCGCGTCCAGCTCGCCCTGCTCCACACCATCGGCCACGGCATCGTTTTCCAGCAGGCGGAACCGCATCTCAATGTGGGGGTACTGCTGGCGGAACTTGTCCAGCTGGGTCTCCAGCCCGGGCAGGTAGTCCGGCACCAGCGAGACACTGATGCCGATGCGCACCGGCTGGGCCGACTGGATCTCCGCATGGAGGGCCGCCTGCATCTGCTGGAACTGCTCCACCACCGGAGCCGCATGGCGCTGCAAACTCAGCCCCCGCTCGGTGAGCGAGAGCTTGTGGTGGGCGCTGACGAACAGCGGGCCGCAGAGCTCGGCTTCCAGCGCCGTGATGCTCTGCCGCAGGGCCTGCCGCGACAGAAACAGCCGCTGTGACGCGCGGGTGTAGTTCATTTCTTCGCACAAAACCAGAAAATAGTGCAGCTGGCGGATATCCATGGGTTCCTCCTGAAGGGTTGTGTATCAGTAGATTAAGGATACCGCCTTTTTGCCCGCTTGTAAAGGCCGCGCGGGCAAAAAGTCCCTCCCGGATTGACACATCCCGCCGCATGGTGTAGACTTCAAACAGCAGATTTTTTCTCCCCGAAGAGAAAAGTTCCATCAAACACACAGAAAGAAGGTATTTTCCATGAAAGTCATCGCTACTGAAAAGGCTCCCGGCGCGATCGGCCCCTACTCCCAGGGCTTCATCGCCGGAGGTTTTGTCTACACCTCCGGCCAGATCCCTGTGAACCCTGCGGACGGCACTGTGCCCGAAGGCATCGCCGCCCAGACCGAGCAGAGCTGCAAGAACGTGGGTGCGATCCTGGAAGCCGCCGGTTCCGGCTACGACAAGGTCATCAAGACCACCTGCTTCCTGGCCGATATCGCCGACTTTGCCGCCTTCAACGAGGTCTACGCAAAGTACTTCACCTCCAAGCCCGCCCGCAGCTGCGTTGCTGTCAAGGATCTGCCCAAGGGTGTCCTGTGCGAGATCGAGGCTGTGGCAGAGGCGTAAGCTCCCGAATTGCACCAGCTTTGCGTTCTCCCCTTTACAACGCTCTGGAATTGTGCCATAATTTACTGTATTAAAGGGAAAGCCGTTCCGGTGCCGCAATTCGGCGGCGGAGAACGGAAAGAGAGGGGTAAACTGTTATGAGCAAAACGATGATCCCGCAGAACTACACACCCGCGCTGAACCTGTACGACACCCAGCGTGCCATCGGCACCGTGAAGCGGCTGTTCGCCGACACCCTGTGTGCCACGCTGAACCTCTACCGCGTGTCGGCTCCGCTGTTTCTGGAGGCTTCCACCGGCCTGAACGACGACCTGAACGGCGTGGAACGCAAGGTCACCTTTGACATCCGGGACAGCGGCATTGAGGCACAGGTGGTGCAGTCGCTGGCAAAGTGGAAGCGTAAGGCCCTGAAGGACTACGGCTTCCGCGTGGGCAAGGGCCTGTACTGCGACATGAACGCCATCCGCCGGGACGAGGAGCTGGACAACCTCCACTCCGTTTATGTGGACCAGTGGGACTGGGAGAAGGTCATCCGTGAGGAGGACCGCAGCGAGGCCTACCTGAAGAATGTGGTGCGCTCCATCGTGTCGGCTGTCTGCGCCACCGAGATGAACCTGCACGCCATGTTCCCCCAGCTGCAGGATCTGCCCCTTCACACCCCCAACGTGACCTTTATCACCACCCAGGAGCTGGAGGACAAGTACCCTGACCTGACCCCGAAGGAGCGCGAGAACGCCTTTGTAAAGGAAAACGGCACCACCTTCCTGATGAAGATCGGTGCTCCCCTGAAGAGCGGCAAGCCCCACGACGGCCGCGCCCCCGACTACGACGACTGGGACCTGAACGGCGACCTGCTGTTCTGGAACGAGCCCCTGCAGTGCAGCTACGAGTTGAGCAGCATGGGTATCCGCGTCAGCCCCGAGAGCATGGACCGGCAGCTGACCATGGCAGGCTGTGACGACCGCCGCACCCTGCCCTTCCACAAGGCAGTGCTGAACGGTGAGCTGCCCTACACCATCGGCGGCGGCATCGGCCAGAGCCGTCTGTGCATGCTGCTGCTGGGCAGCGCCCACATCGGCGAGGTACAGGCAAGCGTCTGGGACGAAGCCACCCGCGCGGCCTGCGCAAAGGCCGGGATCCCCCTGCTGTAAGCAAAACACGAGAAAAGGCTCTCTGCCAAAACCGGCAGAGAGCCTTTTTTG
Source organism: Faecalibacterium sp. Marseille-Q0746 (assembly GCF_017377595.1). Classification (NCBI taxonomy): domain Bacteria; kingdom Bacillati; phylum Bacillota; class Clostridia; order Eubacteriales; family Oscillospiraceae; genus Faecalibacterium; species Faecalibacterium sp. Marseille-Q0746. The sequence continues at coordinate 50,396 of NZ_JAFREI010000014.1, read as the reverse complement.
CAGCTCAGCTTCTGAAAAGCAAGCCCACATTTCTCTTTTTGCGGCGGTTCCCGCCCAGCCGCCAGACAAGCCAGGCATAGAGCAGGTTCATGGCCAGGATGGCCGCGCACCACAGCACCGTCTGCCGGGTGGTCTGCTGATAGACCAGCAGGAACGGGTAAGGCCCGGTGATGAGCCGCTGGTAATTGGCCCAGAGGGCCACAGAGCCATAGAGCATCGTGGGAACCAGCGCCAGCGGAACGCACCGCGCGGGCAGCTTTGGCTCCCGTTCCAGCAGGACAAAGGAGATAAAGGCACACAGCGGGTTGAGCAGGTGGTGGTAGAGCATGGAGCTCTCGGTCAGCAGAAACACCACGCCGCCCTGGTCGGCACAGTAGGGCCCCAGCACGAACACCACGGTCAGGAAGGTCATGGTCAGGCAGCAGGTGGCAATGTACTTGAGCGTCTTGACCCAGCGGGGCAGCTGCCGCCCCGTGAACAGGCAGATCACCTGACACACCGCCACCAGCAGGCAGACGAAGAACGCAAAGACATTGGAGTTCTCGGTGTAAAAGGTGAAGGTCTGGCTGCCCACCGCTTCCCAGGTCATCCGGATGGCCACCGGCTCCCACCGCACGATGCAGAGGTTCAGGAAAATGGAACAGAGAATGGCGATCTTCTTGATCATTTTGCGGTATTGATGAAGCTGCGGTTGTCCCACAGGTACTTGATGCCGGAGATGGCGGTGGCAATGGCCACCAGCCAGCACAGCCAGTAAGAGAGGAACACGCAGTCAGCGCCTATCATAATGAAATTGCCCCAGGTCAATGCGGTGCCGAAATAGTAGAAGATGATGGTCAGCATCTGCAGCACAGTCTTTACCTTGCCCCACATATTGGCGGCGATGACCTTGCCGTCCTTGGCACCGGCGGCCACCATCCGCAGACCGGACACCGCAAACTCACGGGCCAGGATGATGCAGAGCACCACCGGGCTGCACACGCCGTCCCGCAGCATGTAAATGAAGGCCACGGTGGTCAGCAGTTTGTCGGCCAGCGGGTCGGCAAACTTGCCAAAGTCGGTGACCATGTTCCACTTGCGGGCCAGATGGCCGTCCAGAAAATCGGTAAAGCTGGCCGCGGCAAAGATGATGCCCGCCACCAGATACCAGGTGGGGTTGAAATCTTCCGTGCCGATCTGGGTCAGGGAAACGAAGACCATGAACACCGGCACCAGAATGATGCGGGTCAGGGTAAGCTTATTGGGCAGATTCATACAGATTCCTCCAATTTGTTATTTTGCAACCGTGCCGTACAGATCGTAAAGGTCGCTGTCCTCCACCAGCACATCATAGAACTGGCCGGGATAGAGCGGCTCCTCGCTGGAAACGCAGACATTGCCGTCCACCTCGGGGGCATCGCCGGTGGTGCGGCAGAGGTACAGGCCGCTCTCCTCGTCGATGCCGTCACAGAGCACACGGACGGTCTGGCCCACCTTTTCGGCCTGTTTCTGGGCCATGATGCCGGTCTGGATCTGCATCACCAGCTCTGCGCGCCGGTCCTTGGTCTCCTGATCGATCTGGCCGTCCATCTTTGCGGCCACGGTGTTCTCCTCGGCAGAATAGGCAAAGCAGCCCAGACGGTCAAATCTGACCTCCTTGACGAAGTTGCACAGGTCCTCGAACTGCTCCTCGGTCTCGCCGGGGAAGCCTGCGATCAGGGTGGTGCGCAGGGTGATGCCGGGAATCTCCCGGCGCAGTTTGCCGATGACCTCCAGCAGCTCCGCACGGGTGGAGCGGCGGTTCATGTTTTTGAGGATGGTATCATTGCAGTGCTGGATGGGCAGGTCGAGGTAAGGCACCACCTTCTCGTTCCGCTTCATGGCGGCAATAAAGTCATCGGTGATGCGCTCCGGGTAGGCGTACATGATGCGGATCCACTCAAGGCCCGGCACCTTGTTCAGCTTGTCCAGCAGCTCACAGATGCTGCCGGGCTTGCCCCAGTCCTCGCCATAGGCGGTGGGGTCCTGGGCCACCACGATCAGCTCCTTCACGCCCTCACCGGCCAGCCAGCGGGCCTCGGCCACGCAGTCGGCCAGATCGCGGCTGTGCAGCGGGCCACGGATGCCCGGGATGGCGCAGTAGTGGCAGCGGTTGTTGCAGCCCTCTGCGATCTTTAAGTACGCATAGTGGGCAGGCGTGCCGATGACGCGCTTGCCGCCCAGCGGGAAGTCCTTTTTGGCACCGTAGCTTTCCAGATGGTTCTCACCGTGGAACAGGCGGGCCACGATGGTGTCAATGGCCTTGTTGGAGGCACAGCCCACCACAGCATCCACCTCGGGGATCTCCTCCTCGATCTGGCTGCGGTAACGCTCGGCCAGGCAGCCGGTGACGATGACCTTCAGCTCCGGGTTCTGCTGCTTGTAGGCGCAGGCCTCCAGAATGTTCTCAATGGCCTCTGTCTTGGCGCTCTCGATAAAGCCGCAGGTGTTGACCAGAATGACATCGGCTTCACCCAGGTCGGCCACCGTCTCGTGACCAGCCGAAAGCAGGATGTGCACCATCACGTCCAGATCGACCTGGTTCTTGGGGCAGCCAAGGGAAATACATGCAATTTTCATAAAAAGGGATACTCTCTTTCCTGTTTGTCAAATCTCCGTTGTATAACCTCTCCGTCATTGCTTCGCAATGCCACCTCTCCTAGTAGGAGAGGCCTTGGCAGTAAGGGAGAAGTTTCCCGTTTTGCCAAGGGCTCCCCTACTAGGGGAGCTGTCGAGCGGATGCGAGACTGAGAGGTTGTACCAAGGATCACTTATTCCTCTTCGATTCGCCGAATGGCTTCCTTAATGACGGAATACGAAAATCCCCGCCGCTGCAGGGCCGCAATGACCAGATCCCTGCGGCCCGCTTCCAGCTTTTTGCGGTAATGCCCTTCCACCAGAGCGGCGGCGGCTTCCAGCTCCGGGTCTTCGCCGGAAACATCGGGGGTGTAAACAGCATCCAGCGCCTGCTGGATCTCGCCTGCGGCCAGCCCCTTCTGCCGTAGATTCTGGGCAGCGGCGCGACGGCTCTTTTTTGCCGCCAGCAGGGCGTGGGCACGGGTCTCGGCATAGCGGGCATCGTTGATATACTCCCGCTGCACCATCTCTGCCACCACGGCGGCACTGGTCTGCTGGGTATAGCGGCGGTTCAGCCGCTCATACAGCTGGCCCGAAGAAAGCTCCTGCCCGGCCAACAGCTCCATGGCCCGGGTGCGGGCCTTGGCGGCATCGGTAGATTTTTCCTCTTCGGCCAGCGGGCGGCGGCCACGGCTGTAAAAGGCCATTTACTCTTCCACCATGATATCCAGCTCACTCTCGCTGCTGCGGGCGGGAGCCTTGACCACCGGCTCCTTTGCTGTGGCAGGAGCTGCCGGTTCCCCCTCTGCAGGGGCAGCGGCAGCCTTGCCCCCCGGGCGACGGGTGGCATAGAGCTTGTCGGCATTGGCGCGCACCTGACCCTCGATATCGTTGGCGATCTCGGGGTTATCGCGCAGGAACTGCTTGGCATTGTCGCGGCCCTGACCCAGGCGGATATCACCGTAGTTGAACCATGCACCGCTCTTCTGAACGATGCCCAGCTTGACACCCAGATCGATGAGCTCACTCATCTTGGAGATGCCCTCGCCGAACATGATGTCGAACTCCGCCTCACGGAACGGAGGAGCCACCTTGTTCTTGACGATCTTGGCGCGGGTGTGGTTGCCGATGAACTGACCGGAAGAATCCTTCAGGCCCTCCACGCGGCGGATATCGATGCGGACAGAGGAATAATACTTCAGGGCGCGGCCGCCGGTGGTGACCTCGGGGTTGCCGTAGACCACGCCGACCTTTTCACGCAGCTGGTTGATGAAGATGCAGACGGTGTTGGTCTTGCCGATGACGCTGGTCAGCTTGCGCATGGCCTGGCTCATCAGGCGGGCCTGCAGGCCCACATGGCTGTCGCCCATCTCGCCCTCGATCTCAGCGCGGGGCACCATGGCGGCAACAGAGTCCACAACGATGGCATCAATGGCACCGGAGCGCACCAGCGCCTCGCAGATCTCCATGGCCTGCTCACCGGTATCGGGCTGGCTGACCAGCAGGTTGTTGATGTCCACACCCAGCGCCTCGGCATACACAGGGTCCAGCGCGTGCTCCACGTCGATGAAGGCAACATCGCCGCCCTTCTTCTGGGCTTCGGCCAGAACATGCAGGGCCAGCGTGGTCTTACCACTGGATTCAGGGCCGTACACCTCAATGATGCGGCCCCGGGGCACGCCGCCCACGCCCAGTGCCAGATCCAGGCCGATGCTGCCGGTTGAGATGGCATCCACCTGCATGGCGGCGTTGTCGCCCAGCTTCATCACAGCGCCCTTGCCGAATTGCTTCTCGATCTGGGCCAGTGCCGTGGCCAGCGCATCCTTCTTGGCACCGGGATCGGTCTTCTGGGTCGCCGGGGCAACGTTGTTGTTCTGATTTTTTGCCATAGTGTCATGCTCCTTTGTCATCTGTTCCCGGCGCGGTGCGGCCAAACGCAGGCGCGGGCATTCCAATTCTTTCGGTACTAGTATAACACATTTTACAGATATTACAACAGGAAGTTGTAGATATTTTTATTGTTTTCTCGCCATCACACAGCGGTCATTGCCGCCAAAGTCTTTTCTGCACACGATCTCCGTCCACCCGTTGGCGGCAAGCATGGCCGTTACAGCTTCCCGCTGCTGCCAGCCGATCTCCAGGGCAAGGGCACCGCCGGGGCGCAGAGCTTTCTGGTAGTGTTCCGCAATGGCGCGGTAAAATACCAGCCCATCCTCCCCCGCTTCCAGCGCCATGGCAGGCTCCTGCGCCACCTCGGGCTGCAGTGCGTCCATCTCGGCGGAGGTCAGGTAAGGCGGGTTCGACACAATGAGGTCGAGCTGCCCCTCCGGCAGGGTCTTCCAGTAGGTGAACAGATCTCCCTGCACCGGGGTGATGGTCAGTACCGGGGAGAGATGGGCGTTCTGCTCCAGATAGCGGTATGCCGCAGGGCTCTTCTCCAGACTGGTGACCTGTGCCGCCGGGCAGAAGCGCTTCACGCCCAGCCCCAAACAGCCTGTGCCGGCGCAGAGGTCGAGCACCCGGGGTGCCTCCACCCCAGCCAGCATTCCGGCGGCGGCTTCGGCCACCACCTCAGTATCGGCCCGGGGGCAGAGCACGCCGGGGCCGACAGCCAGCTCAAAATCAAGGAAGGGCCAGCTGCCGCAGAGGTACTGCAAAGGCTCCCGGGCCGCGCGGCGGGCCGTCAGGGATTCCAGCCGCTCTGCCTGCTCTGCACCCAGCGGAGCATCGGCAAGGCGGGCATCCCCGCCCGCTGCCAGCCGGAAGAGCTCGGCCGCGTCAAAATCTGAGTCAGGGCAGCCTGCGGCGCGCAGGCGTGCCTCCACCTCCCGGACTGCTGCCCGGGGCAGCATCCCTGCGGTTACCATCTGCCGTCCTCCGGGTCCTCGGGCAGGACCGGTGTGACGGCGGCAATGGCCACCTCAATCATGCTGTCGTCCGGCTCAAACACGGTCAGATGCTGCACCCAGATGCCGGGCTGCCGGATGATGCGGGTGGCAATATTGTCCGACCGGCCGCACCACTTGAGCAGCTCGTAGCTGATGCCCATGACCAGCGGCAGGAGCAGCAGTTTGAACACCACCCGCAGGCTGGTGCTGGACCAGGGCAGCACGCTGTACAGGAACACGCTGACGATGACCACCAAAATCAAAAAGCTGGTGCCGCACCGGGGGTGGAAGCGGGTATATTTGCGGACATTCTCCACCGTGAGGGGGTCTCCAGCCTCGTAGCAGGCAATGGTCTTGTGCTCTGCTCCGTGGTACTCGAACACCCGGTGGATCTCCTTCATCCGGGAGATGGCGGCCATGTAGGTCAGGAAGATGGCGACCTTGAGCACCGCCTCCAGCACCACCTTGGCCCAGCGGCCCAGCGGCACCAGATGGTTCAGGCCGCCCACCAGCACCGTGGGCAGAACGGTGAAGAGCAGGATGGCAAACAGCCCGCCGATCACGGCAGCTGCCGCCAGCATAATATCTTCGGCCTTTTTCCCCAGATGGTCGCCCACCCATTTTTCAAAGGCAGTCTCCTCTTCGGCGGGGTCGTAGTCGTCCCCCATGCTCACCTGTGCCGAGTACATCATGTACTTGTATCCCATGATCAGGCTTTCGATCATCGAGATGGCTCCCCGCACCAGCGGGATCTTTGTCCACACGCCGTGGGTGGGGGTGGGCTCGACCTTGGTCTCAATGGTTCCATCAGGCTTGCGGACAGCACAGCAGATGTTTTTTGGGCCCCGCATCATAATGCCCTCCATCAGGGCCTGCCCGCCCACACTCGTCTTGAAGCGTTCCTTGTTCGGTTGATTCATTGGCTCTCCTATGGGGCGCTGCGGCCCCTCTCTATCGTAAAAACTGCCTCTCTATCTTACCAGATAAATATGGACAATCTCTTATCGTTTGTAGATCGGCAGGCCCAGGGTGACCACCGTGCCCCGGCCCAGCGTGCTCTTGAGGTCCATGGTGCCGTCCAGTGCGGTCATAATGGAATCCACCAGCGCAAGGCCGATGCCGCTGCCCCGCACCGAGTTGCTGCCCTTGTAAAACTTGGTCTTGACGTTTTCCAGGTCCTCCGGCGGGATGCCGCGGCCCTGATCGATGATCTCGATGAAGGCTTTGTACTCGCCCTGCCAGATCTTGACCGTGATGCGTCCGCCGGGGGCCGAATACTTGATGGCATTGTCCAGAATGTTGATGAACACCTGCCGCAGGCGGTCGGGGTCAGCGTAGACCGGGATCATCTCCTCCGGCTCCGCATAGGCCAGCAGAAGCCCCTCCCGCTGGATGCGCGCTTCACAGAAAAGGACAGCGTCCGTCAGCTCGGCCACAAGGTCCAGGGGGCGGCACTCCATTTTCAGGCGGCCATTCTGCAGGCGGCTGAAATCCAGCAGCTCCTCCACCATGTTGTACAGGCGGGCGGTCTCGTTGTTGATGATCTCCAGCCCCTTGCGGTAGTTCTCATCGGTGGGGTCATCCAGGGTGCGCAGGGTCTCCACCCAGCCCCGGATGGAGGTGAGCGGCGTGCGCAGTTCATGGGAGACCGAGCTGATGAATTCGTTCTTCATCTTTTCCGTCTCTTCCAGCCCCTCGGCCATCTGATTGATGGTTCCGCGCAGGCGGTCCACCTCGTCCCGCTCGTCACCGGTCACAGGCAGGCGGACATCCAGTTCTCCCCGGGCGATGCTGGCGGCGATCCGCTCCACCTGCCCCAGCGGCACCACGATGCCCCGCACGAAGTACAGGCCGGAGGCCACTGTGAAGCCCAGAATGGCAGCCACCACGATCAGGCTGACGATGAAAACGCTCTTCAGCTGCGCCTGCACCAGCGTCAGACTGGTGACAAGGCGCATGGCAGCCACGTCCTCGGCCGCATAGGGCACCAGACTGCACACAGCCATGACCGTTTCCCCGCTGGCGGTGCGGTAGATGGCCACACCCACGCCGTCCGGTGCATCCTGCGCCTTGTTAAAATCGTCCTGCACCACGATGCCGTCCGCACCTGTGCCGCTGGAGGAGGCAATCACGCCGCCGTAGCCGTCCAGCAACATGAACTCATATTTGTCTTTATCCGCAAACTGTTCCACCATCCGGCGCAGGGCCACACTGCGGTTGGCCGCGGTCTTCTGGGCCGTGTCGCCGGTGTACATTTTCAGCTGACCGTTGATGGAGGAAAAACGCCGCATCATGGTCTGCTGGACGCTGTTGTAGTAGCTGCGGCCGAAGTTGTACACGAACATGCTCTCCACCAGCAGCACCAGCAGCACCGTCAGGAACAGGCTTCCCCGCAGCCAGCGGTTGGTAATACCACTGCGCATTGCTTTTCCTCCTTTCTGTCAGTAATCCTGGCTCTCCTATTGGGAGAGCTATCGAGCACAGCGCAACTGAGAGGTTTTTCTTTACTCCTCCCACCGGTAGCCGTAGCCCCACACTGTCATAATGTGGGTGGGGTGGCTGGGCTCATCTTCCACCTTCATCCGCAGGCGGCGGATGTTCACATCCACGATCTTCACATCGCCGAAGTAGTTCTCACCCCACACGCCCTTCAGGATCTTTTCCCGCACCAGCGCGATGCCGGGGTTGTGGAAGAACAGCTCCATGATCTGGAACTCCACCTGGGTCAGCTCGATCTGCCGCCCGGCCTTGAGGAGAACACGGCGGTTCTCATCCAGCACAAATTCCCCGCTGACCAGTGTGGTGGGGGCGCTTTCGTCTGCAGCGGAGCCGCCGCCCGAGCGGCCCACCCGGCGGCAGAGGGCCTCCACACGGGCCAGCAGTTCACTGACGCTGAAGGGCTTGGTCATATAGTCATCCGCGCCGATGGACAGGCCGCGGATCTTGTCCTGCTCCTGCCCCTTGGCACTCAGGATGATGATGCCGATCTTCTGGTCGGTGCGGCGGATGGTCTCGCAGAGCGAGAACCCATTCATGCCGGGCAGCATCACATCCAGAATGGCAGCATCACAGCCGGGCTTCTGCTCCAGCAGAGGCAGGGCGGCTTCGGCGCTGTCGGCCTCCACCGCCTCCATCCCCGCCAGCCGCAGGTTCAGCGCGATCATCTCGCGGATGCTGGCTTCATCCTCTACCACAAGTACCTTGACCATCTAAGACCTCCATATTTTTCTGCCTTCTCCCTCTGCCCAAGAGCACACGAAGAAGCATTTCACCTCAGAACACCCAGCCTGCATCCGGTAAACTTCTGCAAAACTGAGCGGCATCATCAATTCAACCGGTACAACGACCGGGACAGTCGATAGCTCTGATCCTTCAGCACCACGTCCGGCCCGAACCTGGCCTGCATCTGGCGGGATGCCACCACGCCCAGGCGGGTCCAGCCCGCCGCGCTCTCGCTGGAAGGAACCAGGCGCATGGTCAGCACCAGCTTGCCCTCGTCCACGGTGCGCAGCTCCACGGCCTCCTCTCCCTCAGCGCTGTCGGTGAGCATCAGGTTGCCCTCCCACTCGGCAGGCAGCTCAATATAGCAGCTGCTCTCCTCGTCCAGCAGACCGAAACTCTTTTCCGGCTCCGGGCTGGTGTAGTCCATCCAGACGATAAAATCCATTCGTCGGCTCTGGCTCAGGTTCAGCAGGCCCGCTTCGTCAGGCTGGGTGGGAATCTCCACGATGCCGTCGCCATCCAGATCCCGGCTGACCAGCGTGGAGACATTGCGCAGGGACGCATTGTACAGCTCACTGGTGCTGATCTGCTCCGCGGGCAGCATCTGCTGGCTTTCCTCATCGAAGTAGAGCAGCACCGTGGCCAGATTGTTGCCCGAGAGGCCGGTCCAGCCGTCCAGCACCAGATAGCGCTTTCCGTCCGCTCCCAAGCCCGCCGCCACAGCGGCGCAGCCCGAGAACTTATCTGCCGAAAGGCCCATGACAGCCACCTGCTGGAACATCCCGTCCCGGTCAACGGTCAGCAGCTCGATCTGCACCCCGCCGTCCTCCAGCGTGGACATCAGGATCAGATCCTCGTTGCCGCCGCCGGTGATATCCTCCACCAGATACTGCTCATAGGACTGTTCCAGAATGGCATTGACCGTGCCGTTCTCGTAGGAGTACACCGCCAGATAGCTGTCGCCCTGCGCGGCGAGGTACCCCACCACCAGCTGGGTTGCGGCACCATCCTGCAGCTGTGCCAGCCGGACATTGTCCACTGTATCCGCCAGACCCTCGATGCTCTGGCGGACCTGCCACAGGCCTGCGGCATCCTTCTGCAAAAATGCAATGCAGACGTTGGAGCTCTGGGCCGTGGTGTAGAGAACAGCGGCATCCTGCTGGCCGTCGCCATCCAGATCCTGCAAAAGGAACGGCGAGAGCAGCTCCCCCTGCATCGGGTATTTCAGCTGGGCGCTCTCCCCCAGCCATTCGTTCAGGGCATTTTGCAGTGCACCGTAATCGCCCGGAAGGCGCGGGGCACGCAGCAGCTCCTCCACCTGCACATTTTCCGATATCGAGAGGCCGCACGCCGAGAGCAGGCCCATCATGCAGCCTGCACTCAGCACCAGAAACCGTCGTCTTTTCAACCGCCGCCCCTCCCTTCTGTGGAAAATTCGCAAAGTCGTGCAGAAATACAGTATAATTATAGCATTCTTGCCCCGCCATCACAAGCCCCAGCTGCTAACGCCCAACCGGGCAGCGGGGTGTTCCCAAAGCAAGTGTCCGCTGGGGTGGGACCCTGCTGCCGCAGGCAGTAGGGCGGGCGATGGAATGGCCCGTTTCACTTGCGTGGGAATGCCGCGCTGCCCGGCCCACACGATGCAAAAAAGGCCCTTTCCCCGAAGGGAAAGAGCCTTTGTTACACTGTTTGAACAGTCAGAGTCGATCAGACGAGCTCCAGAACTGCCATCTCAGCAGCGTCGCCGCGGCGAGCGCCGATCTTGATGATGCGGGTGTAGCCGCCGTTGCGGTCAGCGTACTTGGGGCTGATCTCATCAAACAGCTTCTTTGCAACATCTTCCTTGGTGATGTAGGCGTAGACCTGACGCTTGGTGTGCAGGTCGCTGGCCTTACCCAGGGTGATCATCTTCTCGGCCATGGAACGAACGTCCTTAGCGCGAGTGACAGTGGTCTCAATCTTGCCATTCTCTAACAGGTAGGTGACCATAGCGCGCATCATAGCGTTGCGGCTGTCGCTGGTTCTACCGAGCTTTCTGGTACCGGGCATCCCGTTTCACTCCTTATTATTTTAGTTACTCATCGTCTGTGTTCAGCTTGAAGCCCAGGGAGTCCAGCTTTGCCATGACTTCTTCCAGGCTCTTGCGGCCGAGGTTACGGACTTTCATCATCTCGTCCTCGCTCTTGCTGACCAGATCCTCCACCGTGTTGATACCGGCGCGCTTCAGGCAGTTGAAGGAACGGACGCTCAGATCCAGCTCTTCGATGGTCATCTCCAGAGCCTTTTCCTTATCGTCGTTGGTCTTCTCCACCATGATCTCCGTACCGGCAGCCTCATCGGACAGGTTGACGAAAAGGTTCAGGTGCTCGGTCAGCACACGGGCAGCCAGAGAAACGGCTTCCTGTGCATTGATCGTGCCATCCGTCCAAACCTCGATGGTCAGCTTGTCGTAATCGATGGCCTGTCCAACGCGGGTGCTCTCAACGTTATAATTCACCTTGAGCACGGGGGTGTAAATGCTATCGACGGGAAGAGTGTTGATATCGTTCTTCTCGACGATGGCCTGCTTGTTGCGCTCTGCAGGCACATAACCGCGGCCCTTATCGAAGGTGAGCTCCATGACGAGCTTGCCGCCCTCGCCCAGGGTTGCAATGTGCCATTCAGGGTTCAGGATCTCAATATCGTCGCCCTGCTTGATGTTGTCCGCAGTAACCTCACAAGGGCCGACTGCCTCAACACGCACTGTCTTCGGCCCGTCGGTGTACAGCTTTGCAGCAATACCCTTCAGGTTCAGGACAATTTCGGTAACGTCTTCCTTGACGCCCTCAATGGTGGAGAACTCGTGAACCACGCCGTCGATCTTGACGCTGGTCACGGCGACACCGGGCAGAGAGGAAAGAAGCACACGACGCAGGCTGTTGCCCAGTGTGATGCCAAAGCCACGCTCCAGAGGCTCCGCCACGAATCTGCCGTAGCGGCCGTCCGGGGACAGGCTTGCCGTTTCGATTTTGGGACGTTCAATCTCCATCATATCTATGCCCTCCTTGTCAAACCGATGTTGCCATCGGCCCATTATTAAATTCTTTTAAAAAGAATGCGAAAGGTCGCCATCCAGAAGGAAGGCCTCCCCTTCTTAATGGATTACTTGGAGTACAGCTCGACGATGAGGTGCTCTGCAACTTCGTAGTCGATGTCGCTGCGCTCGGGGAGCTTGGTCACAACACCCTTCAGGGTGCCGGCCTCACGGTTCAGCCAGGAAGGCAGAGCCACAACGGGAGCCTCGGGGCCAACGAGCTTTGCGAACTTAGCAGAAGAACGGCTGGACTCACGGACCTCGATCACGTCACCGGCCTTGACCTGGTAGGAAGGAATGTTGACCTTCTTGCCATTGACGGTGAAGTGAGCGTGGCTCACCAGCTGACGAGCGTCGCGGCGGGTCTGAGCAAAGCCCAGGCGGAACACGACGTTGTCCAGACGGCACTCCATGATCTGGAGCAGGTTCTCACCGGTCTTGCCGGGGCGAGCCTCAGCACGCAGGTAAGCATTGTGGAACTGCTTCTCCAGAACGCCGTAGATAAACTTGACCTTCTGCTTCTCCTTCAGCTGAGATGCGTACTCAGACTGCTTCTTGCGGACATTGCCGTTGGAGTTGCGGGTGGTATTCTTCTTTGCATAGCCCATGACCGCAGGAGAAATGCCCAGGGCCTTGCAACGCTTTGCGATAGGCTGCGTATTCTTTGCCATAATTCAATTTCCTCCTTCGATCAGACACGACGGCGCTTCGGGGGACGGCAGCCGTTGTGGGGGATGGGAGTCACGTCCTTGATCAGGGTGACTTCCAGGCCGGTAGCCTGCAGCGCACGGATAGCGGACTCACGGCCAGCGCCGGGGCCCTTGACGTAGACTTCAACAGTCTTCATGCCATGCTCGATTGCAACCTTGGCTGCGGTCTCGGCAGCAGACTGGGCTGCGAACGGGGTGCTCTTACGGCTGCCACGGAAGTTCAGGGAGCCAGAGGAGCACCAGGACACTGCATTACCCTGCAGGTCGGTGATGGTAACGACAGTATTGTTGAAGGTAGACTGGATATGAGCCTGACCAGCAGCAATGTTCTTGCGCTCTTTCCGCTTCATGCGGACATTTGCGCCCTTCTTGGCGTTATTTGCACTTGCCATTTCTCAAATCCTCCTTACTTCTTCTTGTTAGCGACAGTGCGCTTGGGACCCTTGCAGGTACGTGCATTGGTCTTGGTGCGCTGGCCGCGGCAGGGCAGATTCTTGCGATGGCGGGTGCCACGGAAGGACTGGATCTCAACCAGGCGCTTGATGTCCAGAGCAACGTTGCGGCGCAGGTCGCCCTCAACGATGATGTTAGCCTGATCGATGTAGTCACGGATCTTAGCCTCTTCTTCCAGAGTCAGGTCCTTGACGCGGGTATCGGGGTTGATGCCAGTTGCTTCCAGGATCTTGTTAGCAGTGGTCTGACCGATACCGTAAACGTAGGTGAGACCCACCTGAACGCGCTTCTCGCGGGGCAGGTCAACGCCGGCAATACGTGCCATAGTAGTATCCTCCAAAATCATCCCATGTCAGTGTCGGGGTCTGCGCCGGGACTCTACGCACTTGACCCCCAGGCGCCCGAATTAGCCCTGGCGCTGCTTATGCTTGGGGTTCTGGCAGATGACCATCACGCGGCCTTTGCGGCGGATGACCTTGCACTTTTCGCAGATGGGTTTCACGGAAGGCTTGACCTTCATGATGTTGAACCTCCTTTTGGTTGATGCCCTGGCACTTATTTGGAGCGCCAGGTGATGCGGCCCTTTGACAAGTCATAGGGCGACATTTCTACGGTAACCTTGTCCCCGGGCAGGATACGGATGAAATTGGTCCGCAGCTTGCCGGAGATGTGCGCTAAGAGGATGTGCCCGCTGGGAGTGAGCTTCCCGGTGTTCTTATCCTCGCTCAACATTTCCACCTTAAAGATGGCGTTGGGCATGGCTTCACGCACGATGCCTTCGATCTCGATAACGTCTTCTTTAGACAAGCTATTTGCCTCCTCATTGGATCTGCTCAGTTTGCCATGAATTGACGGACAGGCGGCGATAACCGCCACATACTTCTTCTCCTGCGGCACAAAATCCGCAAAGTGGGCAGAAAATCCCTGTCCACCGAGAAAGCATCTGGCTGTCACGGCCATTTATAGATTATACACCTTTTGCAATGGATTTGCAAGTGTTTTTTCCGTATTTCCGATAAAAAATTCTCGCATTTTCAAACCGGCCGTTTCCCCGCCCGGTTTTGCGCTTCTCCACCGGGAAGATGAAAATTTTTCACCAAAACTTGTCAGAATTGCACAAAGGACGTGCTCCGGATGCAAAAAGACCTCCCGTTTCCGGGAGGTCTTGGGGGATGCTGTACCGGTTTGCTTACTTCAGGCAGAAGGTCTCGGGATCAAAATCGGGATCATCCCAGAAGCGGGTCATGATCTCGGTATGATCCTTCAGGATCGCGTTCGAGTGCTCGAAGTGCGCTGCCAGACCGCCGTCCTTGGTCTTGACCGTCCAGCCGTCCTTGGCCTGGGTGATCTTACAGTCGTACTGGCAGATCATAGGCTCAATGGCAATGGTCATGCCGGGCACAAGGCGGGGGCCGCGGCCCTGATGGCCGTAGTTGGGCACCTCGGGGTCCTCGTGCAGTTCACGGCCGGTGCCGTGGCCCACGAACTCCCGGACCACGGAGAAGCCTGCGTCCTCGCAGTAGCTCTGCACCGCATAGCCGATATCACCGATGCGGTTGCCGGCCTTTGCCTGCTCGATGCCCTTGTACAGAGCTGCCTTGGTCACATCCAGCAGGCGCTGTGCTTCCAGGTCGATCTTGCCCACCGCATAGGTGCAGGCGTTGTCGCCGTTGAAGCCATCGACCTTTGCACCGGTGTCGATGCTGACGATGTCGCCCGGGCGGATGACGATATCATGCGACGGGATGCCATGGATGATGGTATCATTCAGGCTGATGCAGGCCGTTCCCGGGAAACCGTACAGTCCCTTGAAGTTGGGGGTACCGCCGTGCTTCACGATGAAATCGTAGATCAGCTTATCCAGTTCCCAGGTGGTCATGCCAGCCTCAATGTGCTGGCCGCCGTACTTCAGGGCAGCTGCGCTCAGGGCATTGGCCCTGCGCATTCCGTCCAGTTCTTTCGCATTCTTAATCTGGATCACGATTATGCCTCCAGTGCCTTCATCACTTCAGCGGTCGTCTCCTCGATGGAGGGGCAGAAGGGGATCACGGCCAGCTTGCCGCGCTCACGGTAGAACGCCACCAGCGGCTCGGTCTGCTCGTGGTAAGCCTTCAGGCGATCCAGAACGGTAGCGGGCTGGTCGTCCTTGCGGATGACGGTCTTGCCGCCGCACAGGTCGCACACGCCCTCGACCTTGCTCTTCTTGTTGATGATGTGGTAGCTTGCGCCGCACTTCTCGCAGACGCGGCGGCCGCTCATCCGCTCCACGATGACATCGTCCGCCACAGACAGCTCCAGCACCTTGTCGATGCGGATGCCCATGGTCTCGATGGCCTCGGCCTGAGCGATGGTGCGGGGCACGCCGTCCAGGATGAAACCGTTGGCGCAGTCGTCCTGTGCCAGGCGTTCCTTCAGGATGCCGATGATGACCTCATCGGGCACCAGAGCGCCAGCGTCCATGAAGCTCTTTGCCTTCAGGCCCATCTCGGTGCCTTCCTTGACAGCAGCGCGCAGGATGTTGCCGGTGCTGATGGAGGGGATGTTCAGCTTTGCGCAGATGATCTCGGCCTGGGTGCCTTTGCCCGCGCCGGGTGCGCCTAACAGAATCAGATTCATAGGTATTCTTCCTTTCCTCTATCAAAGGAGCCTTTTTTGATGTTTGAAGGAACTAACGCCCCTTCAAAGCAAAAAAGCACTGAAAAGTACGAGCATGCTCCCCTTTCCAGTGCTTTCTCACATCAGTGCTTTTGTTTTAGATCAGCCAAGGAAACCCTTGTGGTTGCGCATCGTCATAAAGCTGTCAAGGCTGCGGGTGGTATCAAGTGCCACACCAACCACGATCAGCAGGCTGGTACCGCCCAGCTGGATGCTCATACCGGTCAGGTTGCCCAGAATGATCGGCAGTACAGCCACCGCAGCCAGGAAGATGGCACCCATGAGGGTGATCTTATTCAGGGTGCGGGTCAGGAAATCGCTGGTCGGCTTGCCGGGACGGAAGCCGGGGATCGAGCCGTTGTTGCGGCGCAGATTGTTGGCGATCTCAACGGGGTTGTACTGGATGGCCACATAGAAGTAGTTGAAGGCCAGGATCAGCAGCAGGTAGATCACGATATAGAGCAGCGACGTGTAGTTGAAGGTATGGAAGAAAGCATACCAGAACGGATGTGCTGCCTGATCGATCTGCAGGAAGCTGCCGATGGTGCCGGGGATCGAAACCATCGCGGAAGCGAAGATGATGGGCATCACGCCGCTCATGTTCAGCTTCAGGGGCAGGTAGCTGTTCTGCCCGCCCATCTGCTTGCGGCCCACCACACGCTTGGCATACTGGATGGTGATGCGGCGCTCAGCGTTGGTCATAACAACGATGAACACGATCACCACCAGTGCCAGCACCAGCAGCAGGGGCAGCAGGATATAGAACCGGGTCTCGCCTGCAGCGGCGCGGGTCAACAGACCCGTGACGGTGGTGTAGACACCGGACCAGTTGGAAACGATCGAGGAGAAGATCAACAGAGAGATACCGTTGCCGATACCCTTGTCGTCGATCTGCTCACCACACCAGGTGATCAGCTGCGCACCTGCGGTAAAGGTGGCAATGATGACAACGGCGGTAAAGATACCGGCCGCGCCGCTGGTGTACTTCAGTGCGCCCATATTGCGGATCACGAAGTAGTAGCCGAGGCTCATCACCAGAGCGATGACACCGCCGACATACCGGGTGATCTGCTGCATCTTCTGCTGGCCGTCGGCTTCCTTCGCCATGTTTTCCAGGGCGGGGATCGCAACGGTGAGCAGCTGCACAATGATGGAAGCGTTGATATAAGGCGTCACACCTAACGCGAAGAGTGTGCACCGGGACAGGGCACCACCGCTCATCATATCGAGATACGAGAGCATATTGCCGTTGGAGAACATCTGGTTCAGTGCAGAACCGGTGATGAACGGAACGGGGATGGCGCTGCCCAGACGATACACCACGAGGATCGCCAGCGTGAACAGGAGACGATTTTTAAGCTCGGGAATCTTCCATGCGTTACGGAATGTCTGGAACACCTTACATCACCTCAGCCTTTCCGCCTGCCTTCTCGATTTTCTCTTTGGCAGAAGCGGAATAGGCTGCGGCCTTGACGGTCAGAGCCTTGGTCAGCTCGCCGTTGCCCAGGACCTTAACACCGTCCAGAGTCTTCTTGACCAGACCCTTTGCCTTCAGAGCCTCGGTGTCAACGACATCGCCAGCGTTGAAAGCTGCTTCCAGGTCAGCCACGTTAACAATGGCGTACTGGGTAGCAAAGATGTTGTTAAAGCCAACCTTCGGCAGGCGGCGTGCCAGAGGCATCTGGCCGCCCTCGAAACCAGCGTGCTTCACGCCGGAACGGGCCTTCTGGCCCTTGCTGCCGAAACCGGCAGTCTTGCCATTGCCGGAGCCAATGCCGCGGCCCTTGCGGGTCACAGCCTTGTTTGCACCGGGAATAGCGTGCAGTTCATGAAGTTTCATTATGCGTATACCCCCTGCTATTAGGCTTCGGTGACGCTGAGCATAAAGCCGATCTTTGCGATCTTGCCCTGCGTAGCGGCATTGTCAGGCTGAACGGTAACGTCGCCCGGCTTCTTCAGGCCCAGGGCCTCAGCGGTAGCGATCTGCTTAGCGCCGCGGCCGATCAGGCTCTTCTTCAGCTCGATCTTGAGCATCTTATCTGCCATGGTTTGTTACCTCCTTAACCCAGAATTTCACTCACGGTCTTGCCGCGCTTCTCAGCGACGGACTCCGCGCTGACCAGGCCGCACAGACCTGCGAAGGTAGCAGAAACAACGTTGATGGGGTTGTTGGAACGCATAGACTTCGCACGGACGTCCTTGATGCCAGCAGCCTCAATGACGGCACGCACAGGGCCGCCGGCGATCATACCGGTACCGGGTGCAGCCGGCTTGAGCAGAACGGCACCTGCGCCGTACTTGCCGACGATCTCGTGGGGGATGGTGGTGCCCTTCAGGGCAACCTTGTGCATGTTCTTCTTTGCAGCAGCCTCGCCCTTGCGGATTGCCTCAGGCACTTCGCCAGACTTGCCGATGCCATAACCGATGGTGCCCTTGCCGTCGCCCACGACAACCAGAGCGGCAAACTTCATGATGCGGCCGCCCTTGACAGTCTTGGAAACGCGGTTGATGGAGACAACCTTGGTGATCATGCCGTCGTCTTCACGGTTTCTCATAGCCATAATGTGTTTCCTCCTCTCATTACAGCTTCAGGCCGCCCTCACGGGCGCCATCAGCCAGGGCCTTAACACGGCCATGATAAACGTAGCCACCACGGTCGAACACGACCTCGGTGATGCCCTTTTCCAGAGCCTTTGCTGCGACCTTCTTACCGATCTCAGCTGCGGCCTCGACGTTGCCGCCGAAACCATTGAAGTCCTTGTCCATAGTGGATGCAGACACCAGGGTCACGCCCTGCTCATCATCGATGATCTGAGCGTAAATGTGCTTGGCGGAGCGGAAAACATCCAGACGGGGACGTGCTGCGGTGCCGCTGATCTTGTTACGAACGCGGCGATGACGACGAAGACGAGCTTCGTTCTTGTCGATCTGCTTAACCATTGTCTTTCACTCCTTACCTTATTTCTTGCCCTTGCCGGCCTTGCCTTCTTTGTGCTTGACAACCTCGCCTGCGTAGCGGATGCCCTTGCCCTTGTAGGGTTCGGGCGGCTTCTTGGCGCGGATCTCGGCGGCGTACTGGCCCACCTTCTGCTTGTCAATACCGGTAACAGAGAAGTGGTTGGGGTCCTGCCACACGATGGTGCAGTCCTCGGTATCGGGGACATTCACCTGGTGGGAGAAGCCCAGGTTCATAACAAGGTTGGAGCCCTGCTTCTGGCAGCGCAGGCCAACGCCCACGATCTCCAGCTTCTTCTCGTAGCCGTTCACAACACCGTTGACCATGTTAGCGATGTTGGTACGGGTCAGGCCGTGCAGGCTGCGGGCCTTGGGATCGTCATTGGGGCGGGTAACCAGAACTTCATTGCCCTCGACCTTAACGGTCATCAGGGGGTGGAAGTTGGAATTCAGGCTGCCCTTGGGGCCCTTGACAGCGACAGTGTGTGCTGCTTCATCAACAGTAACAGTGACGCCGGCAGGAATGACGATGGGTTTTCTTCCAATTCTCGACATTGTCTTTTACCCCTTTCTTACCACACAAAGGCCAGGACCTCGCCGCCAACGTGCGCAGCACGAGCAGCCTTATCGGTCATGATGCCCTTAGAGGTGGAAATGATTGCGGTGCCCAGGCCCTTCATGACCTTCGGCATATCCTCGCAGTTGGTGTAGATGCGCAGGCCGGGCTTGGACACGCGGCGCAGGCCAGAGATAACGGGCTCGCCGTTAGCCTGGTACTTCAGGGTGACAACGATGGTGCCCTGAACGGTGTCGTTCTTCACCTGCATGCCCTTGATGTAGCCCTCGTCAACCAGAATCTGGCAGATAGCCTTCTTCATGTTGGAAGCGGGGATCTCCACAGAAGGGTGTTTGGCAGTGCTAGCGTTGCGGATGCGAGTCAGCAGGTCCGCGATAGGATCAGTAATCTGCATGTGCCACTAACCTCCTTAGATTAGCTCTCATTTGTTTTATAATGATACCGCCCCGAAACATGCTTGCCCCGGGGCGGATATCCGACATTCTATCCAGCCCTCTGGCTTGATTACCAGGAAGCCTTCTTCACGCCCGGGATCTCGCCCTTGTAGGCCAGCTCACGGAAGCACACACGGCACACGCCGTACTTGCGCAGCACGGAGTGGGGGCGGCCGCAGATGCGGCAGCGGGTGTATGCACGGGTAGAGAACTTAGCAGGACGAGACTGCTTCAGCTTCATAGACAGTTTAGCCATTGTACCAATCTCCTCCTTAGTTATTCTCGGTAGCGAACGGAGCGCCCAGAGCCTTCAGCAGCTCCTTGCCCTCTTCGTCGGTCTTAGCGGTGGTAACAAAGCAGACATCCATGCCGCGGACTGCATCGACCTTATCAAAGTCAATCTCGGGGAAGATGATCTGCTCCTTGATGCCGCATGCAAAGTTGCCGCGGCCGTCAAAGCCGTTGCCGTTGATGCCGCGGAAGTCGCGGACACGGGGCAGAGCGACGTTGAAGAAACGATCGACAAACTCGTACATACGCTCACCACGCAGGGTGACCTTGCAGCCGATGGGAGTGCCCTGGCGCAGCTTGAAGTTAGCAACGCTCTTCTTGGCACGGCAGACGACTGCCTTCTGGCCAGTGATCTGGCCCAGATCCTTCATAACAGCTTCCAGGATCTTCTCGTTGTCCTTGGCTTCGCCGCAGGCAACATTGATGACGACCTTGTCCAGCTTGGGGATCTGCATAACGCTCTTGTAACCGAACTTAGAGTTCAGAGCAGGAGCAATTTCATTGACATACTGTTCTTTCAAACGAGCCATTGTTCCTTACTCCTTTCCTTACAGCTCAGCGCCGCACTTCTTGCAGACGCGGACCATCTTACCGTCCTTCTCGACGTGGCCCACGCGCACGGCCTTGCCGCACTTGGGGCAGATGGGCATGACCTTGGATGCGTACATAGCACCCTCAGCCTTCACGATGCCGCCCTGCTCGCCCTGACGACGAGGCTTGACGTGCTTGGTAACCATGTTCTGGCCCTCAACGATGACCTTGTTCTCAGAGGGGCTGACCTGCAGGACCTTACCAGTGTGGCCCTTGTCCTTGCCGCTGATGATCATAACGTTGTCGCCGGTTTTAACATGAAGATTATTCATTTTTAAAACCTCCTTACAGCGATTCCGGAGCCAGGCTCAGGATCTTGGTGTAGCCGGCATCACGCAGCTCGCGAGCAACAGGTCCAAAGATACGAGTACCCTTGGGGTTCTTGTCGGCCATAACGATAACGGCGGCGTTCTCATCAAAACGGATGTAGGAACCGTCGTCGCGGCGCACGCCATGCTTGCTGCGCACGATGACAGCCTTGACGACGTCGCCCTTCTTAACGGAGCCGCCGGGGGCTGCCTTCTTGACAGAGCAGACCACGACGTCACCAATGTTTGCGTATCTCTTGCGGGTGCCGCCCAGCACACGGAAGCACATCAGCTCCTTGGCACCGGTGTTGTCGGCAACTTTGAGATAAGTTTGCATCTGAACCATTTCAGATATCTCCTTTCAAACTGTTCAAAGCAGCGGGCAAAGATTACTTTGCCTTCTCAACGATACGGACCAGGCGCCAGCGCACATCCTTGCTCAGGGGGCGGCACTCCATGATCTCAACACGGTCACCGATACCGCACTCGTTCTGCTCGTCACGAGCCTTGAACTTCACGGTACGCTTCAGGATCTTCTTGTACAGGGGGTGCTGCACGCTATCCTTAACGGCAACCACGATGGTCTTATCCATCTTGTCGGACACGACAACGCCGACGCGGGTCTTTCTCAGATTACGTTCTTCCATCGTTTAACCTCCTTACTGCTTCTCAGCCAGAACGGTCATCACGCGGGCGATGTCCTTCTTGACTGCGTCGATGCGGCCGGGGTTCTCCAGCTGGTTGATGGCATGCTGGAAGCGCAGGTTAAACAGCTCAGCCTTCAGGTCGACCAGCTTGCTGGTCAGCTCTGCGGTCTGCATTTCGCGGAGTTCATTAGCCTTCATTGGTGCCATCCTCCTTCACGGAGTCCTCACGGACTGCAAATTTGCACTTGATGGGCAGCTTGTGCATAGCCAGGCGCAGAGCCTCGCGAGCAGTTGCCTCATCGACATCTGCCAGCTCGAACAGAACGCGGCCGGGCTTAACGACAGCAACCCAGTACTCGGGAGAGCCTTTACCGGAACCCATGCGGGTCTCAGCGGGCTTCTCAGTAACGGGCTTATCGGGGAAGATCTTGATCCACACCTTGCCGCCACGCTTGATGTAACGAGTCATGGCAACACGAGCAGCCTCGATCTGGGTGGAAGAGATCCATGCCGGCTCCAGAGCAACAAGGCCGTACTGGCCCTGGCACACCACGTTGCCGCGGGTAGCCTTGCCGGTCATGCGGCCGCGCTGAACGCGGCGGTACTTAACACGCTTAGGCAGTAACATTACTTGTTGCCTCCTTCCTTCTTCTGAGCGGTCTTAGCGCTCTTCAGGACCTCGCCCTTGTAGACCCACACCTTAACGCCGATGCGGCCGTAGGTGGTAGCAGCCTCAGCAAAGCCGTAGTCAATGTCGGCACGCAGGGTCTGCAGGGGGATGGTGCCCTCGTGATAGCTCTCAGTACGAGCGATATCAGCGCCGCCCAGACGGCCGGAGCACATAGCCTTGATGCCCTTAGCGGGAACGGTGGAACGATCGCGGGGGCTCATAGCATTGCGCATGCACTGCTTCATGGCACGGCGGAAGGTCACACGGTTCTCCAGCTGACGAGCGATGTCCTCAGCAACCAGCTGTGCGTTGGTGGAAGCGCTCTTGACCTCGATGACATTGACGATCACAGTCTTGCCATACTCCTTGGTCAGCTTGTTCTGCAGAGCAACGCGCTCCTCACCGCCCTTGCCGATGACCATGCCCGGCTTAGCGCAGTAGATGTTAACAGTCACGCGAGGAGCGGAAGTGGAAGGATCCACAGTACGCTCGATCTCGATCTTGGGGACACCAGCGTCCTTCAGCTGAGCCTTCAGCTCAGTGCGGATCTTGTGATCCTCGACGAGGTTATCGCTGAAATCCTTCTTGGAGGCAAACCAGCGGCTGTCCCAGTCTTTAATAACGCCGACACGAATGCCGTGCGGATTTACTTTCTGGCCCATTGTTTTCCCTCCTTACTCTTTCTCTTTCAGAACAACGGTCATGTGGCTGGTGCGCTTCAGGATGCGGTAGCCGCGGCCCTGTGCACGAGGCATCATGCGCTTCAGCGTGGGGCCGGGGCACACGTAGCACTCAGCAACGTACAGATTGTTCTTGTCCATATTAAAGTTGTTTTCCGCATTAGCGGCTGCAGACTTCACCAGCTTCAGAAGGGGCTCACAAGCGGCCTTCGGGGTGTACTGCAGGATTGCCAGCGCTTCGTCCAGGGGCTTGTTACGGATCAGGTCCATAACGATAGACACCTTACGGGGACTAATGCGGGCATAACGAAGAATTGCCCGAGCTTCCATGTTGTGTTCCTCCCTCTATTATTTAGAATTACCGGTGTGGCCCTTGAAGGTACGGGTGGGAACGAACTCACCCAGCTTGTGGCCAACCATGTCCTCAGTCACATACACAGGCACATGCTTGCGGCCGTCGTGAACGGCAAAGGTGTGACCAACGAATTCGGGGAAGATCGTGGAGGCGCGGCTCCAGGTCTTGATGACCTGCTTCTTGCCGGAAGCGTTCATTGCTTCAACGTGCTTCAGAAGAGCAGCCTGGACGAAAGGTCCTTTTTTAATGCTTCTACCCATTGTCTTAAACTCCTCTCTTACTTACCTGCACGCTTCACGATGAGCTTATCGGAGCGCTTATGATGCTTGCGAGTCTTGAGACCCAGAGCGGGCTTGCCCCAGGGAGTCATAGGACCGGAGTGACCAACAGGTGCGCGGCCCTCGCCACCGCCGTGGGGGTGGTCGCAGGGGTTCATAACGGTACCACGGCTGCCGGGACGAACGCCCATGTGGCGCTTACGGCCGGCCTTGCCCAGGTTGACGTTCTCGTGGTCGATGTTAGAAACCTGGCCCACAACTGCGGTGCAGTTCACGGCCACGTTGCGCATCTCACCGGAGGGCAGACGAACCAGAGCGTAGCCATTCTCCTTAGCCATCAGCTGAGCCATGTTGCCAGCGGAACGAACCAGCTGAGCGCCGCGGCCGGGATACAGCTCGATGTTGTGGATGATGGTACCAACGGGGATGTTCTCGAAGGGCAGGCAGTTGCCGGGCTTGATGTCGGCAGACTTGCTGCTGATGACCACATCGCCCACCTTCAGGCCATCGGGAGCAATGATGTAGCTCTTAACGCCATCGGTGTACTCGACCAGAGCGATGAATGCGCTGCGGTTCGGATCATACTCGAGAGTCTTGACGGTAGCGGGGATATCGGTCTTCTGACGCTTGAAGTCGATGACACGATACTTGGTGCGGTTGCCGCCGCCCTGGTGGCGGACGGTGATACGACCGGTGTTGTTGCGGCCGCTGTGCTTCTTCATGGGCTCCAGCAGGCTGCGCTCGGGAGCGACCTTGCTCAGGACGCTGTAATCCGTGACGGTCATGCCGCGGCGGCCCGGAGTAGTGGGGCCATACTTCTTGATAGCCATTGTGCTATTCTCCTTTGTTTATCTTATGAATTATTATCGGGGTCATATCCCCATAGAAGAACCCTCGGCGGGTTCGGTTTAGACCATGCTGTTGAAGAACTCGATTTCCTTGGAGTCCTTGGTCAGGGTCACGATTGCCTTCTTGGAAGCGGCAGTGTAACCAGCATGCATGCCCTGGCGGCGGAAGCGGCCACGCACGGAAATGGTGTTGACCTTAGCGACCTTAGCGCCGGGGAACAGGGTCTCGACAGCCTGAGCGATCTCGACCTTGGTGGCATCAGTAGCAACCTTGAAGGTGTACTTCTTATCAGCGATGCCAGCCATGGAGTTCTCGGTAATGACCGGCTTCAGGATGATATCATGTGCGGTTTTCATTAGCCAAGCACCTCCTCGAGCTTCTTAGCTGCGTCGACGCTGATGATCAGCTTGTCGGCGTTCAGCACATCGTAGGTGTTCACGCTGCCTGCAAAGGTGGTCTTGACACCGGCAATGTTGCCAGCGCTCTTGACGAACTTTGCATCGACGGTCTCGTTGACCAGCAGGTTCTTCTTGCCAGCGCCAACAGCGTTCAGCATTGCAACCACAGCCTTGGTCTTGTACTCGTCGCAGGTGAACTTATCAACAACGACCATGTTGCCATTGGCAGCCTTGTCAGACAGAACGCTCAGCAGAGCCAGGCGCTTGACCTTGTTGTTGATGTGGTAGTTGTAGCTGCGGGGCTTGGGGCCCAGAGCAACGCCGCCGTGAGTCCACTGGGGAGCACGGATGGAGCCCTGACGAGCGTGGCCGGTGCCCTTCTGACGCCAGGGCTTCTTGCCGCCGCCGGAAACTTCCATGCGGATCTTGGTGTTCTGGGTGCCCTGACGCTGGTTGGCCAGGAAGTTCACCACAGCAATGTGGACAGCCTTCTCGTTCGGGGTGATACCGAACACGGCGTCGGAAAGCTCGATCTCGCTAACGTGCTGACCGTTCATATCGACTACATTAAACTTTGCCATTGTAGCTTTCCTCCTTACGCCTTCACGCTGTTGGCCAGAGTGACGATGGTGCCCTTGGAGCCGGGAACCGCACCCTTGACAGCGATCAGATTGTTCTCGGTGTCAACCTTGACAACGGTCAGGTTCTGCACGGTGACCCGCACAAAGCCCATGTGACCGGGCAGGCGCTTGCCGGGGAACACACGAGAGGGGTTGGAAATAGCGCCCATAGAACCTGCATGACGAGCAACAGGGCCGGTGCCGTGGCTCTCACGCAGACGGTGCTGGCCAAAGCGCTTGATAACGCCCTGGTAGCCCTTGCCCTTGGAAACGCCTGCAACGTCAACCTTGTCGCCTGCTGCGAAGACATCAGCCTTCAGCACGTCGCCAACGTTCATTGCGGAAACATCTTCCAGACGGAACTCGCGCAGGGTCTTCTTGGGGGCAACGTTTGCCTTCTTGAAGTGACCTGCAGCTGCCTTGTTGACCTTCTTGGCGGAAACCTCGCCGAAGCCCAGCTGGACAGCCTGGTAACCATCGCTCTCGACGGTCTTCTTCTGCACCACGGTGCAGGGACCAGCCTCGATGACAGTTACGGGAATAACCTTGCCGCTCTCATCGAACAGCTGGGTCATACCGACTTTCTTGCCGATAATGCCTTTAACCATTTTCTTTTCCTCCTGTAAAGGTTATTGGTTGGCGGCGCACGTCACCGCCAACATGACCCCTCGGGAAACGAGGAGCATCGCTTGGATCAGCTGTTACAGCTTGATCTCGATGTCCACGCCAGCGGGGAGCTGGAGGCTCATCAGAGCCTCGACCGTCTTGTTGGACGGCTTCAGAATGTCGATCAGACGCTTATGAGTGCGGCTCTCGAACTGCTCGCGGCTATCCTTGTACTTGTGGGTAGCGCGCAGAACGGTAACGATCTCACGATCGGTGGGCAGGGGGATGGGGCCGGACACGCGGGCACCAGTGTGCTTTGCGGTCTCCACGATCTTCTCTGCTGCGGCATCGATCAGCTGAGCATCATAGCTCTGCAGACGGATTCTGATTTTCTCTTTGACTGCCATTGCTTACGCCTCCTGAAAAAATTGATTTTGCCCTAGGCGAGCCGATAAATTGCTCTACACAGTTCCGGGTGTTCCTCGATTTGGCACTAGAAAAACCGGTGAACCGCTTGGCAGTTCTCCCGGAAATATATTAGCAAATCAAATCCGAACATTGGTTCCGCCCGTTTCGCAGGTCACCCCGCCGAGGGAACGTATTCCATCGCTGTCAGTAATTTTTTCGCCCGGTTCTAAGATCGGACATACTCCGCGGAAATAACCCATCACGACTATTGCCGGATGACAACCTCCCGCATCTACGCATATCGCTGGCCTGCACGACTTGTATCGCACAAGCCCTTTGCAGCCGAGAGATATTTTATCACATCTGCGTGCATTTGGCAAGTGTTTTTTCAAAAAAATCGTATTTTTCTTTTTTATTTTCTCTGCACGGTCTTTTGGCGCATTTTTTGTGCATTTTGCATACCGCGTTCCACGTTTTTGCGTGGAAAACTCCCCTGCCTCTCAGGATGCACCGGAATGGGGCGCTTTATACAAAAAGACCCTCTCCGTCAGGGCCCGCAGGCTTTGACAAAGAGGGTCGATCTTTACTTTTTCTGTTTCAGCTGTTCTTCCAGCCCATCCCGGGGAGTGATGTAGACGGTGGTGTACACCTCATACAGAACCATGCCGGGCTTTGCGCCGTTGGCTTTCCAGATGTTCTTCACCTCGGTGGTGTCCACGGCCACCTTGGCACCGGTACCGGCCTTGTAGGCGCTGGAATAGATCACGGCCAGCTCGGCGGCCTCCTGCCGGGTGGTGTCCGGGATATCCTCGCCCCGGCTCATCACGACCACATGGCTGCCGGGAGCTTTTTGGACGTGGAACCAGAGATCCTTGCCCCGGGCGGTGTGGAGGGTCAGCTTGTCGTTCTGGGCGTTGTTGCGGCCCACAAGAATTTCAAAGCCATCGCTGGAGGTAAAGCGCAGGAAGTCGGCAGGCTTCTGGCGCTTGTCGCGCTGCTTGTAGTATTTCAGGTAGCCCTGACTCTTGAGCTCGGCCCGGATCTCGTTCAGTGCCGCCTCACCGGCGGCAGTCTCCACTTCGTAGAGCACC
Organism: Faecalibacterium sp. Marseille-Q0746; assembly: GCF_017377595.1. NCBI lineage: Bacteria > Bacillati > Bacillota > Clostridia > Eubacteriales > Oscillospiraceae > Faecalibacterium > Faecalibacterium sp. Marseille-Q0746. The sequence goes on along the minus strand of NZ_JAFREI010000014.1, from coordinate 23,042 downwards.
GTTTCCAGATAGGCGATCTCCTTTTCCCCCTCTGCCAGCAGGTCTACCAGCATCCGGGCGGCGGTCTGCTTCTTCTTGTAGTTCTTGAAGAAGTTCTGGGCGTTCTGGCTGGGGCTGAACCGCAGGTCCAGCGGGATGGTCACTTCCTTGCCCTCATCGTACCAGTTGGGCACGGTGATGCTCTTCATTCCCTTCTGGGCCATGTAGAGGTTGGCCGAGAGCAGCTCCCCGTAGAGCCGCAGCTTCTCGCTCTTGCCGCTGGCGGCCAGCTCCTCCTGCCGTGCGGCCTGCTTGCGGACCGCACGCTCGTACATATTGTGCACGGCCTTGTGCAGTTCCTTGCTCTTGGTGCGCAGGCGCTCGGCGCGGTCCTTCTCGGCATAGTAGCCCTCGAGCAGGGCGTTGAAGGACGGCCATTCCTTTATAATATAGGTATCGCCGTACTGCAGGGGCCGGAAGAAGGTGAACTCCACCGGCTTGCCGTCCGGGGCAGTCACGCTGCAGGGACAGCCGCCGTTGTGGTGGAGCTCCTTCAGCTCATCAATGGCGGCCATCAGCTTCCGCTTCTGCGCATCGTCCAGCTCGTTGGCCAGCAGGTGTTCCCCGTCGAAGGCGCGCCAGGCGGCTTCCCGGCAGACCACCGGGCCGACACCGGCCACGGTCTTGTTCAGGGCATCGGCCACAGGCAGATCCCGCTCACAGGCTGCCGCCACGATAGACGCGGCGCTCACCTGCAAAAAGTCGGGGCGGGCCGGTTTGGGCGGGATGGTGTAGGGCAGGCCCGGCAGCAGCTGCCGGACATCGCTGTCCTCAAAATCCACCCGCTTGAGGGCATCAATGATTTTGCCGTTCTGCACCAGCACCAGATTGGAGTAGCGGCCCATCAGCTCGGCGCAGAGGATGTTCTGCACCAGATCCCCCATCTCGTTGGTGCACTGGAAGGTAAAGTACACGATGCGGTCACCCGGCTCCATCCGCACATCCAGCAGCCTGCCGCCGGTCAGATGCTTGCGCATCAGCATACAGAAGGAGGGCGGTGTCTCGGGGTTCTCGAAGCTCTCTTCGGTCAGGCAGACCCGGGCCGAGCCGCTGCGTGCCGAGAGCAGCAACGCATAGGTCTCGGTGCGGGTGCGCAGAGTCAGCACCAGTTCATCGCGGGTAGGTTCAAATATTTTTGCGATCTTCGCATCGGTCAGGGTCTGTTTCAGCTCCCCAGCCGTCAGCGCCAGCGTCGCGGCATCAAGTGCCATCTTATAATCACCTGTTTCTCTGATAGAATCTCTTATTCGTTTACGCAAAACGCTCCGGTTTTGCCAAGGGCTCCCCTACTAGGCAACGACGACGACCGCCGCCAGTGGCGGATGAAGGGAGGAGTTGTTGGGGCCGCGGCCAGCAGGACACGAGTGCAATCCTTTGCACGAAGTGGATGCTGGGAGCCGCAACCCGTATGCTGGCGCAAAGCGCCTGAGAGGTTTAATCCGTCTCCTTTATATATAAGTAAACGGATCTCTGTTCTCTCCGCTCACCCGCACCTCCAGCTCCGGGAACGCAGTGCGCAGGCGGTCAGCGATGGCGGCACACACCGGGAACTCGGTGGCGTAGTGCCCCGCCGCCACCAGCGACAGCCCCAGACGCACGGCATCCATGGCCGCGTGGTGGTTGGCCTCGCCGGTCAGCAGACAGTCCGCCCCCACGGCAAGGGCATCCTCGAACATGCTTCCGCCCGCGCCGCTGATGACCGCCAGCCGCCTTACGGTCCTGCCGGTATCTGCAAACTTGACCTGCACCGCAGGGCCGCTCCGGGGCCGGTTGCACCGCCCGCCCAGCACAGCCTGCGCCTTGCGGGCCAGCTCCGGCACCGTGATGGGGTCAACCTCGCCCACCCGGCCGCAGCCATCGGCAAACACTTCCCAGTCCCGCATCCCGAAGATGCCCGCCAGTACCTCGTTCACGCCGCCCTCGGCGGCATCCAGATTGGTGTGCATACAGATGGCAGAGATACCCTTTTGCACCAGCTGGAACGATACATCCCGGGGGGTCAGCTTTTTCAGCGGGCTGAAGATGACCGGGTGGTGGGACACGATGAGCTCGCAGCCCCCGGCCGCAGCTTCCTCCACCACCTCGGGGGTGATGTCCAGCGTTACCAGCACCCGGGACACCTTACGGCCGCAGTCCACCAGCAGGCCGGGGTTATCCCAGCTCTCTGCCAGTTCCAGCGGCGCATAGCGCTGCATCTCAGCGTAAATATCATTGGTTGTAGCCATAAAGCTGTACCTCCAATTTCAGCAGCCTCACCCTCTCCGTCATTGCTGCGCAATGCCACCTCTCCCGAAGGGCGAGGTTTTGACAATCCCCACAAAGTTTCCGGTTTTGTCAAGGGCTCCCCCTTTGGGGGAGCTGGCGAGCGTCAGCGAGTCTGAGAGGGCGAGCCATCTAACAATTTATCGATCTCCTCTGCCAGCTCCGTCCCATCCGGCACGCCCAGCCGGAAACGGGGGAGCTTGGCCTTCTGCCAGGCGGCATATCCTGCCCCCTCGGGCCATTCGGCTGTTCTGCCGAACAGGCACTCGGTAAAGGTGGGGGTGCGCACCTCGCCGGTGTATTCAGCGGCCATCACGGCGTACCAGCGGCCCGCCGCCTGCACGGGGCGGTCTGCCGCCAGCGCAAAGCCGTGTTCCCACAGCCAGCGGCGCAGCTCGCTGTGGCGGGTGGCCGGCACCATCACCAGCCGGGGCCCGCCGACCTGCGACACCCACGGGGCCTGTTCGATGATTTCCCAGGTGGTCTGTGCCGAAACGCCCGCCAGCACAATGGTTCCCACCTCGCCTGCAGACAACACAGAAAGACCGTCGCCGAGCCGAAGCTCAACGCGGTCTTTGCATCCTGCATGTTCCAGCGTCTGTTCTGCCTTTGCCAGCGGGCCGGGGCGCAGATCGGCCCCGATGACCCGGGGGTATTTCCCCGAGGCCGCCAACACCGCTGTCAGCTTGCCGTGGTCACAGCCGATGTCGGCCACCGGCTTGCCCGGCAGCACCAGCTCGGCGGCGGCGGTCAGACGCGCATCCAGTGTGGGGAGCACTCAGGCCTTCTTGGAAGCCAGATGGGCGTTCAGCTTCTCCAGCAGCTCGTCGCAGTCCACACCGTGGACCTCACAGGCCTCGGCAATGGTCTCCCCGCGGGAAGCGGGGCAGCCCAGGCAGTGCATACCGATCTCCATGAAATAGGGAGCGGTGGTCTGATCCATATCCAGAATATCGCCGATGATGGTCTCGCGGGTCACCTGCATCGTCTTGTTCTCCTCGTTCTTCTTGAGCATATTAAAAATATCAAACATGATGGGATTCCTTTCTGTTGTGGGTGTTTTCGTGGTCAAACAGACCATTCATATATACTATACCCTATTACTAGGTATTTTTGCAAGACTTCTTACAAATTTTAAGCCTCATCTTTGTACAACCTCTCAGTCGAGCTTACGCTCGCCAGCTCCCCTGGCAGGGGAGCCTCTGGCGAAACCGGAAACTTTGCGTGGAATGCCAAGGCCTCCCCTCGTTAGGGGAGGTGGCATTGCGAAGCAATGACGGAGAGGTTTTGCGTCCTCCTTTTATACAAAAAGCCCCCGCCATCTTGCGACAGCGGGGGCCAAGCTTCAGATTTTAAAATCAGCGCTTAGTTCTGCTTCATACGAGCGAAGCAGTCGGAGCAGTAGACCGGACGGTCCTCACGGGGCTGGAAGGGAACCTTGCAAGCCTTGCCGCAAGCTGCGCAGACAGCATCGAACATCTGGCGCTCACCGCTGTTGCTGCGTGCGCCGCCGTTCTTGCGAGCGTCACGGCAGGGCTTGCAGCGCTGGGGCTGGTTCTCAAAGCCGCGAGATGCGTAGAACTCCTGCTCACCAGCAGTCCAAACAAACTCCTTGCCGCAGTCTTTGCAAACTAAAGTCTTGTCTTCGAACATAGTAGTATCTCCTCTTTGTTTAGTTCTTGCCCGCGGAAGGATTGTAACCATACCTTTGGTTTTTAGGGACCATCGCGCTGATCGTAAGCTACCAGGGGCTTGAATGATAGAACATCCTCTGGTTGAGGACTTCTCTATTGTACCGTTCTTTTTTTGATTTGTCAACCAAAAAACAAACCTTCGGCTTCATTTTTGTGCATTCGGCCCAATTAGACAGGGTTTGCGCCCCGGAAAACAGCAAAAGGGAACGCGCCCCATCCAGAAGCGCGTTCCCCTTTTTATTGCATTGTAAAAACCGCGTAAAATACGAACGGCTTACTTCTCGACAACTTCCTTGGTGTCGCGGGCGATCATCAGCTCCTCATCGGTAGCAATGACCAGCGTGCGGACCTTTGCGCCCCAGGCAGTGATCTCGCAGACATCGCCCTGGATATGCTTGTTCTTGTCGGTATCGATGCGGATTCCCAGCCAATCCATGTGGTGGCAGATCTTTGCACGGGCAGCAGCATCATGCTCGCCGATGCCGCCGGTAAAGACGATGGCATCCACGCCGCCCATGGCGGCAATGTAGCTGCCGATGGTCTTCTTGATCTGGTAGTTCAGCATGTCAGAAGCCAGCTGTGCGCGCTTGTTGCCTGCAGCAGCTGCCTCCTCCACATCGCGCTTGTCGCTGGAGACACCGGAGATGCCCAGCAGGCCGGACTTCTTGTTCAGGATCTCGTCCAGCTCGTGGCCGGTGATGTTCAGGGTGTACTTCAGGTAGTTGACTACAGAGGGGTCCAGGTCACCGCAGCGGGTGCCCATCATCAGGCCTGCCAGCGGGGTCATGCCCATGGAGGTATCCACGACCTTGCCCTGGTCCACAGCAGCAATGGAAGAACCGTTGCCAAGGTGGCAGGTGATCAGCTTCAGGCGCTCAATGGGCTCCTCCAGGTACTCAGCAGCCTTGTATGCAACATACTTGTGGCTGGTGCCGTGGAAGCCGTAACGGCGGACACCGTACTTCTCATAGTACTCGTAGGGGATGGCGTACATATAAGCCTTCGGGGGCATGGTGCTGTGGAAAGCGGTATCGAACACAGCGACCATGGGGATGTTGCCGAACACCTTGCGTGCAGCCTCAATGCCCAGAATGCCTGCGGGGTTGTGCAGGGGGGCCAGGGGGCTCAGCTCCCGGAGGGTATTGATGACTTCATCGGTGATCAGGCAGCTGGCCTTGAACTTCTCGCCGCCGTGGACAACGCGGTGGCCGATGGCGTTGATCTCGCTGACATCGTTGATGCACTTGCCCTCGCCGGTGGTCATCTTCTTCACGACCTCAGCAAAAGCCTCGGTGTGGGTGGGGAAGATCGCCGGGGTGGTGGCCTTGTGGCCGTTGGCCTCGTGGGTGATCATGCTGCTTTCCATGCCAATGCGCTCGCACAGGCCCTTGCACAGCACCTTCTCGCCGTCCATATCGATCAGCTGATACTTCAGGGAAGAAGAGCCGCAGTTAATAACCAGAACTTTCATCTTCTTGTGCCTCCATATTCTTTTCGGTTCGCAGATGCGGACAGAATTTTACAGATTCCTAGAAATATTATATAATAGGTTCCAAGGGTTTTCAAGCCGCAACCGGGCAAAGGGTTCCACAAAGTATCCATGCTTTTTTGTACACCCTGCCCACAAATGGAAAGAGACACAGGTTATTTCTGTATGAACGATATAAATTTCACAATGTATAAGCTTGCCGGGATCATTGCCGAATACGATCCCTTCCACAACGGCCACGCCTGGCAGCTGCAGCAGGCAAAGGCACTGGGTGCTCAGCGGGTGGCGGTGGCCATGAGCTGCGGGCTGACCCAGCGGGGCGCGCTGCCCCTGCTGCCCGAAAGCGTGCGGGTGCAGGCCGCGCTGACCTGCGGGGCCGACCTCGTGTTCGCCCTGCCCGCTCCTTATGCCTGTTCCGGGGCGGAATGCTTTGCCCGGGCCGGGGTGCAGCTGCTGGCCGCCGCCGGGTGCGACGCTCTGGTGTTCGGAGCCGAGACCCCGGATGCGGCGCTTCTGATGGAAGCCGCCCGGGTGCTCTCCGGCGCGGAATACCGCACCGCCCTCAAGGCCCGGCTTGCTGCCGGGGCCCGCAGCTTTGCGGCAGCCCGGCAGGCAGCAGTGGAAGCAGTCTGCCCGGGCACCGGCCTTGCCGCCCTGCTGGACAAGCCCAACAACAATCTGGCCGTGGAATACTGCAAGGCTATTCTGGAGCTGGGGGCTTCTCTGGTGCCGATCCCCCTGCCCCGGCAGGGTGCCGGTCACGGGCAGGCCCTGACCGAAACAGGGGGGCAGTTTGCCAGTGCCAGCGCCCTGCGCACGCTCTGGCAGAACGGCGGAGCTAATGCCGCTGCCCCCTATGTTCCGGCGGAAGTCCTGCCGCTCTACCGGGAAGCCTTTGCCGCCGGGCAGTACACCGATCTTGCGGCCGCCCAGCGCTGTCAGCTGGCGCTTCTGCGCAGCCGGTGCACAGGAACCGCGCCGTTTGCCCAGGTGCGGGGCATTTCGGAAGGTCTGGAGCACCGGCTGGAAGCCGCCGTGCGTTCCAGCACCACCCATGCGGAGCTGCTGGATAGCCTGACCACCGTGCGCTATCCACGGGCACGGATGCGCCGCCTGGCCATGGATGCCGCTCTGGACTATTCTGCCGATGCCTTCCCCGCCCTGCCGCCCTATCTCCACCTGCTGGGGGCGCAGAAGGATGCCCTTCCCTTCCTGAAGGCTGCCGCACTGCCGGTGTCCCACTCCCTTGCACGGCTGGCCGAGCAGAACACCCCCTGCCGGGCGGTGGTGGATGCTCAGCTGCGGGCCTGTGATTTTGGCGCGCTGTGTCGTAAAAAGCCGGAGCCGATGGGGGGCGCACTTCGTCAAAAAATTATCTTTTTGACGAAATAGCAAAATTTTCTCCTGAAATTTTTACATTTCCACACTTGTATCCCGGCAGCGGTTCGGTGTATCATAATGACAGTATTGGATACAACGAAGCGTCCCCAGCCTGTGGGACAAGAGGAGGAACTCCATGGCATTACACGTTCTGGACGAAGCCAACCGCTGCCTCGGCTGCAAAAAGCCGATGTGCCAGCAGGGCTGTCCCATCCACACCAACATCCCCGAGGTCATCCGTCTGCTCAAGGCAAACGAGCTGGATGCCGCAGGCCGGATGCTGTTTGAGAACAACCCCCTGACCACGGTCTGCTCTCTGGTCTGCAACCACGAGAACCAGTGTGAGGGCCACTGCATCCGCAACCGGATGCCCAGCCACGATCCTGTCCACTTTTCCATCATCGAGGACTATATCTCCACCACCTATGCCAACAAGATGACCAAGGGCCCCGCCCCCAAGAACGGCATGAAGGCCGCTGTGGTGGGTGCAGGCCCTGCCGGCCTGACCATTGCCGTGCTGCTGGCGCGCTGGGGCTATGATATCACCATTTTTGATGCCCGGGATAAGATCGGCGGCGTGATGCGGTACGGCATCCCCAACTACCGCCTGCCCGACAGCGTGCTGGACGATTTCCAGTACCGCCACCTTGAGCTCAAGGGCATCCATGTCCGGCCCAACACCACCATCGGCAAGACCATCACCATCGACGACCTGTTCCGCGACGGCTACAAGAGCGTGTTCATCGGTGCCGGTCTGTGGAAGGCCAACGCCATGCACATCAAGGGTGAGGCTCTGGGCAACGTGGCCTTCGGCATCGACTATCTGGCCAACTCCAAGGCCTTCCGGCTGGGGGATGACATCGCCGTGATCGGCGTGGGCAACTCGGCCATGGACTGCGCCCGCACCGCCATCCGCAACGGTGCCCGCCATGTCACCTGCTATGCCCGCCGGGACGAGAGCTGCATCAGCGCCTCTGCGTACGAGGTCAGCTATGCCAAGCTCGAGGGCGTGGGCTTCCGCTTCTGCAAGGCCCCGGTGGAGATCCGGGAAAACGGCCTGATCTGCCGCGACACGGTCAAGAACGAAGAGGGCAAGTTCGTGCAGGTGGAGGGCAGCGAGACCTTCTACCCCCACACCGGTGTCATCGTCTCGGTGAGCCAGGGCTCGGAGAGCAACCTCGTCAAGACCACCACCGGCATCGAGACCAACCAGAAGGGCCTGCTGACCGTCAGCGAGGACGGCAGCACCACCCGCGAGGGCGTGTTTGCCGGCGGCGATGCCGTCATGGGTGCCCGTACCGTGGTCGAGGCCGTGGCCATTGCCAAGCAGGTGGCCGAATCCATGGACAAGTACATGAAGAGCCTGCCTGCAGATACGACCCCCGATCCCTACGCCGACATCCCCACCTTCCAGACCCCCACCTCAGACGTTCTGGGCAAACAGGAAGTCAAATAATGCTTTTCCCGCCCGGCTGGTCTGTCCCGCCGGGCGTTTTATTTCTCATCGTTTTCCATTTGATTTCCAATTTGTAAATTTTGCGCCCATTTATCCATCTTTACCGTTTCTTAGTTGACCCCTTTTTCCGCTTTTCGGTATACTATTCATATATCCGCATGTGTTTTGTACACTGCGGAAATATTTTCTCGAAAGGTCGGTGGACATTATTCTCAAGGCATCCATCCCCAAACTGCGGGAAAAATTATTGGAAGCGCTTCAGGCGGTGCTGCCCATCGTGGCCATTGTGCTGGTGCTCTGCTTCTCCATTGCTCCCGTCTCCCCCAGCATCCTGCTCTGCTTCCTGCTGGGCGCGGCTATGATCATTGTGGGCATCATGTTCTTTACGCTGGGCGCGGAGATGAGCATGAGCCCCATGGGCGAGCGGGTGGGCGCAATGCTCACCAAAAGCCGGAGCGTGCCGCTCATCATCGGTGTCGGCTTTCTGCTGGGCTTCCTCATCACCATCTCGGAGCCCGACTTACAGGTATTGGCCAATCAGGTGCCCTCCATCCCCAACATGACCCTCATCCTCTCGGTGGCGGCAGGCGTGGGGCTGTTCCTCGTGGTCGCCTTCCTGCGTATGCTGCTGGGCATTGCCCTGCCCAAGCTGCTGGTGGTGTTCTACGGGCTCATCTTTGTGCTGGCCGCCTTTGTGCCAAAGGAATTTCTTTCCGTGGCCTTTGATTCCGGCGGCGTGACCACCGGCCCCATCACCGTTCCTTTCATCATGGCGCTGGGTGTCGGCGTGGCCGCCATCCGTTCCGACCGCCATGCCGCGGACGACAGCTTTGGTCTGGTGGCGCTCTGCTCCATCGGCCCCATTCTGGCGGTACTCATTCTGGGCATTGCGTTCCATGCCAGCGACAGCATCTACGTTCCACCCATCCCGCCCAACGTCAGCGATTCCGTGGAGCTGTGGCAGCTCTTCCACGAGGGCCTGCCCACCTACATCAAGGAGATCGCCACCTCCCTGCTGCCCATCATCGCCATGTTCGGCGTGTTCCAGCTGGCGGCCCTCAGGCTCGACCGGCGGACGCTGGGCCGCATCGGCGTGGGCCTTGCCTATACCTATATCGGTCTTGTGCTATTCCTCGCAGGCGCAAACATCGGCTTTATGCCTGCCGGTAATTATCTGGGTCAGGTGCTGGCAGGCCAGAGCTTCCGCTGGCTGCTGGTGCCCATCGGGATGCTCATCGGCTACTTCATCGTCAAGGCTGAGCCCGCCGTCTATGTGCTGAACAAGCAGGTCGAGGAAGTGACCGACGGTGCCATCTCTGCCAGCACCATGGGCGCAGCCCTCTCGGCAGGCGTTTCCCTCTCGGTGGGTCTTGCCATGTTGCGGGTGCTCACCGGCATCTCCATCCTGTGGTTCCTCATCCCGGGCTACGCCTTTGCCATTGGCATCTCCTTCGTGGTGCCCAAGCTCTACACCGCCATCGCCTTTGACGCGGGCGGCGTTGCTTCCGGCCCCATGACGGCCACCTTCCTGCTGCCGCTGGCGCAGGGTGCCTGTGTGGCCGTGGGCGGCAATATCGTCACCGATGCCTTCGGCGTGGTGGCCATGGTCGCCATGACCCCCCTCATCACGGTGCAGCTCATGGGTCTGATGGCCCAGCTCAAGCAGCGCCGGGCCCGGCAGGCACAGCCTGTGCCCGCCGCCGCGCTGGCCTTTGCCGACCTGCCGGATGATGCCATCATCGAGCTGTAAGGAGGTCCTGCTGTGAATACTTTATACTGGCTCGTCACCATCACCGACCGCCACTCCACCGATGCCTTTCTGGCCCTTTACGAGGAGCACGGCATCACGGTCAGCCTGCGCACGGTGGGTGCAGGCACGGCGGTGCGGGAGACCCTTTCCACCCTGGGGCTGGAGCAAACCGAAAAGGCCGTGCTCTTTGCCATGATCACCGCCGAGACCTGGCCCGGCCTGCAAAAAGACCTGCGCCGTAAAATGCGCATCGATGTGCCGGGCACCGGCATTGCGTTCATCATCCCGGTCAGCAGCATCGGCGGCAAGCGGGCGCTGCAATTCCTGACCGAACACCAGACCTTTGCACTGAAGGAGGAAAGCACCTTGAAGGATACCCGCTATGAGCTGCTGCTCGTCATTGCCAATCAGGGCCACACCGGCTCCATCATGGACGCGGCCCGCGCCGCCGGAGCTGGCGGCGGCACCGTCATCCACGCAAAGGGCACCGGCATGGAGGGTGCCGCCCACTTTATGGGGGTGGATCTGGTCAACGAGAAGGAGCTGGTGCTCATCGTGTCCCGCACCACCCTGAAAAACCAGATCATGCAGGCCATCATGCAGGGGGCAGGCCCCAAGGCGGGAGCCATCGTGTTCTCCCTGCCCGTGACCGATACGGCGGGTCTGCGGCTGCTGGACGAGGAGTAACGGTCTCGCCCTCTCAGGCGCTTCGCGCCAGCTCCCCCCAAAGGGGGAGCCCTTGGCAGCCACATCAATTCCGCTGTTCTGATGGGAAGCAACAGCATCGGGTGGATTTTCTTGAAGTTTTCCTGTATTATAAGATTGTATGGGAGGTACTGCTATGAAATCTACTCGTCGCTGGCAGCAGCTTTTGCTGAACAGTCTGGCTATCATCCTGGGCAACGCACTGTATTCGCTGGCGGTGGCCCTGTTTCTGGAGCCCGCCGGGCTCATCACGGGCGGTGCCACCGGCATCGCGCTGGCCTTCGGGCGGCTGACGGGGCTCTCCGTCTCCGGTTTCCTCTTCCTCTTCAACATGTCCATGCTGGTGTGGGGCTGGGCGGTGCTGGGCAAGAAGTTCGCACTGAACACCCTTGCCAGCAGCGTGCTGAGCCCCGCCTTTCTGGCACTGTTTGAGCGGCTGCTGGACGGCCGGGTGCTGACTGAGGACATCTTCCTCTGCACCATCTTCTCGGGTCTGGGCATCGGCGTTGCGCTGGGCATGGTCATCCGGGCGGGCGCTTCCACCGGCGGCATGGATATCCCTCCGCTGGTGCTGCAGAAATGGTTTCGCTGGCCGGTGTCCATCACCATGATGCTCTTTGATATCGCCATCCTGCTGGTGCAGGCGGCGTTCAGCCAGCCGGAGCAGGTGCTCTACGGCATCGTGCTGGTCATCACCCACACCATCGTCATGGACAAGATGCTGATGCTGGGCGACAGCCGCACCGAGGTCAAGATCATCAGCACCCGGTCGGATGAGATCCGCACCGCCATTCTGGCTGAGATCGACCGTGGTGTGACCGTGCTCCACGGCGAGGGCGGCTACACCGGCGAGCCCAGCGAGGTGCTGCTCAGCGTCATCTCCAACCGGGAGCTGCCCCGGCTGGAAAAGCTGGTCCATTCCATCGACCCCGCCTGTTTCCTCATCGTCAGCCGCGTGACCGAAGTCAGCGGCCGGGGCTTCTCGATGGAAAAGGAATACCAGTAAATCTTCTTGACAGTGTTTCTGCTATCTGCTATATTGATATCAGAATAACAAAGTCGATTTTGGGCTTTCGCACAGGGACCCCCCTGCCTTTTGGGGTTATCTGTACGAAGGCCCGTTTTATTACAGGAAAAAGGAGCCAACTATGAAAATCACTCAGATCCCCATGGGGACCCACAATGCCCAGCTGACCTGCTACCTGCAGGATCCCTGCACCGAAATGCCTGCTCTGGACCGCTGCCCTGCGATCCTGATCTTTCCGGGCGGAGCCTATGCTTTCTGCTCAGACCGGGAAGCCGATCCTGTAGCGCTGGCCTTCCTGAACGCAGGCTACAATGCCTTTGTGCTGCGGTACAGTGTCTCCCAGAACTGTCCGGTGGAGGAGGTCTATACCAATGCCTTTGCCGAGGCGCAGGAGGCCATGGACTACCTGCACCAGAACGCAGGCGACCTGCACATCGACCCGGAGCAGATCGCCGTGGTAGGCTTCTCTGCCGGCGGGCATCTTGCCGCCTCGGTGGGCACCATGGGCCGGGTCCGTCCCGCGGCCATGCTGCTGGGCTACGCTGTGTTCAGCATCCCGGGCAAGGCGTTGGGCATGGAGCTGCCGGACCTGCTGCAGCAGGTGGATGACCAGACTCCCCCTACCTTTCTTTTTGCCACTCAGGGCGACCATCTGGTGCCCGCAACACAGTCCCTGCAGTTTGCCACCCTGCTGGCAGAGCGGAAGATCCCCTATGAGATGCATATCTTTGCTTACGGCGACCACGGCTTCTCCACCGGCAGCCGCCACATTGCCAATCCCAACAACCCGGAAAACCCGGAATCCGCAGTGTGGCAGGGCATGGCACTCGGCTTCCTGAACCACATTTTCAACCACGACGTGCTGGTGCCCGCCCCGGAGGAAGTCAGGGAATTCTGTCTTGATATGAAGATCGGCACCCTGCTGGACACTCCTCAGTCCGCTGCCCTGATCCAGCAGCTGCTGCCGGAGCTGGCCCAATATGTGCAGCAGGAGCCCGGCTCCCGGGGCATTTCGGTGAACGATCTGCAATTCTACAGCAACAAAATGTTCGATGAAGAAAAGCTGGCCGCACTGAACGAAGCTCTGGTAAAGCTGAACTGAACCACACACAGAAGCAGCCCCCTCGGGTCATAATAGCCTGAGGGGGCTGTTGCTCTGTAATTCAGCTGTTACAGCAGCGGTGCAATGACCTTGAGCAGCATTCCGGTGGCACGGAGCAGATAATGCTTCTGCCAGATGCTGGCCGAGGTATTTTCCACCGTGCGGCACTGTTCCAGCGTGTGCTGGAAATCCTGCTCAATATCCCGGATACAGGGAGCATCCACCATCCAGACGGCATCCTCAAAGTGATGGTACAGGCTGCGGTAGTCCAGATTGATGGTGCCCACCACCGCTTCCCTGCCGTCCACCACGAACACCTTTGCATGGACAAAACCAGGGCTCCACTCGCTGATCTTCACGCCCGAATCCAGCAGGGCCGAATAGTGGCTCTTTGCCAGTGCATAGGGGAACTGCTTGTCCGGCTTTCCGGGCAGGATAAGGTGGACATCCACGCCCCGTTCAGCGGCAAATTTCAGGGCAGTCTCCAGCTCACCGTCCAGAATAAGGTAGGGGGTCATAATGTGGATGTAATCCCTGGCCCGGTTGAGCAGGTCGATATAGACCATCTCGCCCACCCGCTCGCCGTCCAGCGGACAGTCCCCGTAGGGAGCCGCCACGCCCTTTGCATTTTCCGGCACCGGAATGGGCCGGGTCAGGAACTGCTCATATTCCGGCTCCTTCAGGATGCCCCACATCTGCAGAAACTGAGCCGTCAGCGAACGGACTGCTTCGCCCTCCAGCATCACGGCGGCATCCTTCCAGCGGCCATGCTTCTGGATGTGGTTGATGTACTCATCGGCAAGATTCACGCCGCCGGTAAAACCGACCCGCCCGTCAATGACAAGAATTTTCCGGTGGTCGCGGTAATTGTAATGGGTAGAGACGAATGGCTGCACCGGGCTGAACACCTTGCACTGGATGTTCAGCTTCTCCAGCAGCCGGGGGTAGTTGCGGGGCAGGGTGGAGAACTCACAGGTACCGTCGTACATCACCCGGACATCCACGCCCTGCAGCGCCTTGCGGGCCAGCACTTCCAGGATCTTGCCCCACATCAGGCCCTCGTCGATGATGAAATACTCCACAAAGATATATTCTTCTGCCGTTTCCAGCTGGCGCAGCAGTTCCTCAAACTTTGCCTCGCCGCCGGGGAAGTAGGTCATGGCGGTGTTCTGGTACACCGGAAAGCCGCCGCCCCGCCCATACAGGTACTTTGCCAGCGAAGCCGCACCGGGTTCAAGCGCTTTCAGCTGCTCCACTGCCTTTTGGCTCTGCGGCAGCCAGCCGCGCAGCTGGTCCTCCAGCTCCAGCAGCCGCTTGCGCAGGATGTTGTGCCCGAAATTGCTCTTGACATAGAAGAACATCGGAATGCCCACCACCGGTGCGATGGCAACCACCACCATCCAGGTGATCTTGGCGCTGTTGTCCATCTTGCTGTTGAGCAGGTAGATGACCATGGCCGATGTAACGACCACGCTGCCGCCAAAGTAATGGGGCCACAGGTTGCCGAACCACCGGAAGATGCTGAACAGCAGTCCCACCTGCAGCAGCAGGAGGATCAGCACCAGGCCAAAGCGGCTGAAGATGGCGTGGATCACACCCTTCTGCCCCTTTCTCAGCAGCCGCAGGCCGCCGTCCTCAAACTGATGAACATAGCCCTTGACGTTCTGTTTCAGTTTCTCTGTTTTCATGTTCCGCCTTTCTTATTTCCGCCGCAGGGTCACCGCATAGGAGTCCTGTGCCGCGTGGCAGCGCTCCACCAGCTCCTTGGGCTGGGCGCAGACCCCGTGGTCATGCCACGGGTCATTGAACCAGTAGTTTTCCTCATCGTAGCCCACCAGCAGCAGGCAGTGCTCGTGGCACTTCCAGGCAAAGTCGGTGCCATCAGCCAGCAGCCAGTGGTCCCGCTCCTCGGGCACCGGGGTGAAATCCAGCGTTGCCCAGAACACCACCGGCATTCCCTCGTCAATGAACCGGCACAGCTGCGCTGCGGTCTCGCCGCTCACGTCCAGCACCTCGAACCGGTCCGCCGCGCCTTCATGCTTCAACGCGCTCTGCAAGGCCTGCACGATGCAGGGGGCATAGCAGCCGTACCCGGTGTGGTCGTGGGGGTCGCCGGGGTAGACGAACATCGGGTCAGGCCCGTAGAGCCTGCCCTCCTGTTCCCAGTAGGGGGCGTGGGGCAGGTCGCGCTCAATGAACACATCCGGGTCAATGGGGATGCCCACAGCCTGCAGCAGCATCACGCTGCTGATGCTCTCGCAGCCGTTCACCCAGCGGGCAGTCTGGTCGATATACGGGGCCGAAACAATCTTTTTCATCAATTTTCCTCTTACTCTGTCAAAAACAGTGGATTTGTGATATCATAAGCAGTGAGAAACAGGGGTGTTCCCCAACAATATACCTATTATAGCTTATTCTGACCGGTTTTTCCACCGGAATCGGCAGGCAGGAGGATTTTGGGACATGAACAATCTGATCATCGGCATCGCAGGCGGCTCGGGCAGCGGCAAGACTACGCTGGCTTACCGGCTCAAGGAGCGGTTCGGGGAGGACGAGGTGCGTCTGATCTCCCACGACAGTTACTACAAGCGCCACGATGAACTGCCTTTTGCAGAGCGCTGCAAGCTGAACTATGACCACCCGGACGCGTTCGACAACGACCTGCTCATCCAGCACCTGAAGGAGCTGAAGGCGGGCCGCGCCATCGACTGCCCCGTGTACGATTACGCCAACCACAACCGCAGCAGCGAGGTGCAGCACATCGAGCCTGCCCCCGTCCTCATCGTGGAGGGCATTCTGCCCCTGGCTGAGCCGGAGCTGTGCAGCCTGTTCGATTACAAAATCTATGTAGACACCGACGCTGACGAGCGGATCCTCCGCCGCATCCTGCGGGATGTCAAGGAGCGGGGCCGCTCTCTGGACAGCGTCATCGCCCAGTACCGCGCCACCGTCAAGCCCATGCACGAGGCTTTTGTGGAGCCCAGCAAGCGCAACGCCGATATCATCATCCCCAATGGCGGGGAAAACGGCCCTGCCATCGAGATGCTGGCCCACCATATCCGCAGCCTGATCCAGAAGGCGAATCTGCGCTGAACTTTCACCGCAGTTCCGTATGATATCAAAAAGGGGTGGTTCCCGACCGGGAACCACCCCTTTTTATGATTCTGCGGATCCTGCTCAGACCTTGCAGCTCTCACCGCTGCAATGGTCGCAATCCTCTTCGATCTTGCCCACGATGGGTTCCGGATCGATGCCCTGACGGCGGTAGTAATCGGACAGAGCGGCCTTCACGGCCTGCTCTGCCAGAACGGAGCAGTGTACTTTGATGGGGGGCAGACCCTCCAGAGCTTCCACAACGGCCTTGTTGGTCAGCTTCAGGGCCTCGTCAATGGTCTTGCCCTTGATGAGGTCGGTGGCCATGCTGCTGGTGGCAATGGCGGCACCGCAGCCAAAGGTCAGGAACTTGACATCAACGATCACGTTGTTCTCGATCTTCAGGTACATGCGCATGATATCGCCGCACTTGGGGTTGCCGACCTCACCCACGCCGTTTGCATCGGGGATCTCACCAACATTGTGCGGGTTTGCGAAATGCTCCATGACCTTTGCGCTATACATACTTGCCATCTTAGTTTTCTCCCTTCAGGCTGAACTGGCGGGCGGTGTTCTGGCCCTGCAGCCACATACAACTCATAGCACGGCGGCGGGGAATGACCTCCTCCAGCACGTCGCACAGATATTTTGCTTCCTCCATGGTATTCTGCGGGCCAAAGGTGAACCGCATGGAACCGTGGCCGATCTCCTCCGGCACGCCGATGCTCAGCAGCACATGGCTGGGGTCCAGGCTGTCGGAGTTGCAGGCCGAACCAGTGGATGCGCAGATGTGGTGCATATCCAGGTCCAGCAGAATGGTCTCGCCCTCCAGGCCGGGGAAGCTGATGTTCGCATTGCCGGGCAGGCGGTGCTCCAGGCCGCCGTTCAGGCGGGCCTCGGGGATGTTCTTCAGGATGCGATCGATGACGTAGTCACGCAGCTCTTTCTCGTGGGCCATCCGCTCGTCCAGATGGGAGACGGCCATTTCCAGGGCCTTGCCCATACCGGCGATACCGGCCACGTTCTCGGTGCCGGCGCGGTGGCGGGCCTCCTGGCTGCCGCCGTCGATCAGGTTCTGGGGCCAGATGCCCTTGCGGCAGTACAGTGCGCCCATGCCCTTGGGGCCATTGAACTTATGGGCGCTCATGGACAGCATATCCACGCCCAGCTCCTTGACATCCACGGGAATGGTGCCAACGGCCTGCACCGCATCGGTGTGCATCCACACGCCGTGCTTGTGGGCGATCTCCGCAATTTCCTTGATGGGCTGGATGGTGCCGATCTCGTTGTTGGCCATCATAATGCTGACCAGCGCGGTATCGGGACGGATGGCCGCCTCCACATCCTCCGGGCGGATATAACCTTCCGGGGTGGGCTTGATATAAGTGACCTCAAAGCCCATGCGCTCCAGAGCCGCCATGCTGTGCATGATGGCGTGGTGCTCAAAGGCGCTGGTGATGAGGTGCTTCTTGTTCTGGCGGGCCTTGGTGAAGGCAGTGCCCTTCACGGCCCAGTTGTCGGCCTCAGAGCCGCAGCCGGTGAAGAAGATCTCCGCCGGAGACGCGTTGATGGCCTTGGCCACCTGTGCGCGGCCGGTGTCCACAAACTCTTTGGCCTCATAGCCAACGCTGTAATGGCTGCTGGGGTTGCCGCAGGCACCGCTCAGGGCCTGGGTCATCACTGCCAGCACCTCCGGGGCACAGGCAGTCGTGGCAGCATTGTCGAGATAAACCACTTTCTCCATAGTTTCCATGGGATTGATCCTTTCTGGCAAACGACAAATCGTTTTTGCATTTCCGGACCGAACGTCCGGGCCTATGATACCTTTTAACGGGAATGTTATACCATATCATTCCCTAGCATGTCAATAGGAATACTGGAAATTCATCAATCCGTAACAATCCGGGCAAATTCAGCGGCCTTTTCCGGCCAGCTTTCCCAGAACCACCTTCCATTTGGGGTAGCCCCAGCGTTTGTCCTCGGCAAAATCGTCGGCCAGCTTCCAGGGGAAGGTGCCGCCATCGAAGTACAGATTGCCCACTTCGTCCACCCGGTCCAGCTTTTTGGGCAGGTATTCCTCATCATAATAGCTCTTGCGCTTATCCGGCAGGGCCCAGTGGAGGGTGCCGTCGGCATCCATGCCGGAAGCCCACACGCCGAACACAAAGGTCGCCGCCTCGCCGTAGCAGTGCTGCTCAAAGCGGATGGCACCATCATAATAGAATTTGATGACCTCCAGCGTACCGGATTCCTTTTTGCCGTCCCGGCCCAGCGTGGGGCGGTAGTCCTGCTGATACCGGCAGCCGCAATGGGCTCCGGCAAACTTTTTCGGGTCGAATGCCATAAGTGCACATCCTTTCTTTTGCACAAAACTCCCCCCGGCAGCGCACGGATAGGCCCCATCTCAGAGGGGGCTGTCTGCGAAGCAGACTGGGGGAGTTTCCTTTAAAAATGCCCCTCAAAATCGCCCTCGATCTCATACGGCCAGCTCAGGATGCCGCCGAGATCACGCAGGCCGGTGTAGCCCTGCGCTTCCAGCTTCTGTGCGGCATCGGCACTGCGGCGGCCGGTGCGGCAGTAGATCAGCCACTGGGCATTTTTGTCCGGCATGACCTCCTCCGCGCGGGTCAGCACGTCCCCTAGGGGCAGCAGCTTTGCGCCGGGGATATGCCCCACGGCAAATTCGTCCGGCTCCCGGACATCCACGGCCTGCGCCTTGCCTGCATCCAGCAGGCGGATGGCTTCGGCCGGAGTGATCTTCTCTACCATTGTCTCATCTCCAAGTTCCGATATTTTCTCTATTATATGATAACAGACGTTTTTTGTTTCGGCAAGAGAAACCGGCGTTTTCGCTTTGCAAAACCTGCACCGCGTGGTATACTAAGGGGAGAAACAAGGAGAGTAGACCATGAAATTTTCCACAAAGAGCCGCTACGCCCTGCGGCTGATGGCCGAGCTGGCCCGCTACGCACCGGGCACCACCGTCTCCCTGAAAGAGATCAGCGAGCGGCAGAACCTGAGCCTGAAATATCTGGAACAGATCGTCACCCCGCTGGCCCGGGTGGGGCTTGTGAAAAGTGAGCGCGGCAGCCAGGGCGGCTACCGGCTGACCAAGGCCCCCGCCGACTACACCGCCGGCGAGATCCTGCGCGCCATTGAGGGCAGCGTGGCCCCCATCCCCTGCCTTGGCAGCGAGACCAACGAGTGCCCCATGTCCGAGCAGTGCTTCACCCTGCCGTTCTGGGCCGGGCTGGACGAGGTCATCAACCAGTACATCGACAGCGTCACTCTGGAGCAGCTGGCCCAGAGCCTGCCCGCCGCCACGGACGGCTGCTGCGGCTGCAATACCAAGACCTGAAAATTTATGCTTGACATTTTGCGCCGAATCTTATATAATAAGCAGGCATTCAGCGAATGCAGCATAGATTTAGGGGTATAGCTCAGTTGGTAGAGCAGCGGTCTCCAAAACCGCGTGCCGTGAGTTCGAGACTTACTACCCCTGCCACAAACCTCCGGAGCAGCCGTTCCGGAGGTTTTGTTTTTGCGCAAACATACTCCCCCAGTCATCGCTGCGCGATGCCAGCCCCCTCTGGGATGGGGCCTTTGTGCCCCTGCAAAGAGGCTCCCTCATGGAAGGAGCTGGCTGCGAATGCAGTGAGCAGACTGAGGAAGTCCGCCTTTTTCATCTTTTTTGCGGCTTTTTTGTTTTTTTCGCTTGACAAGCCGCCCATCTTCCGGTATAATAAGGCACGTTCCGGCGGTAAACGCCGCACGAACTTGAGCGATCATGGCCCGGTAGCTCAGTTGGTTAGAGCACCAGCCTGTCACGCTGGGGGTCGTCGGTTCGAGCCCGATCCGGGTCGCCATTTGCTGCTATAGCTCAGTTGGTAGAGCGCATCCTTGGTAAGGATGAGGTCTCCAGTTCGAATCTGGATAGCAGCTCCATTGAAAAACCACTTGAAGTCTTAGAGCTTCAGGTGGTTTTTTGTTTGCCATTTTCCCGGTTTCTCCGGCCGGGAAGCCTTCCCTTTCCAGCGAAATGCCCAAAATTGGGTCTGATTTTTCCACATTCCGGCAATTGAACTTTTGGATGGTTTGCAGTACACTTTGTGTAAGAGAGTTGGTTATTTTTGTGTCAAACATCCACAGACCAGAGAGTTTTGATTGAATCGGAGGTATTTCCTATGGCTCGTTTTACTCTTCCCCGCGATCTGTACCACGGCAAGGGTGCTCTGGAAGCCCTGAAGTCCTTTACCGGCAAAAAGGCCATGATCTGTGTCGGCGGCGGCTCCATGAAGCGGTTCGGCTTCCTTGACCGCGCTGTTGGCTACCTGAAGGAAGCCGGCATGGAAGTGGAGCTGTTTGAGGGCATCGAGCCCGATCCCTCTGTTGAGACCGTCATGCGCGGCGCAGAGGCCATGCTGAAGTTTGAGCCCGACTGGATCATTGCCATGGGCGGCGGCTCCCCCATTGATGCCGCAAAGGCCATGTGGATCAAGTACGAGTACCCTGAGATCACCTTTGAGGAGATGTGCAAGGTGTTCGGCATTCCGCCGCTCCGCCGCAAGGCCCACTTCTGCGCCATCTCTTCCACCTCCGGCACCGCCACTGAGGTGACCGCTTTCTCCATCATCACCGATTATCAGAAGGGCATCAAGTACCCCATCGCTGACTTTGAGATCACCCCCGATGTCGCCATCGTCGATCCCGATCTGGCCGAGACCATGCCCAAGAAGCTGGTTGCCCACACCGGTATGGATGCAATGACCCACGCCATCGAGGCTTATGTTTCCACCGCCCACTGCGACTACACCGACCCGCTGGCCATCTTCGCCATCCGGATGATCCAGGGCGATCTGGTGGACAGCTACAACGGCGATATGTCCAAGCGTGATTCCATGCACAACGCACAGTGCCTGGCCGGTATGGCATTCTCCAATGCTCTGCTGGGCATCGTCCACTCCATGGCACACAAGACCGGCGCTGCCTTTGCCGACTACGGCGCACACATCATCCACGGTGCTGCCAACGCCATGTATCTGCCCAAGGTCATCGCTTTCAACGCCAAGGACCCCGAGGCCAAGAAGCGCTATGGTGTCATCGCTGACGAGATGAAGCTGGGCGGTTCCAACGACGACGAAAAGGTCAAGCTGCTCATCGAGTACCTGCGCGGCATGAACGATGCGCTGAACATCCCCCACTGCATCAAGAACTACGGCCCCGATTCCTACCCCACCGAGCAGGGCTTTGTTCCCGAGGAAGTGTTCCTGGAGCGCCTGCCCGAGATCGCAAAGAACGCCATCGGCGATGCCTGCACCGGCTCCAATCCCCGCCAGCCCAGCCAGGAGGAGATGGAGAAGCTGCTCAAGTGCTGCTACTACGACACTGAGGTCGACTTCTAATTAAAACCGACATTTTACAGACACTTTTACCTCTTTCCCATAACAGCAAAGCCGCAAGCCCTCAACAGGCCTGCGGCTTTGTTGTTTGATGGACCTCTCAGGCGCTCCGCGCCAGCTCCCCTGACTGGGGCTGCCAGGTTTGCGCTGCTGCAGACGGCAGAGCGACGGATGCAAAAAACCGCCCTGACGGTTTCCCATCAAGGCGGTTTGAGCTGGAGCTGCTATCCAGATTCGAACTGGAGACCTCATCCTTACCAAGGATGCGCTCTACCAACTGAGCTATAGCAGCACAATCACAGCTCAATTATTTTACCACAAGAATTCCTTCTTTGCAAGTGTTTTTTGCAAAAAATCTGATTTTTCTGTTCCAAAGCAAAAAAGCCCAGAGCGATACCGCTCCAGGCTCCTTTGTCTGTATGTACATATCATGTGTATAATGTCCGGGGCGGTCCGGAGCGGATATTGTCAAGGGAAGTGAACGGGTTTCATCTCTAGGTGCCCACCGATTCATCTTGTTTGGTGTTTTGCATCCACCGCACCAGCGCTTCGGCGTCCTGTTTGCCTTTGGCGTACATTTTTTCAAGGCCGGCGCGGTTCTTGGTCAGGGTGGACATCCCCTCTGTGCTGTCCGGGGCGATGATGCAGACAAGGCCCTGCCGCTCCAGCTCCCGTGCCCGCTGGACAGCCGTGTTGTACCGCCATGCCCGGCGGCGCAGCCCCTCGGCTGCAGCGGGGTAATGCGACTGCAGCAGGTGCGCCAGATGCTCGTCCAGGGCATCACTCCTCACCAGCCCGATGGGCTTGGTCAGGATGAGAGCCACCCGGTCGCAGCCGTGGGCAAAGGCCCATTCCAGCGGGACGGGGTCGGCCAGGCCGCCATCAAAATAAGGCACGCCGTCGATGACGCAGGGCTGGTCGATGACCGGGATGCAGCAGGATGCCATGAGGATGCGGTAGTCGTCCGGGTGGAGGTCTGCCTTGGTGAAATACTGCGCCTCGCCGTTCTGTGCATTGGCGGCCACCACGCAGAGCTCTGCCGGGCTGCGGGCAAGCGCCGCGTAATCCAGCGGATTCTCGCCGCCTGCATTGCTGAGGGTGCCGTAGACATAGCCCAGATCGAGATAGGAGTGCTTGTGGATGAGGTTGTGCACGCTCATGTACTCCCTGCGGAAGGAGTATTCATCGTAAAAGGGCTTGTTCCGCCCATGCTGGCCTGCCAGATAGGACGCCATATTGGCGCTGCCCGCCGAAACGCCGATGCAGAGATCGAAGCGGAGGTCCTCCTCCAGGCAGCGGTCCAGCACGCCAGCGCCGTAAATGCCCCGCAGGCCGCCACCCACATCGATGACACCGTATTTCATGGTCTGTTCCTCCATCGTTTCATTCCATTTCCCTCCCAGTATAACGGGACGGCGGGAAATACTCATTGAGCAAACGGCGGGATCTGATGCAATTTGCGGCAGAAAGCAGGATCTGCCGCAAAAGAAAAGCACGAGACCGAAATCTCGTGCTTTTTTGGTGGAGCATTGTCAGCAGCAGTCGAACCTTTAGGCAGGCATATCGTTGCTGCGGTCAGAGCGCTTCAAACCGAGAAACGGAGGCACTTCGGAACGCTTCAGCCCTTGCTCGTGTGCTTTTTTCAG
>NZ_JAFREI010000013.1:0-81979 GCF_017377595.1 Faecalibacterium sp. Marseille-Q0746 | reverse complement strand
CCCCCTGCCCGAACCGCTGCCGCTCTCCCCCGCCAACACCTATGGTCAGCACAAGCTGGAGGCCGAGGAGCGGGTCCTTGCGCTCTGCCCGGAGGCGGTGCTTCTGCGGGCCCCGTGGATGTACGATCTGCCCGGTGATGGCCTGCCCCTCCGGGGCAATCTGCCGCTGAACCTGCTGCAGGCCGCGCAAAACGGTACTCCCGTTCGCTTTTCGCCACACGATCACCGGGGTGTCAGCTGGGTGCGGGAGGTGGTGGAACAGCTCTTTCCCGCCTTGCAGCTGCCCGGCGGTGTGTACAATTTTGGCAGCGGGAACGATGCCGACATGGTCACAACGGCCCGGCAGTTTGCCGAAGCGCTGGGCGTGCAGGTGCAGATTGAGCCTGCTGATTTCTTCCGCAACCTTGTGATGGACAGCTCAAAGCTGGCCGCACAGGGGATTCGATTCCATGATACATTGAGCAGTTTTGAAGGCTGTTTGAGGTTTTATCAAAAATAAGAACGACCCTCTCCGCCAATGCTCCGCATTGCCACCTCTCCCAAAGGGAGAGGCAATTGCAGCTTCGAGGTAAGATTCTGCAAATCAGCAGTTTTCTTCCTGTCAGATGCGTTGGCTCCCCCTTCGGGGGAGCTGGCACGCGTCAGCGTGACTGAGAGGGTCGTTTTATGTTACAGCAGAATACAGATCAATCCGGTGCAGCCATCGTTGATGACCTGTTCCAGCGTTTCCTGCAGGCGGGTGCGGGCTTCCTGCGGCATGTGGAGGAGCTTGTTCTGCAATCCCTCATTCACCAGTTCATGCAGGCTCTTGCCAAAGATGTTCGATTCCCACAGCCTCTCCGGGTCGGCTTCAAAATCACCCAGCAGGCTCTGCACCAGATCCTCGCTCTGCTTCTCGGTGCCCACAATGGGGCTGATTTCGGTATGGATGACGGCTTTCATCATATGGATGGAGGGTGCGCTGGCTTCCAGCCGGACACCGTACCGCCCGCCCTGCCGTACGATCTCCGGTTCCTCCAGCGAGAGCTCCTCAATGCTGGGCATCACGATGCCGTAGCCGGTGGCTTCCACCTGTTCCAGTGCACTACGGATCTTCTCGTACTCCCGCTTTGCCCGGGATAGCTCAATGATGCAGGGCATCAGGCCTGCTTCGTCGCCAATTTCCAGCCCCGTCTGCTCACTGAGGACGCGGTAGAACACCTCTGGCTTCAGCAGAACGGTCACCCGCACCACGCCGTCGGAAAGGTTCATGCCGCTCAGGGCGGACTCCTGCACCGAATCCCCGGCCAGCGCTCCGGCACTGTTCTGGGCTGGAACATCCTTCATCCGGCTGATCTTCTCTGAAAACTGAAGCGCCGCCGTGTAGATCTCGTTCTGGAGCCAGTGGCCCTTTTCCAGCATCGTCACCCAGCGGGGAATGGCAAAATCCAGCTCCCGCACCGGAAATTCGTAGAGGACACGCTGCAGGATGGACAGCAGGTCATCTTTCTGCAGATCCAGACAGCTCACCGGCAGGACCGTGCGTCCGTAGGCCTGTTCCAGCTCTGCAGCCAGAGCCTTTGTCTCCGGAGCATCCGGACGGGTGCTGTTGAGCAGGATGACAAAGGGTTTGCCCAGCGCTTCCAGCTCTTCCACCACCCGCTTTTCGGCGGGCAGGTAGTTTTCCCGGGGGATCTCGCTGATGGAGCCATCGGTGGTGACCACGATGCCGATGGTGGAGTGGTCCCGAATGACCTTGCGGGTGCCGGTTTCAGCGGCAAGGTCAAAGGGGATCTCTTCCTCGAACCAGGGGCTTTTGACCATGCGGGGCTTCTCGTCCTCCTCGTGGCCCATGGCTCCCTCCACCATATAGCCCACACAGTCGATAAGCCGGATGCGGCACTCCCCGCCGCCCTCCAGTTGGAGCGGCACGGCCTGCTCCGGGATGAACTTCGGCTCTGTGGTCATGATCGTTCGCCCTGCCGCCGACTGCGGCAGCTCATCCCGGGCCCGGAGCTTTGCGTCCGCCGGGCCGATGGCAGGCAGCACCAGCTGCTCCATAAACTGCTTGATGAGGGTGCTCTTGCCGGTGCGCACCGGCCCCACCACCCCAATCAGGATCTCCCCGCCGGTGCGTGCCCCGATCTCCCGGCAGACAGTGGCTTCCAAACACTCCTGTTTTTCCAAATTGCTCTCTCCTCTCTCCCGTCCGCACCGGGCGGCAAGGCCGCACCTTCTGCGTCTGCTTCTCGGAAACAGTCTATTCGGACAGGCGGCAGGATATGAGCGGCACCTAGCGAAAAAACGTCGGTTGACGGAAAATCCTTTCTACGCTACAATAGAGAAAACTGTATGGAAAGGCGGAACGCAGATGGAGTGGAAGGTTTATTTTGAGGACAATCCGGGCTGTCACCGCCCGCATCGGGGCCGCCCCGGGCAGGAAGTGTCCTGCGGGGCACACTCGGTGTGGGGCGGGCAGCATTTCATCATCCCGGCGATTTACCTTTGTGGAAAAGGGCTGGTTGTAGACATCTGCCGCCAGGTGGAGCGTGAAGCGATCGAAGCGCATTACCAGAAGTTGGCCGCTTATGAAGGGATGGATATTGACGAATGCCCGCCGGAAGTTGTCGAACTGGCCGAAGCCGAGGACCCGTTTGGTTCTTTTGACTATCTGCCAAGTGTAGCCATCAACGGCAAAACCGTGGAGTACAGCCGCGGTGCCGGGGAATACTATAACCCCCTCCGCTCCGAAGAGGAGATCGTTTGCAGCGGTGAACAGGCGGCGCGGGACATCGTGAAGCACTACGGGCTTGACCCGGAACAAGGCTGGGATCTCCGGCAGTGGAGCTTTCCCTGGGCGACAAAGCGCAGGCCTGCCCACATCACCAGCCTGACACTGACCCTCACCCAGCGGGAACAGCCTGCCGAAGCGGTGCAGTTCACGGCAGCGCCCGGAAAGGTCGTGGAGTTTGCCCACCCCGTCACCGGTGTGCCCTGCGTGCTGACGGTCAAAGACCTGAAACCGGCCCGGATGCCGGAGAGTGACCTCCCCCACATGGGGCCGCCCATGGAATGGCCCCGGGAATTTGTGGAAATGACTTACACCCTGACCCCCGCCGTGACCACCGGCTGGGTGCAGGTGAACGACTGCGCCTCTAGTGATAAGCCCATCCGAAAAAGCGACGCACCCACGGAAGATGGAGCCATTGGCATCATCGGCGGGGCAGACGGCCCAACGGCGATCTTTGTGAGCGGAAAGCAGCAGGGTGATACCCGCACTGCCTGTTCCTCGCTCCACTTTGCGCCGGTGGAACCGGAAAATATCCGGTGGAAGGTGACCTACTACCAGAAGCAGTTCCCGGATGAAACTATAGCGCTCTTATAACGAAAAGACAGGCGGCTCCAACCAAAGTTGGATGCCGCCTGTTTTACTGTTCAGATCAACTTGATGGCCACCGCCTCGCTGGTGCGGTCCTGGGCTTCGTTGGTATGCTCGGGGTCATCCAGCATATAGCGGAGCAGGAGCACCTCGCCCACATAAAGCACCGCCACCTTGATGGGGATGCTGCCGGAATCCAGCGGGCTTTCCTGCGCGCCGCACCGCAGCACCACATCTGCCATGGCTGCGCCGGG
Organism: Faecalibacterium sp. Marseille-Q0746; assembly: GCF_017377595.1. NCBI lineage: Bacteria > Bacillati > Bacillota > Clostridia > Eubacteriales > Oscillospiraceae > Faecalibacterium > Faecalibacterium sp. Marseille-Q0746. The sequence continues at coordinate 78,367 of NZ_JAFREI010000013.1, read as the reverse complement.
CGAATCCTCATAATGGGTGAGCAAAATGATCTTTGCGCCGGATGCCTTGGCCGTGCGCAGCGTTTCCAGCATATCGCGGGTCGCGCCGGAATAGGAGATGAAGAGCACCACATCCTCCGGGCCCATCAGGCTGGCAGCCAGGATCTGCAGATGACTGTCCCCTGCGGTGCGGAACTTGTTGGACAGGCTGGAAAAGCGGGCGCAGATATCGTTGGCCAGCAGCATACTGCCGCCCTGACCCAGGCAGAACACCTGCCGCGCCGCACGCATCAGGTCCACAGCCTGCTCCACGGCTTCGGGCGAAAGAGAATTCTGGGTGCCGTTGATGGCAGTGAGAAACAGGCCGCTGGCGTGCTCACACAGGCTGGCGGTGGTAGCGCCCGGCTCCGGCTCATGCTGGTTGACCAGCGCACCGGTGGCGTTGGCCTGCGCCAGCGAAATGCGCATCTCATGGTAGCCCTCAAAGCCCAATGCCCGGCAGAAGCGGAACACCGTTGCCTCTGCTACCTTGCATTCCCGCGCAAGGGAGGAAATGGAAAGGTACTGTGCCTCGTCGGCATGGTGGACAAGGTAATCTGCCACAGCACGGCCGGATTTTGTCAGTTCGTCCTGCCTTTGCTGCAGCAGCTCCCAGAAGTTTGTGGTCGTAGACATGATGGTCTCCTTTTTCCTGCTCCGTTTCCCGCCGGAAGGGCCGGCCGCACACGCCAACACCATTGTCGGGAAGTTTTCCTTTAAGAAAAGTATAAAAGAATCCCAGCCGCTTGGCAAGAGGGGCTTTGACTACAAATTCAGGTTCGTTTCTGTGCAGAGCGCCCAAATTCGCCGCATTAGTATGACTTATTTGTGAAAATCCTTTTCAATTTATCGGATTTCCCCCTCTTTTTTGAGTGAAAACTATTTTCACCGACAAAAAGCGCAGTTTTTCTATAATGGTTACAAAATAGCTACAACTTTCAAAATTTCCGTAAATCCTGCCCAAAAGGCCAGTCTTTTCGCTAAAATTGTGCGACATTCACAAGAAAATCCTTTCATTATTGGGCAGACAGCCGATAGACAAAATGAAAATATTTTTCTATAATAAGGCCAATAGAAGCGGTTCCCACACGAGGGCCGCAGAGCAGAATCGCACTACATCAATGAGTAAGGAGAAGTTTCTTATGAAAAACAGTATCTCTCGCCGCTCTTTCCTGAAGGCCGTGGGTGCCCTGAGTGCAGCCGGTGCACTGGCCGCATGCGGCGGCAGCTCCTCCAGCAGCACTGCTGCTTCCTCCACTGCAGCTTCTGCAGCGGCAAGCACCGCAGCTGGCGCAAACATCAAGCTGTGGACATACCCCATCGGCGGCTGGGGCAAGGACGAGACTGTGCAGGAGCTGATCTCCAGCTTCAACGCAAAATATCCCGACATCAAGGTCACCGTTGAGTACCTGGATTACACCAATGGTGATGACCAGGTCAACACCGCCATCGAGGGCGGCAGCGCACCCGACCTGATCATGGAAGGTCCCGAGCGTCTGGTTGCCAACTGGGGCAAGAAGGGCGTTATGGCTCCCCTGAACGACCTGTGGACCGACGATGCCAAGAAGGACATCTACGCTTCCGTTGAGTCCGCCTGCAGGAACGATGCCGGCGACTACTACGAGTATCCCCTGTGCATGACCGCACACTGCATGGCCGTGAACATGACCAAGGTCAAGGAAGTGGGCGCAGACCAGTACATTGATACTGATAAGCACACCTGGAGCACCGACGGCTTCCTCAAGACCGTTGACGCACTGTACAATGGCGGTTATGAGAATGTTGCAGCCATCTACTGCAGCGGCCAGGGCGGCGACCAGGGCACCCGCGCGATCATCAACAACATGTACGGCGGCACCTTCACCGATGCTGAGCACACCAAGTACACCGCCGACTCCCCCGAGAACATCAAGGCCATCCAGGCTCTGTACGATGCCAAGGGCGTAAACTTTGATGCTTCCATCAACGGCGGCGAGGAGATCACCCTGTTCCGCAACGGTACCCTGCAGATGGCATTCTGCTGGAACATTGCACAGCAGCTGAACTCCGACAACAACGATGCCGGCCTGACCAACAGCGGCGACGAGATCTTCCCCATGGCCTTCCCCACCGAGAGCGGCGATCCCAAGCTGTGCGGCGGCATCTGGGGCTTCGGCATCTTCGACAACGGCGACGAGGCCAAGATCGAAGCCGCCAAGACCTTTATCGACTTCATCGCTGCTGACCCCGACCAGGTTGGCGCAAGCGTTCTGGCTTCCACCTACTTCCCCGTTCGTGAGAGCGTTGGCGACATCTACGCCGGAAACGACATTATGAGCGAGTACACCAAGTTCATGGGCTTCCTGGGCGATTACTACCAGATCACCCCGGGCTGGGCAACTGCTCGTACCGAGTGGTGGAACATGCTGCAGCGCGTTGGCACCGGTGAGCCCGTTGAGCAGGCCGTTGCTACCTTTGTTGAGAACGCAAATGCTGCCGCTACTGCCGAGGCATAAGCGCACCACCTGAGTTTTTCATCGCAACGTTATAAACCTTGCCCCTTCCTCGATAATCCCGGCGAGGGAGGGGCATTCTTTTTGCAAGTTCCGTCGGGAGCCGGTCATTTTACCGGAGCTAAACGAAAGGTTTGGTGATTTTCTTGGCTGCTACCACCGTAAAAGTCAAAGAGCCAAAGCGCAGCCGCGCACTGGTCCGGCAGGAGACCATCGCATCCTACCTCTTCCTTCTGCCCAGCCTGATCTTCTTTCTGGGGTTCGTCATCTACCCCATGATCCTCTGCGTGGTCACGAGCTTCTTTGATTCCACCATGAACCGCGCCGATGTCTTTGTCGGCCTTGCAAACTACAAAGAGCTGTTCGCCGATAAGATCTTCCTGGGTGCTCTGAAAAACACCTTCATCATCGTTATCGTGTCGGTGCCTGTGACCTGCGCCTTCTCGCTGTGGGTCAGCTCCGCCATCGTGGATCTGCCCGAGTGGGCCACCAGCCTTTTCCGCTGCGTGTTCTACCTGCCCGTTGTCACCGGTTCCGTTGCCGTTACCGTTGTCTGGAAGTGGATGTACAACAATTACTACGGCATCTTCAACTATCTGGGCAAGACGCTGGGTCTGATCGACAAGAACATCAACTGGCTGGGCGATGAGCGGTTCGCTCTGGGCTGCATCATCCTCATCCTGCTGACCACCTCTGTGGGCCAGCCCATCGTTCTGTATGTTTCCGCCCTGGGCAACGTGGATCAATCCATCGTGGAAGCTGCCGAAGTGGACGGCGCAACCGATTTCCAGTGCTTCTGGAAGATCAAGTGGCCCGCCATCATGCCCACCACCCTGTACATCCTGGTCATCACCACCATCAATTCCTTCCAGTGCTTTGCGCTGATCCAGCTGCTGACTTCCGGCGGTCCCAACCACAGCACCGATACCATCATGTACTACATCTACTACACCGCGTTCAAGCTGTACCGCTACGGCTACGGCAACGCCATGGGTGTTGTGCTTGCCATCATCATTGCCATCCTGTCTGCGATCCAGTTCAAGGTTGGCAACCAGAATAATTGAGGAGGTGCGTAACAATGAGTGCAACTGCTGCAACTGCAAAAAAGCAAAAGCCCTTGAAGCGTCACCCCAGCAAGCTCAAGCAGGCCAGCGCCTATACCATCCTGACCCTGATCCTGATCAGCATCGTGGCCGTGACCTTTGCGTTCCCGCTGTACTGGATCATCACTGGTTCCTTCAAAACCGGTGCAGCCATCAACTCCACCACCCCCGAGTGGTGGCCCCATGAGTGGGTGCTGACCAACTACCAGAAGCTGTTTGCCGGAAAGAGCGCTCCGCTGTGGCAGCTGGCCATCCCCTTCAGTGCACGCTTCAGTGCCGACGGCGATCCCATCTACTTCTCGGTCGGACCCACCGCTCCTGCTGCCCTGCGCTGGATGATCAACACCGTGTTCATGGCTGTTGTCTCCATGATCCTGACCTGCATCACCGCCGCCATGGCCGGTTATGCACTGGCCAAGAAGCGCTTTGTGGGCCGTCAGCTCCTGTTCACCCTGATCGTGTGCGCAATGGCTCTGCCCAAGCAGGTCATTCTGATCCCCCTGCTGCGTGAGATGAGTGCCCTGAACCTCTACAACACCATCTGGGCTGTCATCTTCCCCATCGTCGGCTGGCCATTCGGTGTGTTCCTGATGAAGCAGTTCAGCGAGGGCATCCCCACAGAAATGCTGGAGGCCGCCCGCATTGACGGCGCAAGTGAAGCCAAGACCTTTATCAGCATCGTACTGCCCATGGTCAAGCCGGGCATCGGTGCTCTGGCCATCTTCACCTTTATCAACAGCTGGAACGATTACTTCATGCAGTTGATCATGCTGTCCAGCACCAGCAACCTGACCATTTCTCTGGGCATTGCAAAGCTGCAGGCGGAAAACAGCACCGACTTCGGTCTGATCATGGCAGGTGCTGCACTGGCTGCTGTGCCTATCATCATCATCTTCCTCATCTTCCAGAAGTACTTCACCAAAGGCATCGCAATGGGTGCCGTTAAGGGCTAAAATCCCGACCGCCGCCTGCGGCGGGAACAGGGAGGGATTTTTGGCGCAGCGGTCAGCAGGATGCGAGGCCCGCCCAAGGGCCGAAGCAGACGCTGGGCACCGCAAGAGGGCGCTGATGCAGTGAACAGAACAAATAAGCATATAGGAGCTTAAGGAGACAAACCATGAAAGATATCACTAAGTACCAAGGCGTTATCCCCGCTTTCTACGCCTGCTACGACGCAGAGGGCAATATTTCCACTGAGGGTGTCAAGGCCCTCACCCGCCACCTGATCGCCAAGGGCGTTAAGGGCGTGTATGTCGGCGGTTCCTCCGGTGAGTGCATCTACCAGCATGTGGACGAGCGCAAGGCCGTGCTGGAGGCAGTGATGAGCGAAGCCAAGGGCAAGCTGACCGTCATTGCACATGTTGGCTGCAACAACACCGCCGACAGTGTGGAGCTGGCCCGCCATGCCGAGAGCGTGGGTGTGGATGCCATCGCCTCCATCCCCCCCATCTACTTCCACCTGCCCGAGTATGCCATTGCAAAATACTGGAATGACATGTCCGCTGCTGCTCCCAATACCGAATTCGTCATCTACAACATTCCCCAGCTGGCTGGCACCGGCCTGACCATGAGCCTGCTGAAGGAGATGCTCAAGAACCCCAACGTGGTGGCTGTCAAGAACAGCTCCATGCCCACCCAGGACATCCAGATGTTCAAGGATGCCGGTATCGCTGCCCGCGGCGAAGGCAACTTTGTGGTCTTTAACGGCCCCGATGAGCAGTTCGTCTCCGGTCGCGTCATCGGCGCAGACGGCGGCATCGGCGGCACCTACGCCGTGATGCCTGAGCTGTATCTGGCCATGAACGAGCATATCAACAAGGGCGAGGTCAAGGAAGCTCAGGCCCTCCAGTACGAGGCCGACCGCATCATCTACAAGATGTGTGAGGCCCACGGCAACCTGTACGCCGTGCAGAAAGAGATCCTGCGCCGGATGTACGGTCTGGAGCTGGGCGGCGTGCGTGAGCCCATGCCCAGCCTGATCCCCGAGGATGAGGCCATCGTGGCCGAAGCACAGGCCATGATCGAAGCCGCCATCGCAAAACTGTAAGCTGAACAAGCGCCCCCTCTCCGTCTCTTTTCAGAGGGGAGGCGGGCGCTTCTTTTTTGGAGGGAAAGCGTATGATCTGCGATACCCTGGATCAACTGCATCTGTACAAGGGATTCCACAAAAACCTCGACACGGCCATTGAGTTTCTGGCTGCACACCCGCTGGATACCCTGCCGCTGGGCCGTACCGAAGTGGACGGCGACGAGGTGTTCATCAATGTAATGGATGCCGATCTCAAGCCCCACACCGGTTCCCACGCCGAATATCACCGGCTCTACGCCGATCTGCAGATCGACCTGACCGGCGGCGAGGGCTGGGGCTACGAGACTGACCCCGGCACCGAGGTGGAGCCCTACCAGCCGGATATCGGCAAAAAGGACAGCGAGGATGCCGTTTTCGGCACTCTGGGCGAGGGGCGATTCGTCCTCTTTTTCCCCGGTGAGCTGCACCGCCCCGGCGTGGAAATGCCCAGCTGCGATCGTGTCCGCAAAGCTGTTGTCAAGATCAAGATGGAGGATAAGTATCATGGATAAGGAAAAACTGTTTGCTCAGATCAAGGGCGGGCTGATCGTCTCCTGCCAGGCATTGGAGCACGAGCCCCTGTACACCAAAGAGGGCGGCGTGATGCCCCTGATGGCCAAGGCTGCCGCCATGAGCGGCGCGGTGGGCATCCGTGCCAACACCGTGCGGGACATCACCCAGATCAAGGAGGTCGTGGACCTGCCCGTGATCGGCATCATCAAAAAGGACTACCCCGGCACCCCCATGTACATCACTGTGACCATGAAGGAAGTGGACGAGCTGGTGGCCTGCGGCGTGGATATTCTGGCAGTGCAGGGCACGGGAGCTCTCCGCCCGGACGGCTCCACCTCCGCTGAGTTCATCCGCGCCATCAAGGCAAAGTACCCGGATCAGCTGGTGATGGCCGACTGCGACAACTTTGAGAACGCCATGGCCTGTGCCGAGGCCGGTGCCGACTTTGTGGGCACCACCATGCGCGGCTACACCCCTGAGACCCAGGGCATTGACGACATCGATTTTGATTTCGTCCACAAGCTGGCCACCGAGTGCCCCGCCAAAGTCATTGCCGAGGGCCACATCCACTACCCCGAACAGGCCGTCAAGGCACTGGAAGCCGGTGCCTTTGCACTGGTGGTGGGCGGTGCCATCACCCGCCCTGCCGAGATCACGGCCCGCTTCACCGGAGCCATCAACGCCATGAACAAGTAAAACGGAGACACTGAGATGAAACAGTATCTTGCGATCGATATCGGCGGCACTGCCGTCAAGCTGGGCATCGTGGATGAGACCGGCGCGGTAGGCTCCAAGGCCGAGGAGAGCGTCAACTTTGACGGATACCAGACCCCGGTGCTGACCACCGTGCTCAAAGCTGCAAAAGCCTTTGTGGAGACCCAGAACATCGACGTGAACACGCTGGAAGGTGTGGGCGTTTCGGCCACCGGCCAGATCGACAGCCGCAAAGGCATCGTGGCCGGTACCTGCGGCAACTTTCCCAACTACATCAACAGCCCCATCCAGGCCGAACTGGAACGGCTCTTCGGCCTACCCGTCACCGTTGCCAACGATGCCAACTGCATGACGCTGGGCGAGGTCTGGGTCGGCGGTGCAAAGGGTTATACCGATGTCATCGGCGTGACCCTGGGCACCGGCGTGGGCGGCGGCATCCTGACCGGCGGCCGCCTTTTGGAGGGTGCCCGCGGACTGGGCGGTGAGCTGGGCCACTACCGCACCCATGCACTGGACGGTATCCCCTGCACCTGCGGTGCCACCGGCTGCTGGGAGCGCTACGCCGCCACCACGGCTCTGGTACGGGCCGCACAGGAAAAGGACCCGGCCTGGAAAGACGGCCGCGCCATTTTTGCTGCCGCAGAGGCTGGCAACAAGACCGTTCTGGCCCTGCTGGATGCCTGGACGGATGAGATCGCACAGGGCCTTGCAGGCATGGTGCACATCTTCAACCCGCAGCTCATTCTCATCGGCGGCGGCGTGAGCGCCCAGCAGAAGCTGCTCATCGAGCCCATTGCCGCCAAAGTCAGGGCCTCCGTTATGCCCGCCTTTGCCGAGGGGCTGGAGATCCGCGCCGCCCAGCTGCACAATGATGCCGGTATGGTAGGCGCAGTCTATTACTTCCGCCAGCAGCACGGCGAAGCCTGATCATCTGAACGATCAAAGGAGTGTATTGAGATGAAAACACATATTCTCTGCCTGGGCGATTCCAACACCCACGGTTATTGTGCCGACCCCAAGGATAACGCCGACGGCGGCATCCGCTTCAACGAGGACGAGCGGTGGACCTGCCGCCTGCAGACTGCTCTGGGCGACAAGTATCTGGTAACCGAAGAGGGCCTTTCCGGCCGCACCACCGTTTTTGCAGATCCCATCCACGAGTCCATGGATGCTCTGAGCGTGGCCTATCCCCTGCTCAAGAGCCATGAAGTCATCGACCTGCTCATCATCATGCTGGGCACCAACGATGTAAAAGAGCGCTTCAACGCAAACGCCGCCTGCATTGGCGCTGGCATGGAGCGCCTGATCCAGAAGTGCAAGACCGTGGACTGCTGGGGCGGCAAGGAACCCAACATTCTTGTAGTTGCTCCTCCGCGCATCAAGGAGGGCTTCCACGATGAGGTCATGGGCGACGGCTGTGTGGAGAAGTCCAAGGGCGTTGCCGGCTGGTACAAGATCATTGCAGAGCGCAACAACGTCCATTTCCTGAACGCTGAAGGCTGCGAGTTCAACCAGATCGACTTCATGCACCTGACCCGTAAGGGCCATGCACAGCTGGCTGAGAAGCTGGCTGAGCTGGTGCCGACGCTGCTCTGAGTCAAAAAGAACAACCCTCTCCGTCATTGCCTCGCAATGCCGCTTCACCCTTTCGGGAAAAGCAGGCAAAGCAAAAGGCTTTGACGGAGAGGGTTGTTTTCTTTTGTCAGATGTAATCCGAAATATATGGAATCTTATGGAAGAGCACGTCATCCAGCCGTTCCACAGCCTCTTCCCTGCCCTCGATGCGCTCCAGCTCATACAGACGCTCTGCGGTCTTGTAGCCCAGCAACAGGGTGGTAAAGGTGCCGATGCCCATTTTCAGGTGATACTCGGCGGGTTCACGGGTCATGGTGCAGTGCCCATCCGCAAAGCGAACGTTGAACGTCCGGTCGTTCCATGGCAGAAGCGAGTCCTCGATCTCCAGCTCGATGCACAGGGTGCCGCCGTCCGGGTCACAGGGGTAATCGGCGAGGAAATCCTCCACGTCGATGATGCGTCCCATGGCATAGGGGCGGATGCTTTCCTTGATGTCGCCATCGTCCATCTCAAAGGCGATGGGTTCGCTGAAATAGGTGCTGCCGTGCACCTCATCGATCATGGAATCATGGGCATGGATATACTCCCACAAGCCTTTCTGGGCCTCGCGGTTGAGGTAGACCATCTCCTTGATGTGCATGATGTCATTTTTGATGAGGTAGACCATGTAGCCGCAGGGCTTATCCTTGACGTTGTAGTAGACCGCAACATTGGTATCGTCCTCATCCCAGCGCCAGTATTCCTCCCAGGCCAGACTGTTGCGGAACAGACAGCCATGGGTGATGGACGCAAAGTGGGAGTGCAGCTCATGGAACTCGGTATTATCCCAGCTGACACGCCGGACATAGCCGGGAGCCTTGACCTTGGTGGGGATCTGCCGGTCCTTGATGTTGAACGAGATCTTGTTGGAAACGATCTCCCAGCCCAGATGATGGTACAGCGGAATGCTGTACGGGTAGAGCAGGGCGAAGGATTTGCCCTCCTCGTGCATTTGGGTCAGACCCTTGATCATCAGGTGCTTCATAATGCCCTGCCCGGTGTACTCCGGGTAGGTGCAGACACTGGTGACAAAGCCCACATGGTAGACCGTATCGTAGATGTTCATTTTCAGCGGATAGACGGCAAACTGGGACACCAGCGTGTCTCCATCAAAGCAGCCCAGTACATCGGCACGTTCCAGCACCGGGAACTTGGACTGCTTGATCTCATCGTCCTTCCAGCCTGTGGCAGTCAGCTCTTCTTCCGTGACCTGAAAGGTGTAGCGGAGCAGTGCGTTGTACTGATCCAGATCCTTCGCTTCCAGATAACGGGTCAGATAATGGTCTGCGGCGTTCATACGAACACCCCCGTCCTTACGGGGTCAGACGGTTGGGACCGCGGAACAGGAACTCCGCGTCCTTGATGCTCTCGCCCACCAGCAGCATGGTCAGGCGGTCGATGCCCAGACCGAAGCCGCCGTGCGGGGGGCAGCCATACTGGAAGAACTCCAGATAGAACTTGACATCCTCAGCCAGACCCTTTTCCTCGGCCTGCTTCTTCAGCACCTCATAGCGGTGCTCACGCTGGGCACCGGTGGTGATCTCCACACCGCGCCAGATCAGGTCGTAGCCCTGAGGCACGCCGTTCTCGTCGCGCATGTGGTAGAAAGCGCGCTTCTCAGCATCGTAATCCGTGACGAAGAGGAACTCGTGGTTATAGTGCTTCTTCACCCAGTCGTAGCTCAGGCGCTCAGCCTCGGTGGTCAGGTCGCCCTTCTCGGAATCGTCCACCACATAGCCGAAGTCCTCTTCCAGACCCTTGTACAGGTCAGCCAGCTTGACCACGGGGAACGGGGTCTCGGGCACGATGACTTCTTTGCCGAACAGTTCCTGGATCTGATCGCCGTATGCGTCCTTCACAGCCTGCAGGCCAGCCTTGAGCAGCTGCTCCTCCATGGCCATGACATCCTTGTAAGAGGTGATGTAGCTGAACTCCAGATCGAAGCCGGAGAACTCCGTGGCGTGCTTGTTGGTATAGCTCTTCTCGGCGCGGAACACAGGGCCGGTCTCGAAAATGCGCTCAAAGCCTGCAGCCATTGCCATCTGCTTGTAGAACTGGGGGCTCTGTGCCAGATAGGCATTGCGGTCGAAGTAATCCACCTTGAACACCTCAGAGCCGCTCTCGCTGGCAGCAGCGATCAGCTTGGGGGTGTGGATCTCGATGAAGTTCTGGTCCAGCAGGAACTTGCGCATGGCGTTGACCATGCAGCTCTGGGCCTTGAACATCAGCTGGTTCTCGTCGGTGCGCAGATCGACCCAGCGGTAATCAATGCGCTGGTCGATGCTGGAACGCTCCACTGCCTTTTTCTTCTTGGTGGCGGCAATGGCCTTACGGGCAATGGGCAGTGCATCCGCAATGCTCTCCACCTCGATGGCCTCGGGAATCATCTCAATGCCGCCCATCTTGACGTAGTCGTTCTCGACCACCTTGCCGGTGACAGTGATGACAGAATCAGGGGTCAGCTGATCGATGGTGTCCACCAGATCAGGATGATCCTCTTTTTCAACCGTGATCTGCAGCTTGCCGGTGATATCCTTCAGTACGATAAAGGCCATATACTTGCTGTTGCGCAGGTTTTCAATAAAGCCCTGTACCTTGACCGTATTGCCAATTTCCTTTTGTACCTCGTTGATGTAGGTGCGATTCATGGAAATCCTCCTTTGATGTCTTATACCGTTTTATTATACGCTTTTCAGGGGATAAATCAAGTATTCTGCCCAGGCCAGTCTTACTTCTTGTGGTTTTCCTCTTCGTGCAAAGTGCCGGTGCCGCCCTCGACCACACCGTCGTGGTCGAGCACCGCCCTGATGGTGCCAAAGAAGCACTTTACGTCCATGCCAAAGCTCAGGTGCTCCACATAGTAGCCGTCCAGCCGGGCCTTGTCCACGATCTCCAGCTCATCCCGCCCATGGATCTGGGCCCAGCCGGTCAGGCCGGGGCGGACATCGTTGGCACCGTACTTGTCCCGCTCGGCCAGCAGATCATACTGGTTCCACAGCGCCGGGCGCGGGCCGATGACTGCCATATCGCCCACAAAGATGTTCCAGAGCTGGGGCAGCTCGTCCAGACTGGTCTTGCGCAGGAAGTGCCCCACCCGGGTGATATACTGATCCGGGTCCTTGAGCATGTGGGTGGGCATATCGTGGGGGGTGTCGATGCGCATGGTGCGGAACTTGAGGATATTGAAATGCTGTTTGTGGATGCCCACCCGCTTCTGCCTGAAAAAGATCGGTCCCGGGGAATCGATCTTGATGGCAAGGCAGAGGATGAGCAGCAGCGGCGAGAGCACGATCATGCCACAGAGGGACAGAATGACCGCCAGCAGCCGCTTGATGCCGTTTCGATACATGGAAGATCCTCCCTTTTCAGAGTACCTTTTATTATAGCAAGCCCTTCGACAGTTTGCAATCCATTCCGTGCAGTTTCACGCCCGAGGGGCTCCGGCAGGCGCAACAAAAGTATTGGCTGTTGCGCAGACCACAAAACGCCTGTTTTGTTGCATTTTTTATCCTGTTTTCTCTCTTGTTCCGGAACGATTTCTGCCGTATCATTACAGTAACAACTCTATCTGAAACAGGAGGACTTTTCTGTGATCCAGCGTTTTTCTTTCGGGCATCCCTTCCCCACCCAGAGCGTTGTACTGTCTCTTCCCGCGGAAAGCGGCCCCGTTCCCTTTCTGACTCCCGATGGCACCGGCTGGCGGTTCCCCCTCAGTGAGCAGGCTGCGGTCTACGGTCTGGGGGAAATGCCCCGCGGCATCAACAAGCGCGGCTGGCACTACATCACCAACAACACCGACGAATCCCGCCACAGTGAGGACAAGCTTTCCTTCTATGGTGCGCACAATTTCCTGCTGGTGCGGGACGGCAGCACCTGCTTTGGCCTGTTCGTGGATTTCCCGGGCAAGGTGTATTACGACATCGGCTATACCCGCCACGATCTTTTCTCTTTCCACACTGAGACCCCAGACTACGATCTGTATCTCCTCTCCGGCGGGAACGAAAATGCGATCTGCAAGGAGTTCCGCACCCTCATCGGCCGCAGCTACATCCCACCCAAGTGGGCATTCGGTCTGGCACAGAGCCGCTGGGGCTACAAGACCGAGGAGGACGTACGGGAAGTTGCACGCCAGTACAAGGAGCACGACCTGCCGCTGGACATGATCTGTATGGACATCGAGTACATGCAGGACTATGCCGATTTCACCGTAAACAAGGAACGTTTTCCAGACCTTACAAAGCTCTCCGCAGACCTGAAAGCGCAGGGCATCCGTCTGGTGCCCATCATCGATGCCGGCGTGCGCATCGACCCCAACGACCCCACCTGCACCGAAGGGCTGGAAAAAGGATACTTCTGCAAAAAGGCCGATGGGACCCCCTTTGTGGCGGCAGTCTGGCCCGGCAAGGCCTATTTTGCCGACTTCCTGCGCCCTGAGGTGCGGGAGTGGTTCGGTCACAAATACAAGGCCCTGACCGACTGCGGCATCGAGGGCTTCTGGAACGATATGAACGAGCCCTCCCTCTTCTACTCACCTGAGCGGCTGCGCGCTTTTCTGAACGATATGGCCGCCCTGCGGGAGAAGGACAACATTGAGCAGGAGGAGTTCTTCCCGCGCGTGGTAGGCGGTGCCATGGGACTGATGAACAGCCCGGCAGACTACGCCAGCTTCTACCACGAGGTGGACGGCCAGAAGGTGCGCCACGATCAGGTTCACAACCTCTACGGCGGCAGCATGACCCGCGCCGCTGGCGAAGCCTTTGCCGACCTGCGCCCGGGCCAGCGCACCCTGCTTTACAGCCGCTCCAGCTTCATTGGCAGCCACCGCTACGGCGGCATCTGGCTGGGCGACAACAATTCCAGCTGGGCCCAACTGCTGGCCAACATCCAGATGATGCCCAGTGTCCAGATGTGCGGTTTCCTGTACAGCGGTGCCGACCTCTGCGGCTTCTCCTCCGATACCACGCCGGATCTTGCCCTGCGCTGGCTTGAGTTCGGTCTGCTCACCCCGCTGATGCGCAACCACTCCGCAGTTGGCACCCGGATGCAGGAATACTACCGCTTCCCCGAGGTGCTGCCCGCTGTGCGCAATATGATCCGTCTGCGCTACGCCCTGCTGCCCTACCTGTACAGCGAATTTATGAAGGCCGCGCTGGAAAACACCAGCTACTTCCGGCCGTTGGCCTTCGACTACCCGGATGACCCCGATGCCCGGGAGGTGGAAGATCAGCTTCTGCTGGGCGATGGCCTGATGGCCGCTCCCGTCTATGTCCAGAATGCCCACGGGCGGCATGTCTACCTGCCCGAATCCATGAAGCTCCTGCGCCTGCGGGCTGTGGATGACTACGATGAAGAGATCCTGCCCGCCGGGCACCACTATATCCGCTGTGCGCTGGACGAAGTGCTGTTGTTCCTCCGTCCGGGTCACATCGTTCCCGTGGCACAGCCCGCCAACAGCACCTCTGAGCTGGATGATGCCAGCCTGACCCTGTGGAGCTTCCTGCCCGACGGCGAATCTGCTGAGTACCGGATGTACCGGGATGACGGCGTGACAACAGAATATGAGAAGAAAGAGCACTGGAAAACGCTGCAGATCCATCATTCCTGATCGAAGTGCCCCGGAAAGGCAGGATCTCCCCTGCGCAGCATCTTGTATTTTACAGAAAACTGTATTATAATATAGATGTTCTTTACAATTGCGTTGTGCCGCAAAACGGCACGGCGCATTTTTTACGCTTCAATTTTGGTGCAAGAGTATGAGAGAAGTTTCAAAGGAGGCGGAGCTTTCATGGCACAAATGTCCCAGGCCGGTGATCTGACCAGCGGCCCGATGCTGAAAAAGATCATCCTGTTTTCCCTGCCGTTGGCGGCATCCAGCTTTTTGCAGCTGCTGTTCAATGCTGCCGATGTGGTCGTGGTGGGCCGGTTCGTCGGCAGCGCCGCGCTGGCAGCAGTTGGTTCCAACGGTGCGCTCATCAACCTGCTGGTCAACCTGTTTGTCGGCCTTGCGCTGGGTGCAAACGTTGTGGCTGCCCGCTGCTATGGCGCAAAGGATGACCAGGGCGTGCACGAAGCGGTGCAGACCGCTGTTACCCTGAGCCTTGTGGGCGGCGTACTGATGGCTTTTGTGGGCTTTTTTGCAGCCCACGGCCTGCTGGAACTGATGTCCAGCCCCGAGGATGTCATTGACCTTGCCACCCTTTACCTGAAGATCTACTTCATCGGAATGCCGATGACCATGCTGTACAACTTCAACGCCTCCCTGCTGCGTGCCGTGGGCGACACCCGCCGCCCGCTGGTCTGTCTGGCGGTGGCAGGTGTCATCAATGTGGTGCTGAACCTGCTGTTCGTCATCGTGTTCCAGATGAGCGTGGCGGGTGTTGCGCTGGCCACCATCCTCAGCCAGACGGTATCCGCCATTATGGTCACGGTGCTGCTGGTCAAGGAAGAGGGTGCCATGCACCTTGACCTGCGGCATCTGGGCTTCCACAAGAAAGCCCTGCTGCAGATCATCCAGATCGGCCTGCCCGCCGGTCTGCAGAGCACCGTGTTCAGCCTGTCCAACGTGGTGATCCAGTCGGCTATCAATTCCTTTGGCTCCACGGTCGTGGCCGGAAACTCTGCCGCATCCAACCTCGAGGGCTTCATCTACACCGGCATGAATGCCTTTGCGCAGGCGGCCGTGACCTTTACCAGCCAGAACGTGGGTGCCCGCCGGTACGACAACCTCGACCGCGTCATGCGCAACTGTCTGCTCTGCGTCACTGTGGCGGGCCTGTTCCTGGGCTGCGGCGCTTACTTTGGCGGTGAGGTCCTGCTGCACTTCTACTCCACGGATGAAGCCGTGGTGGCTGCCGGCCTGTCCCGGATGCAGATCATCTGCACTGCCTACTTCCTGTGCGGCATAATGGACACTCTGGCCAGCTGCCTGCGCGGCCGCGGCTACTCGGTGATCCCCATGATCGTCAGTCTGGTGGGCAGCTGCCTGCTCCGTCTGGTCTGGATCGCAACCATCTTCCGGATGTTCCGCTCCACCGGCACGCTGTACATCAGCTATCCCATCAGCTGGGCCCTGACCGCAGGGGTGCATCTCATCTGCCTGCTGGTCGTGCGCAAAAAGATGAACGATCAGCTGAAGGAAGAGAGCCGCCTGGTCGCATAACAAAAAACGCTCTCCTGTGCTCAGCAGGAGAGCGTTTTTGTTTACAGCATCTTCTTTAACAGATATCGGTCATACCCGCCGTACATCTCACGGCGGTCGGCAATGACAAAACCGCAGGCAAGGGCATTGTTCAGGCTGTATTGATTCTCCGGGCTGACGGTGGCCCCGATGCCCACGATGCCGGGCCGGACAAGGGGCAGCGCCGCTTCCAGCAGCTTCCGCTGCAGACCGTTGCCTCGCCAGTCCGGGTGGACCACTGCGCTGTCTGCATTGACCCAGTGCTCCCACTCCTCCCGGGGCACCCCCAGAAAGGCCGCATAGTTGTGCGCGCTCCGGCCGCAGTAGCGCAGGATAAAGTACGCCCCCAGCCGTTCGCCGTCGTATGCTCCGATGCACAGGTCCTCCCTCAGATAGGCCGTGATATTCTCCAGTGTGTCCGGCACAAACTGCTCCGGGTGGGGCATGGCGGCCCGCACTTCGTTCTGCAAAGCAAAGAATGCGGCGGCATCCGCAGGGCCGCACCGGCGCAGGCGAATGGGAAGCTGTGCAGACCGGCCACACACTTTTTGCAGTATCAGTTCCATTTTGTGAACCCTCCAAAAATAAAATCATACTTTCTGCTGGATTCCAGTATAATTACCATTCAAAATAAAGTCAAATCATGCTATAATGAAAGTAAGAAAATCTGTCCGGCGCAGCTTTTGGGTTGCAGGGCAGGTTTTCCCAAGTCCAGGCGGGCACTGCCCCGCCCGCGAACCGGAGGAACAGCCCATGAAAGAATCCAGCTCTTCGTCATCCATCCGCCTGGGCGGTGCGGTCATCAGTGACCGTGTCGTTGCGGCGCTTCTGGAAGAACTGCGCACCGGCCGCTACGCCGATGCCGACCGCCTGCCCGCCGAGGTCGATCTGGCCGCGGAACTCGGTGTCAGCCGTACCGTGATCCGGGACGCGCTGAGCGAGATGGAGCGCGCCGGTTACATCGAGCGTGTGCGCGGCATTGGCACAGTGGTCAACCGCACTGTGCTTGGCCTGCGCAGCCGCCTTGACCAGAAGCTGGAATATTACCCGCTGATCCGCAGCTTTGGCAGCTACCCCCACGCCGATGGCATCCAGATCTATCCCATCCGCGCCGGGGCCGAGCTTGCCCGGGATCTTGCCATTGCACCGGGGGATGAGGTCATCTGCATCAAAAAACGCATCCTGGCCGACACCACCCCGGTCATCTACTCCATCGATTATCTGCCCCGTGCCCTCTTTGGCAGCCGGGACTACACCCGCATCGACCTGAGCGGCGGCGTGTTCGATATCCTGGAGCAGGAATGCAACCAGCAGATCTCCTCGAATGTGGCCCACCTCAAGGCCAGCTGCGGCGACGAGGCCATCCGGGCTGCCATGCGTCTTGCTCCCGGCGAGGCCATGCTGCTGCTGGATGAGATCTGCTTCAACCGTCTGTGCCACCCGGTCATGCGCTCACTGAGTTATTACACGAATTTCTTCGATTTTTCCATTCTACGAAAATTACTTTGACGGAGGTAAAATTCATGCGCCATCTCATCGATCCCTTGGATTTCAGCCAGGAGGAGATCACCTCTCTGCTGGATCTGGCCGACCGCATCCGCTCCGATCCTGCCGCTTACCAGGACGTTGCGGCCCACAAAAAGCTTGCCACCTTGTTCTATGAGCCGTCTACCCGCACCCGCCTTTCCTTTGAGGCGGCCATGCTGAACCTGGGTGGCCATGTACTGGGCTTCCCGAGCGAGACCGTCTCCAGCGCTTCCAAGGGAGAAAGCGTTGCAGATACCATCCGTGTGGTCTCCTGCTATGCTGATATCGTGGCAATGCGCCATCCCAAAGAGGGCGCACCGTTCCGCGCTTCCCGCTACTCCCGCATCCCGGTCATCAATGCCGGTGACGGCGGCCACCAGCACCCCACCCAGACCATGACCGATCTGATGACCATCCGCACCCGGATGGGTCGGCTGGATAACCTGACCATCGGCCTGTGCGGCGATCTGAAGTTCGGCCGCACCGTCCATTCTCTCATCAAGACCATGGCACGCTGCAAGAACATCCGCTTTGTGCTCATCAGCCCCGAGGAACTGCGGGTGCCCGACTACATCATCAAGGATGTGCTGGAGGCCAACGGCATCGAGTACCGTGAGACCCGGAGCCTGGAGGAATCCATGCCCGAGCTGGATATTCTGTACATGACCCGTGTGCAGAAGGAGCGTTTCTTCAACGAGGAGGATTACATCCGCCTGAAGAACAGCTACATCCTGACCAGCGAAAAGATGGCCCTTGCCAAGCCTGAAATGGCAGTGCTGCATCCCCTGCCCCGCGTGAACGAGATCGCACTGGATGTGGACAATGACCCCCGTGCCGCCTACTTTGAGCAGGTGCAGAACGGCGTATACATCCGCATGGCACTGATCATGACGCTGCTGGGTCTTGCCGACCCCAAGGCACCGAAGGAGGGCAACTGATATGCTGAATATTGACGAGATCCAGAACGGCATTGTGATCGACCACATCAAGGCAGGCACCGCTGTGGGCCTGATGGAGCTGCTGGGCATCACCGGCAACAAGACCGCCAACGTGGCACTGATCCAGAATGCGCGCTCCCACAAGGCCGACTGCGGCCGCAAGGACATCATCAAGGTTGAGGGGGATGCCTCCTGGCTGAACCTGGACGTGCTGGCCTACCTTGACCCTGACATCAGCGTGACCGTGATCGAAAACGGCAAGGCTGTGCGCAAGGAAAAGCCGAAGCCCCCCAAGCGTCTGGTGAACATTGTGCGGTGCCGCAATCCCCGCTGCATCTCCTCCATTGAAGAGGAATGCGACCAGATCTTTGAGATGAGCTCCAACGGCAAATACCGCTGCATCTACTGTGAGCAGGAGCTGCAGGTGAAGCCGGAATAATCGGTACAAAAGCAAAAGGCAGTGCGTCCCACGCGGCGCACTGCCTTTTTTGTTTGTTACACGAAATCCTCCCGCATCGGGGTGAAGATATCCAGCAGGATGCCCGCTTCCGTGCAGGTGCAGCCATGCTCCACACCGTCCTCCTTCCGGCCTGATCTCAAACAAAAAAAGCCCGACAAAGCTCCCTCCGGCAGCACCGCCCGGCATCCCATTCCCACATACGATGCCGTGCAGGTGCAGTGCATTCAGAAGGTCTCTATCTGCAGCAATCCCCCAAGATCGCCATTCAGAGCTTCGTCAGACTTTTTATTCGTAAAGACGTTCCGGCCCACGCACACACGCCTGCGTTCCCGGATGTTCCTTCCTCTGTCGGCCGCAAACCATACAGCGGGGAGGCGCTCCTGCCTTTAACTTGATTTCATTGTAGCAGATTCCAATGAAACTTTCACCCCAAATGTCATATTCTGCAGGGTTTCATGTCATAATTTGCGGAGCGGGATGGTGCAGGTAAAGCGGAACCAGCACCCCCGGCAGCTGATGGTATATTCGCCGCCGTATTTTTTCAGCACATCCCGCACGTTCCACAGCCCGAAGCCGTGGCCCGCCCCTTTCTGAGAGATGCGGGGCAGCTGGCCGTCCGCGAGATTCAGGTCCTTCTCCACCCGGTTGCGGACAGAGAGCACCACCTCGTCCTCGCTCTTCCGCATCCGCACATAGACCTCCGGCGGATCAGCCTGCGCGGCGGCCTCAATGGCATTGTTGAGCAGGTTGGAGAGCACGATCACAAGATCCGTCTGGCCCATGGGCATATCCCGCAGATCGGGCAGATCAAAATAGACCATGACCCCTTTTCGGCTGGCTTCCTCGTACTTTTTGCTGAGCAGGGCATCTAATAAGGGGTTGTGGGTGTTCATAATGGTGGTATTCGCCGCAATGGTCTTTGTGAGCGTGGAGAGGTAGGCCTTTGCGCCCTCGTAATCTCCTTGCTGGAGCAGCAGAGCCAGTGCCTCGGTGTGGTTGGTGAACTCATGGGTCAGCCGCCGCTGAGTCTTGTAGGATTCCAGAAGAGCTTCTGCGCTCTTCTTCTGGCGCACAGCCTCCACCATCAGTGTCTGCTGCTGCAGCATCTGGTCGTTGACCATCTGCACGATCCCCAGATGGATCAGCACTGCTATGGTCAGACCAAAGGTCAACATCATGTTCATCATGCTGGGCACTTCACTGCCGCCGGATACCATCAGCACGATGTTCAGCACCACAACGATGCCAGGAAAGAAGGACATGACCAGCATCTGCAGCGGGGTCAACGCCTGCTCCCGCCGCCAGCGCCGGATAATGTAGGCTGCAAGCAGGCCAGCCCCCACAACAGCAGCAACCAGCAGGAACAGACAGCTGCGGTAGCGCCAGACCTCCCGGACGGGAATGTGCTTACACCAGGCAAAGGTGTAGCTGACTGTATTTTCCGTCAGCAGGCACATAATGCCGTTGACAAGGCAGGCCGAGAGCTTCTGGTTCCAGCTTCCGCCGAAAAAGAGCACCGTGACCAACAGGTAGATGACGTTCAATATCACAGATCCGATATTGAAAAAACCAATGTCATGCCGGATCGAAGCCGCCAGAAATACTGCTGCCAGCAGGGCTGCCCACAGGCAGGGAAAGCGGAATCTCCTGCCGCAGCCCAGAAATGCATGGTCCACCATGATAAAGGCCGCCCACTGGCCAATGCAGACCAGATGCCCCATCAGAAACCAGAGCATTTCCTTAGTCATCCCCAAACTGCCCCTTCCATTCCAGATAGGTGCTGCGAATTTCAGCATAGCCGTTCCGGCTCACGCCCAGCTTGACCCCGTTGCGCAGGGTAACCATATAGCTGCTGATCTGCCGGATGTACTTCATATTGACCACCGCGCTCCGCCCCACCCGCAGAAAGCCGTTCTCAAACAGGGCCTGCGGCAGCTCGTTCAGCTTGCCATAGTAGGAGCACAGGGGCTGATGAGCCACATCTCCGTAAACGTTGATCTTGCGCAGGTCGCTTTCGAGGTAGTAGATGCTGTCGTAGGGCAGCTCGGTCTCGGTGCGGTTCTGCCGGATGGTCAGGGTCTTGGGAGTCCGGTGATCCTGCTCGTGCAGAATGGCATCCAGACAGCGGGGCAGCTGGCAGTCCAGGTCGCGCTTGAGGATATAGCGGAACGCATTCACGGTGTAGCCCTCCGGGGCAAATTCCAGATAGGCCGACACATACACCAGGCAGATCTCCGGGCTGCACTGGCGCAGCTGCTTTCCCAGTGAGATGCCGTTCATGGTGTCCAGATCCACATCCAGCAGCGCCACCTGATACAGATCAAGGTCCCGCCGGGCCAGTGTCTCTTCCCCGCTGTGGCAGACGGTGCATTCCACCTGCAGGCCCCGCCGCGCAAAGAAATCCCGGACGAGCGTTTCCACGCGGGCAGCAAATACCGCATCGTCATCACAGATCAAAATGTGCATTGTGTCCTCCAACAAAACGCCCTCTCCGTCAGTGCTTCCGCCTCTCCCAAAGGGCGAGGCAATTACTGCTCTGACTTCATGTTTGCCCATCAGATGCGTTGCCCTCCTTGGGGAGCTGGCGAGCGAATGCGAGACTGAGAGGGTTTATTTCCTTATGCAAAGAACTTGTCGTAGATGCCAAAGGCGAAGATGAACAGCACGATCACGGGCAGACCGTAGGTCAGGTAACCACGCATCCAATCGTGGATCTTCATCCCCTCGCCGGTGTTGACTTCTTTTTTATAGTTGTCCCAGCCCCAGCCATAGCGGGAAACGCAGAACAGCAGGTAGACCAGGCTGCCCAGCGGCAGGAACAGGTTACTGACAAGGAAATCCTCAAAGTCCAGCACCGCACCGCCAAACACGGCAAATCCATCCCAGGCCCAGAGGTTATACCCCAGCACGCAGGGCATGGACAGCAGGATGATGAGGAACAGGTTGACCAGACTGGACTTTTTACGGGTGCAGCCGGTCAGCTCCATGCCGCAGCAGATGATGTTCTCAAACACCGCCAGCACGGTGGACAGGGCCGCAAATGCCATGAACAGGAAGAACAGGCTGCCCCACAGCCGCCCCAGCGCCATGTTGGCAAAAATGTTGGGCAGAGTAATGAAGATCAGGCTGGGACCTGCAGTCTGATCCACACCAAAGGTAAAGCAGGCCGGGAAGATGATGAGACCGGCCGTGATGGCCACAAAGGTATCCAGCACCACCACACGGACGCTCTCGCCCAGCAGGGAGTGCTCCTTGCCGATGTAGCTGCCAAAAATAGACATAGCACCGATGCCCAGGCTCAGGGTGAAAAAGGCCTGATTCATCGCACCCACCAGGGTGTTGACGATGCCTACCTCCTTCATGCGGCCAAAGTCAGGCACCAGGAAGAAGGAAAGACCCTCCTTTGCGCCATCCATGAAAAGGCTGTTCACAGCCAGAATGACCATGATGAGGAGCAGGGCGATCATCATGCCCTTGGTCACACGCTCCAGACCATTCTGCAGGCCCTTAGCGCAGACCAGAATGCTCAGAACGACCACGAACACCATCCAGAAGGTCATAATGCCGGGGCTTGCCAGCATCTCGGTGAACTTGCCCGCCACCTCGTCTGCGTTCAAGCCGGAGAGCTTTCCGGCGGCGGTCATATAGAAATAGTGCAGCATCCAGCCTGCAACGGTGGTGTAGAACATCATCAGCAGGTAACAGCCGATCAGGGTAAAATAGCCGTGGATATGCCACTTCTGGCCCGGCTTTTCCAGCACCTGATAGGCACGCACCGGGCTTTTGCGGCTGGCACGGCCCACAGCAAATTCCATGGTCATAATGGGCAGACCCAGAATGACCAGGAACAGCAGGTAAAACAGTACAAAGGCTCCTCCGCCGCCCTGACCTGCCATATAAGGAAATTTCCATACGTTGCCAATGCCGATGGCACAGCCTGCCGACAGCAGGATGAAGCCCAGCCGCGATTTCAGCGTTTCACGTTCCATAATAAATTTGTCCCCTCCAATAATTTCAGCCGCCCGCCTTCTGCACGAAAAACAGGCGAAATCAGTTTATTATATCACAAATTGGAAGAGAATGGAGTGCTTTTTCGTATTTTCCCTTGCAAATTTCTTTCATCTTATATAAAATAGACAAGATGAAATGTGTACAACACGGAAAGGAACAACCGGATGGTCTCAGACGAAACAGCCTACCGGAAGTATCTGGCCGGAGACGAAGCTGCCGCTCAGCTGTTGGTGGAGCGGTATGGCGACGCGCTGACCCTTTACATCAACGGCGTGCTGGGCGATATCCACGAGGCAGAGGATCTGATGATCGAAGCCTTTGCCCATATTTTTGCAAGAGAGCGGCCCATTCAGGATGGCTGCTTCAAGGCTTACCTCTATAAAACCGGGCGCAATCTCGCATTGCGCTGCAAGACCCGGCGGCGGTTTTTTCTGCCGCTGGAGGAACTGCCTTTTGAACTGCCGGACGAGGCACTGGCCGAGACTGGATCGCTCCAGAACGAACAGCACCAGCAGCTGTACGCCGCACTGGGCAAGCTCAAAAAGGAATACCGGGAGACACTTTTTCTGGTCTATTTTGAAGAACTGAGCTACCGGCAGGCCGCACAGGTACTGGGACGCACCGAGCAGCAGGTAACGAACCTTGTGTACCGGGGCAAGCAGCAGCTGAAACAACTTTTGGAACAGGAGGGATATCAGTATGAAAACTGATGCCGAACGGATGGCGCTGATCCGCCAGCGCACGGCCCAGCTGCAGCGTCAGGCGCGCGCACGGCAGATGCTGCTGATCGATGCAGGCTGTATGGCGGCCTGTCTGGTGCTGGTGGTCTGCCTGGGCCTTGCCATGCCCGGCTGGGCAGGCACATCGGTCGCGCTGCATGTTTCCCCCACCGGCACCGCCGGGATGCTGAGTGAGCGCGGAGCCGACGGTTATATCCTGGTGGGCGTACTCTCGTTCCTGCTGGGCTCCTGCGTGACCATCCTGCTCTACCGCCTGCGCCGCAGCAGTGAAAAGAAGCACACGAGGGACGACGATGAGCTTTGAGATCATTGACAACACCTTTCAGGTGATCGTGCTGGCTGCGATGGCGCTCCTCGCCTTTCTCCTCGCCTTCCGGCGCAGCAGCCGCTCCTGCCTGATCCTGGCGTTCGGCTACGCCAGCTTTATGATGGGCACTTTGTACTACCTGCTCCATCTGATCATTCTGGGCCATGGGCCGCAGGTGTTTTATGTGGCCGAATGCTCCTGGATGGCCTCGTATTTCTTTTTTCTCTCGCTGGAGATCCTCTATTGGGAGGGCCTGCGCCCGCCGTTCTCGCCTTTTGCGCTGGCGGCCGGGGTGGTCATTGCCGGAGTTGTCATGCGGGTGCAGGTGTTTGGCCCCTCTCCGCTGATGTCTGGTGTGCTGGCGCTCACCTTTGGCACGCTGGCCTACCTCTGTTTTTCGGCCCTGCAAAAGGAAAAACGGCTCCGGCCTTATGAGATCGCACTTCTGTTTGAAATGCTGTTGCAGATTCTTCTGTTCGTTGCCTCCGGGTTCATCCGTGATTACACCCGGTTCAGCCTTTACTATGCTGTGGACATCCTGTTGACCCTCACGCTGGTCAGCTTCCTGCCCCGTATCCTGCAGGAGGAGCCCCATGACCTACATTGAAAACATCTTTTTGTGCCTGGCGCTTCCCATGCTGCTCTCCCTGCTGTTCACATCGGGCAGCCCCCGGCGCTTTACCCTGTTCGTGGTGCTGGGCATGGCCACCTGCCTGCTTTCGGCTTATGTCAGCAGCTTTTTCATGGGGCGGAACCAGTGCAGTGCCGTGACCACCGCCATTGAGATCGCACCTGTCTGCGAGGAGATCCTGAAGCTGCTGCCTCTGCTGCTCTACTTTTTGATCTTTGAGCCGGATTCCCACAAGCTGACTCCTGCGGCCATTGGCATTGCAGTGGGCTTTGCTACCTTTGAAAACGTCTGCTACCTGACCGAAAACGGTGCAGGAAGTTTTGTTTTCCTGCTCATCCGCGGCATGTCCGCCGGGGCCCTGCATCTGGTCTGCGGCATCCTGACCGGTCTGGCACTGGCCTATGTGTTCCGCCGTCCGTGGCTCACCTGCACCGGCACGGTGGGGATTCTGGGGGTCTGCATGGTGCTGCACGGCATCTACAACCTGCTGATCACCGCCGACGGCTTCTGGCAGATGGTCGGGTACTTCTTTCCTTCTGCCATCATCGTCACCCTGTTTGCGGCAAGGCTGCTTCACAGGGGCAGGCACACTGTTTTTCGCTGACCGTTTCCCGCTCTTCTCCGGAGCGGGAAATTTTTTTGAACTTTTTTCAAATTTGGGTGAAAGGAATCGGCGCGAACTGTATTATAGGAGATAGAGAGGACGGAAAGCAGCCGCTCTGATGATCTCTCAAAAGGAGGGACTGTCCATGACCCAGAAGGCGAGTGTTCGTATGGAGGAAATTCGCCGCCGCACACGCAGGCTTCGTCAAAGGCGGGCACATCGAATCAACTGCACTCTCTCCGCAGTTTGTCTGTTGTTGACAGTCGGCATTGCGTCCCTGCTGTATCAGGAGCATGTTCCGGGTCTTTCCATCGTTCTGGCCGGGTACGGCTCGGTGCTGCTGCACAGCGGCGCTGATGCCTATATCGTGGTCAGCGTCGGCTCCTTTGTCACCGGCGTTGTATTCACGTTGCTCGGCATCCGGTACAGGCAGTACAAAGCACTGCACCGCCCCTTCTCCCCGGATGCTGCAGACAAGGCTTCCTCCCAAAGCCTCTCTGACGACCAGTAGCGCCCTCCATGCTCTTCTCCCACACACTTTTCTCCATACCCCGAAAAGGCTCTGCCGTTTCTCCCGGCAGAGCCTTTTCCCTTTCAACCAAAAACAGCACGCCGAAACCGAACGGCGTGCTGTTTTTTCTGGTTCTATGGTTATCTGTCCCACTTGTCGCACAGGGCGTTGATCTGGTCGGCAAACTTGGCAAGATCCTTGTTGGCCCCGCCCTCGTTGTGCTCGATGACGCGGAGCAGCCGCTTGCCGGCGCTGACCAGCCGCTGGAACACCGTTGCGGCGCGGGACGCGCCCTCGCTGGGCTTGTGCTCCAGCCGGACACGGGAGCCTTCCTGCAGGCAGACCGCACCCTCGGCCCCAATGGCCCACTGCTCTCCATTATATGGCGCACAGGCGGTAAAGCCCTGTTCGGTCAGGGTCTGGGCAAAGATGTTCTCCACCTCGTCCTCGCCATGGATGACGAACACCCGCTTGGGTTTGGGGCTGAACGCGTTCACCCAGGCCAGCAGGCCCTCGCGGTCGGCATGGCCCGAAAGGCCCGTCAGCTGACAGATCTCTGCCTGCACGTCGATGGTCTCACCGAACAGCTTGACATTGACGGCACCATCGATCAGGGTGCGGCCCAGCGTTCCCACGGCCTGATAGCCCACAAAAAGGATCGTGCACTCCGGCCTCCACAGATTGTGCTTGAGGTGGTGGCGAATGCGGCCTGCCTCGCACATGCCGCTGGCCGAGATGATGACCTTGGGCACCCGGTCGGCGTTGATCATCCGGGACTCATCGCTGGTCACGCTGACCTGCAGCCCCGGGAACTGGATGGGATCGATGCCCTGGGCCAGCAGCGCCCGGGTATCCTCGTCAAAGCAGTCGGGGTCGGTATCTTTGAAGATGCGGGTCGCCTCAATGGCAAGGGGGCTGTCGATGTAGACCGGAAAATTGCCGTGGCCGGTGACCAGTCCCTCTTTTTTGATCTCACGGATAAAGTAGAGCAGCTCCTGGGTACGGCCCACCGCAAAGCTGGGGATGACCACATTGCCGCCCCGGTCAAAGGTGCGCTGCAGGATCCTGCTCAGCTCCCCCACATAGTCCGGACGGGGACCGTGGCTGCGGTCGCCATACGTAGACTCCATAAACACATAGTCCGCGTCCCGGATCGTTGTCGGGTCCTTGATGATGGGCTGATGCTGGTTGCCGATGTCTCCGGAAAAGACCAGCTTGGTGGTGGTGCCGCTCTCAGTGACCCAGATCTCGATGCTGGAAGAGCCCAGCAGATGGCCCACATCGATGAAGCGGAGGACAAGGCCCGGGGCCAGTTCGATCTTAGTGTTATACTCCATGCCCCGGAACAGCTGCATGGCCGCCTCGGCATCCTGCACGGTGTACATCGGCTCCACCGGCTCGGCACCGGCACGCTTCGCCTTGCGGTTCTTCCACTCAGCTTCAAACTCCTGAATGTGGGCAGAGTCCCGCAGCATGATGCTGCACAGCTGGGTCGTGGGCTTGGTGGCATAGATCCTGCCCCGGAAGCCGTTGCGCACCAGCAGCGGCAGCTGGCCTGTGTGGTCGATATGCGCATGGGTCACCAGCACGCCGTCAATTTCACCCGGTGCCACAGGAAAGGGCTGGTTCTCGTAAACATCCTTCCCCTGCTCCATGCCGCAGTCGATGAGGTAGCGCTGCCCAGCTGCTTCCAGCAGGGTGCAGCTGCCCGTGACCTCGTGGTTGGCTCCCAAAAATGTGAGCTTCATAGATACACCTCCCAGTTCGGTTTTGCACCCTTAGTATAGCATAACTCGCCGCGTCCATCTGCCCAAATCGTGTAAAGAGTTATCGGGCAAAGCGCCGAAATTTTGAAAAAGTTTTTATACAATCTTGACAAACCACCCCCAATTGAGATAAACTTTATTCGTATGACGTAACTTCTACAGAGATTCAAAATAGAGAGGTAGTTATTTATGGTTCGTAACGATTTGCGCAACGTCGCCATTATCGCTCACGTCGACCACGGCAAGACCACGCTGGTGGATGCCATGCTGCGTCAGAGCGGCGCTTTCCGCGACAATCAGGTCGTGGCAGAGCGTGTCATGGACAGCGGCGATATCGAACGTGAGCGCGGTATCACCATTCTGGCCAAGAACTGCTCCTGCACCTACAAGGGTGTCAAGATCAACATCGTTGATACCCCGGGCCACGCCGACTTTGGCGGCGAGGTTGAGCGCGTGCTGAAGATGGTCAACGGCGTGCTGCTGCTGGTGGACGCTGCTGAGGGCTGCATGCCCCAGACCCGTTTTGTTCTGCAGAAGGCTCTGCAGCAGAACCTGAGCCTGGTGGTTGCCATCAACAAGATCGACCGCCCCGATGCCCGCATCAAGGAAGTCATCGATGAGGTGCTTTACCTGCTGATGGATCTGGGCGCTTCCGATGAGCAGCTGGAATGTCCCATCCTGTTCTGCTGCGGCCGTCAGGGCACCGCAAGCCTGGACCCCGATGTGCCCGGCACCGACCTGATCCCCCTGTTCGATACCCTGCTGGACACCATCCAGCCTCCTCAGGGCGATCCCGAGGCTCCCTTCCAGATGCTGGTCTCCTCTGTTGACTACAACGAGTTCGTTGGCCGCATCGGCATTGGCCGCATCCAGAACGGCGTTGCCAAGGTCGGCGAGGAAGTGGTCGTGTGCGACTGGCACAACCCCGACCTGAAGATGCGCGGCCGCCTGACCAAGCTGTACGATTTCCAGGCCAATGGCCGCCAGCCCTGCGACAACATCACCGCAGGCGATATCGTTGCATTCTCCGGCCTGCCCGATGTCACCATCGGCAACACGCTGTGTGCTCCCTCTCAGGTTGAGCCGCTGCCCTTCGTGAAGATCAACGATCCCACCGTGGAGATGACCTTCTCCGTCAACGACAGCCCCCTGGCCGGCCGTGAGGGCAAGTACGTCACCAGCCGCCAGATCCGTGACCGCCTGCAGAAAGAGCTGCTGAAGGATGTTGCTCTGAAGGTGGAGGATTCTCCCACCACCGATTCCTTCCGCGTCATGGGCCGTGGTGAGATGCACCTGTCCATCCTGATCGAGACCATGCGCCGTGAAGGCTACGAGCTGCAGGTCTCTCCCCCGCACGTTCTGACCAAGGTCATCGACGGCAAGACCTACGAGCCCATGGAGCACGTTGTCATCGACGTTCCCACCCAGTATCAGGGTGCTGTGATGACCGGCCTGGGCCAGCGCAAAGCCGTCCTGCAGCAGATGGAGTCTCTGGGCACTGACCGTGTCCGCCTGGAGTTCCGGATGCCCAGCCGCGGCCTGTTCGGCTACCGCAACCAGTTCCTGACCGATACCCACGGCGAGGGCATCCTCAACCAGATCTTTGATGGCTATGATGTCTGGGCCGGTATGATTGCCAATCGTTCCACCGGTTCTCTGGTCAGCTTTGAGACCGGCGATGCCGTTGCCTACGGCCTGTACAACGCGCAGCAGCGCGGCACCCTGCTGGTGGGCGCTGGCGAAAAGGTCTACGAGGGCATGGTCATCGGCTACACCGCTTCCGGCGAGGATGTGGATGTCAACGTCTGCAAGACCAAGCACCTGACCAATACCCGCGCTTCCGGTTCCGATGACGCTCTGCGCCTGATCCCCGTCAGCAAGCTGAGCCTGGAGGGCTGCCTGGAGTTCCTGGCACAGGATGAGCTGCTGGAGGTCACCCCTGAGAATCTGCGCATCCGCAAGCAGATCCTGAACCACGACCAGCGCATGAAGGCAAAGAGCAAGCTGAAGTAAGCTGCTTCCCTTCCCGATCAACATAAAAAACGGCATCGCAAACCGATCGGTCTGCGATGCCGTTTTTGTGTTTCGCTCCTTATTCAGCGCTGTATGCGCTGCCCATAGTCCAGGAGTTGGAAGCCGAATACTTTGCGTGGTTGCGCAGGTAGGTGACCCAGGCACCATAGCCGTTTCCGGCCGAGAAGTGGACTCCATCCGGAGCCGCCAGCATCTCCTTCAGATTCCCGTTCTCATCGGCAAAGGTCTCCCACAGGTCAAGGTAGACACAGCCCTTGTCTGCAGCCAGCTTTGCCAGCTGCTCGTTCACCGAGCGCAGGACATCGGAGGCAAGACCGGGCTTTTCCGCAGCGGCCTGGGGCCGCACCGGCGGGATGGACTGGACATAGATGACGCAGCCGGGCAGGGCCTGCCTGAGCTGATCCAGCATCTGGCCATAGTAGGCCAGAAAGCGGTCTGCCGCCCCCAGCGTGGTCAGCGTGTTGGTGCCCAGCAGGATATAGAGCTTTTTCGGCTGAGCCGCTGTCAGCACATCCATTGCCACCTCTGAACCGCGCACGCTGCTCTTGACCGCGCTGCGGTTCACGATGGCATCGGGGCCCACACCGGTATAGCCGCAGATGAGCGCCCCGCCTAGGTTGATGCTGTAATCGGAAAAGCCCACGGTCAGGCTGTCGCCCAGCAGGGCCGCGTCCGAAAAGTAACTCAGATCCACCTGCCCACAGCTGGGCTGACGGATCACGCTGCTGTCATACGCCTTGATCTGATAGGCCCCCGCTGCCTGCCGGGCGGGGCCGAACTGTTCCAGCGTGACAGCCGCCGCATCGTCGGCTCCACTGCCTTCCCCTGCCGTACCGCCGGTGCTGTCTGCCGCAGAGGCTCCCGTATCTCCCTGCATGGGCAGCGGAGCCAGGATATTGGCCGCTGTGCCCGCCGCCGGGCTTTGCTGGACAGCCTCGCTCTGCTTTTCGCCATTTTCCAGAATGGCCGTGACGGCCAGCGACAGCAGCAGGATTGCTGCAATGACCCCCGCCAGCCGCAGGCCGGTGCCTGCCTTGCTGCGCCGTCTCCGGCCATGGGTGGAATGATATTCGTGTGAGATCCCCATTCTCTTTCCCGCCTTTCCCTGTTTTCTTTTCTCTATCATTACGGTCAGTATCCCCGAAAAAATGCAGAGTTTGCATTCTGCACTCCGACCGACCCTGTGTTTTTGTAGGATACGCCAAATATTGTATCATAATTTTTTTGCCCGTGCAACCAATCAGGTCTTGCATACAACAGAGAAATGGTTTACAATAGTATTGTTGCAGGAATTGCACAGTTTTCATTGAATCAGATGCACATCCTGCATTCTTTTTGTACGACTTGCGGCGCGCATCCGCAATCTCCTTCCCCGGGCAGTGCAGGGCTTTGGGAGGACACAGAAGGACTTGCCGCGCTTTGCAGGACGTGAAATGTTGTTCTTTTGGATAAGGAGGACGTATGTCAAAAAATGTCATCATCGGCCAGAGCGGCGGCCCTACCGCCGTTATCAATTCCAGCCTGGCAGGCGTATACAAAGCTGCCTGCAGTCTGGGAGCCGATAAGGTCTACGGAATGAAGTACGGCATCGAGGGCCTTTTAAAGGAAGAGATGCTGGAACTGAATGTTCTGCTGGATGACCGCATGAGCATCGAACTGCTCAAGCGCACCCCGTCCAGCTATCTGGGCAGCTGCCGCTACAAGCTGCCGGACCCGGACGTGGACTCTACCCCGTTCATCAAGCTGTTCACCCTGTTTGACAAGTACGATATCTGTGCTCTGTTCTACATCGGCGGCAACGACTCGATGGACACCATTGCAAAGCTCTCCCGTTACGGTGCCCAGGTGGGCAGCAGCGTCCGGTTCATCGGTGTGCCCAAGACCATCGACAACGACCTCTGCCTGACCGACCACACCCCTGGCTACGGCTCTGCCGCCAAGTACATTGCCACCATCCTGAAGGAGGTCATCCGTGACTCCTCCGTTTACAACATCCGCAGCGTGACGGTGGCCGAGATCATGGGCCGCCACGCAGGCTGGCTGGCCGGTGCGGCCTGTCTGGCCGGCGGCGATGACTGCGAAGGCCCCGACCTCATTCTGCTGCCCGAAGTGCCCTTTGACCCGGACAGGTTCCTGACCCGGGTGGACGAGCTGCAGCGGGTCAAACCCAATGTCATCATTGCAGCCAGCGAGGGCGTTAAGACAGCCGACGGCACCTATCTGTGCGATCTGGTCTCCACCGCCGGGCAGCTGGATGCCTTTGGCCACAAGGCCATCCTCAGCGGCACCAGCCGGTACCTTTCCGATCTCATCCACGACAATCTGAACTGCAAGAGCCGTGCCATTGAGTTCTCGACCTTGCAGCGTTGCGCCAGCCATCTGGCCAGCCGCACCGATGTGAACGAGGCCTATGCCGTGGGCGGCGCTGCCGCTTCCGCTGCCTTTGCGGGCGAGACCGGGCGGATGATCTCGCTCAAGCGCATTTCCGATTACCCCTACCAGTGCATCACCGAGTCCGTGGATGTCCAGCAGGTGGCAAACCTGGAGAAAAAGGTGCCGCTGGACTGGATCACCCCGGACGGAATGCAGGTGACGGCGGCATTTGAGGAGTATGCCCGCCCGCTCATCCTGGACGAAGTGACACCGGTCTACGTCAACGGCACCCCGCGCCATATCTGCCTGTAAGTTTCATTTGCGCGTTTCCTCCCCCCTCGTAGTCTGTTTTCGTGCTCCTGCACGATAATATAAAAGCCGAAACAGAAGAAAAGGAGAAATCATCATGGGTAAAAATGCAATCGTTGGTCAGTCTGGCGGCCCTACCTCCGTCATCAATGCAAGTCTGGCAGGTGTATTCGAGAGCTGCAAGAGCCGCGGCGCTGAGATCGTTTACGGCATGTGCAACGGCGTTGCCGGTCTGCTGGAGGAGCGCGTGGTGGATCTTTCCACCGTGCTGACCGATGACCTGGATATCGAGCTGCTCAAGCGCACCCCGTCCAGCTTCCTGGGCAGCTGCCGCTATAAGCTGCCCGATTGGCACGATGACGAGACCGTTTACAAGAAGCTGTTCGCCATCCTGGAAAAGCTGAACATTGGCTACTTCTTCTACATTGGCGGCAACGACTCCATGGATACCATCGGCAAGCTGGCTGAATACGGCAACCGCATCCAGAGCGACATCCGCTTCATGGGCGTTCCCAAGACCATCGACAACGACCTGATGGTGACCGACCATACCCCCGGCTACGGCTCTGCGGCAAAGTACATCGGTGTGGTGATGAAGGAGATCATCCGCGATGCCACCGTTTACGGCACCAATTATGTCACCGTGGTCGAGATCATGGGCCGCAACGCCGGCTGGCTGACCGCTGCTGCCTCTCTGGCCAAGAGCGATGACTGCGAGGGCGTGGATATGATCTGCCTGCCCGAAGTCCCCTTCAACGTGGAGCACTTCATTGAGAAGGTCCGCGCCATGCAGGAGAAGAAGCCCAGCATCGTGATCGCTGTTTCCGAGGGTGTCAAGCTCGAGGACGGCCGTTACGTCTGTGAGCTGGCCGACGATGTGCACGCAGTGGACGCTTTCGGCCACAAGGCACTGACCGGCACCGCCCGCTATCTGGCGAATGTGGTCGCACGTAATCTGGACACCAAGACCCGCTGCATCGAGCTGTCTACCCTGCAGCGCTGCGCCGGTCACCTGACCAGCCGCACCGATATCACCGAGGCTTACCAGGTGGGCGGCGCTGCTGCCAAGGCTGCCTTTGAGGGTGTCACCGGTCAGATGGTCGCCCTGAAGCGCATCTCCAACAGCCCCTATCAGTACATCACCGAGCTGCACCCCATCAGTGAAGTTGCAAACCTCGAGAAGAAGGTTCCCCTGAGCTGGATGAACGAGAATCACACCCAGATGACCGAGGAATTCCTCGAGTATGCCCGCCCGCTGATCCAGGCTGAGCTGACTCCGCTGTACATTGCAGGTCTGCCCCACCATATCTACATGAAAAAGTAATTTCTCCTTTGAATCCTTCTAAGGCATAGCAAAACTCCCGCCCGGATGCGCTCCGGGCGGGAGTTTTTTGCTGTGTGGCTTATGAATTACTGTTTGCCCAGCTGCCAGAACGCCACGGCACTGGCGGCGGCAACATTCAGGGAATCGACCCCGTGGGACATGGGGATCTTGACCGTATAATCGCAGGATGCGATGGTGGTATGGGAAAGGCCGTCTCCCTCCGTGCCCAGCACAATGGCAAGCTTCGGCTCCCGGGCAAGGGCTTCGTCATCGATGCTGACCGAACGGTCACTCAAGGCCATGGCAGCCGTCTTGAAGCCCAGGGCATTCAGCTGAGCAAGCCCCTTTTCGGGCCAATCGGCGGGCGTTTCGCCGATCTGCGCCCAGGGTACCTGAAACACCGTGCCCATACTCACGCGCACGGCCCGGCGGCAGAGCGGGTCACAGCAGGAGGGATTGACGAGAACAGCGTCCATGTTCAGCGCTGCCGCGCTGCGGAAGATGGCACCCACGTTGGTGGAATCCACAATGCCCTCCAGCACGGCCACCCGCCGGGCATTCCGGCAAAGCTCCTCCACGGTGCGGGGCTTCGGACGTTGAAAGGCGCAGAGCACACCCCGGGTCAGCTCGTAGCCTGTCAGTGCAGCCAACAGCTCCCGGTCAGCAGTATAAATGGGTGCATCCCCGCAGCGGGTCAGGATCTCCGCCGCAGGGCCGGTGATCTGCCTGCGCTCCATCAGCAGGGAGACCGGCACAAAGCCTGCATCCAGTGCCCGGGAGATCACCTTGGGGCTCTCGGCAATGAAGATGCCTTTTTCGGGTTCCAGCCGACTGCGCAGCTGGTTCTGCGTCAAGCGGGCGTAGGGGTCCAGCTCCGGCGCGTGAAAATCCGTGATCTCGATGATATTGGGCATGGGGGGATTCTCCTTTTTCTGTATGAATGGTCTTATTGTAGCACAACCCGGATGCAATTGCAAAAAACATGGCAGGCATATTCGCTTTACATAGTCAAAACCGCTAAAAATCACCTTTTGTTTTTGACAAATCCGTCAACCCGCGTTATAGTATAGGGGTAACAAATCAGAGGGGGAATTTGCATGAATTCCAAGAAAAAGCGCCGCGGCCAGATGTCGGAAGCGTTCTGCACGGCAATGTTCCTTTCACTGTCCGGCGGCCTGCAGGACGTATACACCTATCTGTTCCGGGGCAAGGTGTTTGCCAACGCCCAGACCGGCAACATCGTGCTGATGG
The DNA here is from genome assembly GCF_017377595.1 of Faecalibacterium sp. Marseille-Q0746. Taxonomy (NCBI): domain Bacteria; kingdom Bacillati; phylum Bacillota; class Clostridia; order Eubacteriales; family Oscillospiraceae; genus Faecalibacterium; species Faecalibacterium sp. Marseille-Q0746. The sequence continues at coordinate 43,882 of NZ_JAFREI010000013.1, read as the reverse complement.
CTGTCCATGCCTTTGCCGGGGAGTGGGGGCGTGTGCTGCATTATCTTGTGCCCCTGTGCTTCTTTGCGCTGGGCGTGTTCGCGGCAGAGCTGATGCACCAGAAGCTGCAGAATCTGCAGCGGCTCCATTGGCGGCAGCTGGTGGTGCTATGTGAGATCGTGATGCTGTTCGTGGTGGGCTTTTTCCCGCAGGAGTGGAATCTTATGGCCAATGCACTGGTCTCGTTTGCCTGTGCGATGCAGGTGCAGACCTTCCGCAAGGTGAACGGTTATGCCTTTGCCAGCACCATGTGCATCGGCAACATGCGCAGCGGCATGGACTCCCTCTGCAGCTGGGTGCTCAACCGCAATCCTGCCGCCCTGAAAAAATCCTTCTATTACTGGGGCATCATCCTCCTGTTTGCGCTGGGCGCGGGCCTGGGCAGCCTGACGCTGGATCTCTGCGGCGCAAAGGCCATCTGGTTCTCCTGCCTGCTGCTGGCCGTCAGCTTCTGCCTGATGTTCCTGAAAGAAGATGTGGAAGAGATCAAAGAAGATCTCGAAGCACTGGAAGCAAAACATTAAATCAAGGAGTTTCCCTCAGTTTCACGCTGTTTACCGCCATGCCAAAGGCTCCCCTGGTAGGGGAGCTGGCGAGCGCCAGCGAGACTGAGGGTTTATTTTTTTCCGGATCTATCCAACACTTCCCCGGTCTCCTTCGTCTTACAGGCAGAACGACGCAATGAAAGGAGGAAGCCCCATGTGGGAGCTGCTGTACGAGACCTTCTGGGACAGGCTGGAACACTTCTGTTGCAATCTCTGCCGGGACGAAGCCCGGGCGGAGGATCTGACCCAGGAAGTCTTTCTGCGGGCACTGCAGAACCGGAGCCTTATCAACAGCTTTACGGAACGGCAGTGCAAGGCCTGGCTGTTTACCACCGCACGGAACCTCTACTGTGACCAGCTCCGCCGGACGGCAAAGGAGGAGCAGCTGCTCAGCACCTTTTTCCCGGAAGAGGACAGTGCTGAACCGGATTCCGCACTGGACACGGTGGAAGCCGCCAGTCTGCTGGCTCTGCTCACCCCGGAAGAACGGCGGCTGTTCACCCTGCGCTATACAGCGGGCTACAATGCCAGTGAGATCGGTCAGCTGCTCTGTCTCCCGCCCGGCACGGTCCGCAGCCGCCTTGCCCAGATACGCCATCGCCTCAAAACTGAACTTACGGAGGATTAAATGATGAAAAAGAACCTGAATGTGGACGCTATGATCCTGGACCTGCGCAATGTACAGGAGGATTTTCTTGACCGCTATGAGCAGATCAAGCTGGACTGCATGATCGCGCTGACCTCGCCCCGGGTGCAGGCGCTCCTGAGCCAGCACAACATTTCTCTGGATTCGATGCTCTGCAAAAATGTCCCGGAGGAGGTCTCGGTGGGTGTGGTCAATGGCAAGGTCACGCTGAGCTCTGCCAGCCAGACCGCCGCCGGGCAGGTACTGGTGGTCAACGGCAAGCTGATGATCAACCCGGATGCTGCGGAGGTTTTACAGAAGTACGCCTGCATTCTGGTCAACGGTATGATCTACTGCCCGCAGTGCCTCTCGGCAGTGGTATCCGCCCGCTGCATCCTGAACGGAAAGCTGGCGGTCTACCCCGATGATGCAGTGCTCCTGCCGGGAAGCTCCATCAAGCTGGACAACACCTTCCTGCTGCGGGCACAAAGCCGCCTGTACTGGAATGAACATCGCTTCCTGGCGGTTGACCCCAGACTCGACACTGCCGCACTGGCCGCAAAGGGCTGCAGCTTTTCCGCTCCAAAGGCCATCCTGTGCGCAAGCCTTGCGCCCGTTCTGGCCCCGCTCTTCCCGGATTCCACCGAGCTGATCATCGTGCCGGACGGCACCGCCGTGGTGGAGGACGACCTGGAACTGACCGCCTCTTCCCTGCGTCGGTATGGCACCCGTCTCTATGTGCTGGGTGATGCTGTCATCCCCGCAGAGAGCGCAGATCTGCTGGCTCAGATCAAATTCCTGCATGTTACCGGTGAAGTAGAGCTGCCTGATGCTCTGGAAGCGGCCTTCTTTGCCATCCCTGAGCTGGAATGCGGCAAAGTAGTCCACGAGGACGCTCTGCCCAAGCAGACCCGCGCCAAAGCAAAGGATGAGGAGCCCGATCCGGATACCGTGACCCTCAGCGGCATCCAGCTGACCCTGTAATCCGCACTGTTCCTCCCTGCCCCGCTCTTTCCGGCAAAAGCTTTCTGCTGGAAGGAGCGGGACTTTTGTTGATTTTTATTGCACCCGCTCCTCTGATATGATATACTGTTTTTGTATTGTGTAATTACCCGGGCACACTTCCGCTGTGGAACCCGCTGCCCGGGCAGGATATGGGAACCGAAATCAGGAAGAGGAGCAACGAATGAAAAAAGGATTTGACAACGACAAATACCTGCAGATGCAGTCGGAGCACATCCGGGAGCGGATCGCGCAGTTCGACAACAAGCTGTATCTGGAATTCGGCGGCAAGCTGTTCGATGACTACCACGCCTCCCGCGTGCTGCCCGGCTTCCAGCCCGATTCCAAGCTGCAGATGCTGCTGCAGCTGAAGGATCAGGCCGAGGTCGTTATCGTCATCAACGCTGAGGACATCGTCAGCAGCAAGGTGCGCGGTGACTATGGCATTACCTATGATCTGGACGTTCTGCGTCTCATCGATGCATTCCAGGAGCGCGGCCTGTTTGTGGGCAGCGTATGCGTGACCATGTACACCGCTGCCCCCGAGGTGGAAGCCTTTGAGAAGCGGCTGAACAGCCTGGGCATCCGCACCTTCCGGCACTATAAGATCCCCGGCTACCCCAACGACGTTGCCCGCATCGTGAGTGACGAGGGCTATGGCCGCAACGAGTACATTGAGACCCAGCGCCCGCTGGTGGTCATCACGGCTCCCGGCCCCGGCAGCGGCAAGATGGCCACCTGCCTGTCCCAGCTGTACCACGAATACAAGCGGGGCGTAAAGGCCGGTTATGCCAAGTTTGAGACCTTCCCCATCTGGAACATCCCCCTGAAGCACCCGGTCAACCTGGCTTACGAGGCTGCCACCGCCGACCTGAACGATGTGAACATGATCGACCCGTTCCATCTGGAGGCCTATGGCAAGACCGCGGTCAACTACAACCGCGACATTGAGATCTTTCCCGTGGTCAATGCCATGTTTGAGCTGATTGCAGGCAAGAGCCCCTACCACTCCCCCACCGACATGGGCGTGAATATGGCAGGCAACTGCATTGTGGATGACGCGGCCTGCTGCGAAGCTTCCCGCAACGAGATCGTCCGCCGCTACTTCAAGGCCCTGTGCGACCTCAAGAACGGCGCACAGATCCAGAGCGAAGTCTACAAGCTGGAGCTGCTGATGAATCAGGCCGGACTGACCCTGGGCAGCCGCCCGGTGGAGCAGGCCGCCCATGCAGTCTCTGAAAAGACCGGCGGTGCCCCCGCCGCTGCCATCGAGCTGCCGGACGGCACCGTTGTCACCGGCAAGACCGGCCCCCTGCTGGGTGCCGCTTCCTCCGCTCTGCTCAATGCGCTGAAAAAGCTGGCCGGCATCGACCAGGAGCTTGACCTCGTTTCTGCCGCCGCCATCGAGCCCATCCAGACCCTCAAGACCAACTATCTGGGCAGCAAGAACCCCCGCCTGCACACCGACGAGATCCTGATCGCCCTGTCCAGCTCGGCCGCGCAGAATCCCACTGCTGCAGCCGCCCTCAAGCAGCTCTCCCACCTGAAGGGCTGCGATATGCACTCCACCGTCATCCTATCCAGCGTGGATATGGATACCGTGAAGAAGCTGGGCATGTATCTGACCTGCGAGCCCACCTATGAGGAAGCAGACCGGATGTATCACAAGAAGTAAAAAATAATGACCCTCTCTGTCATTGCCTTGCACTGCCGTCTTTCCCCAAGGGCTAGGCGGCCGCATCTGCGCGACGGAGAGGGTCATTTTTATTTCCGGGTCTGTTCCCAGTAGGCTCCCATGCTCTGGCCGGGCTGGTCGGTGACATCATCGTTCAGATAGTCTGCAAGACCAAAGGCTTCCGGCTTCCAGCTGCGGGCGGCATCCACGGTGGGGTATTCCACCTCAGCGTACCAGAACGCAGTGGGCTGGCCCTCATCCACATGGTTCACCTCCAGCACAAGGCCATCGGGCAGGGCGTAGCTTCTGCGGATCTTCCCGATCAGGGGCTTACCGATGATCTTTGTTTCCAGTTCATCAAACAGTTTCTTGTCGATGGGGCGCTCGATCTCTTCCCGTGCAAGCCCGCTTCCGGACTTGAAGCAGAGGATATAGGCCGTCTCGCCGCCTTTGAGTGCCTCCTCCCGGATGCGCACGGTGGGCCGCACGCTGATATATCCCTGCCGCATGGCAAACTCTTCCTTGAGCGGCAGAGCCGGGAGGTTTCCGCCCTCCGGCCAGCCGTTCACCATCCATTTGCGTTCGATCTCCATGACGTTTTCCTCGTTTCTGTGTTTTTGTATTTATTCTAGCACGTTTTTATGTTAGAATAAATATCAGTAAGAAATTTTAGCATCCTCACCCTCTCAGTCAATGCCTGACGGCATTGCCAGCTCCCCCAAAGGGGGAGCCAAGAGCCGCTCTGTATTCAAGCTTGATGAGACTGAATCGAAAATCGCCAAAGGCTCTCCCTTTGGGAGAGCTGGCGAGCGGAGCGAGACTGAGAGGGCGAGCCAGTTATAACAGGAGCAACTATGAAATCTTCTCGCAATTACCCCGTTTACACCGTCAACAAACACGCCGAGGGCCTGCTGGTGGGCGGCCACCCCTGGGTGTACGAAAACGACATCCTGGGTTCCCCGGAAGCAGAGCCTGAAAACGGCACGCTGGTCGATGTGGTCAGCACAAAGGGTGCCTATCTTGGCACCGGTTTTCTCTCGCTGAAAAGCAAGATCCGGGTGCGGCTCATCTCCCGCAACGCCAACGACACCTTTGATGCCGCTTTCTGGAAGCGCCGTGTCGAATACGCCTGGGCCTACCGCAAGACCGTGCTGGAGCCCGCCGACCTGACCGCCTGCCGTGTCATCTTTGGCGAGGCTGACCAGTTCCCGGGCCTGACTGTGGACCGGTTCAATAATATCCTTGTCACCCAGACCCTGAGCGTGGGCATGGAAAAGCTCAAGCCCATCCTCTTCCCCCTGCTGGCAGAAGTCCTGCGCGCTGACGGCCAGACCATTGACGGCATCTACGAGCGCAACGACGAGGCCCTACGGGCCAAGGAGGGTCTGGCACAGAACAAGGGCTGGTTTGACCTGCCCGGCGAGACGCACCCCGACAGCACCCAGACTGAGATCTGCGAGAACGGCGTGTTCTACCACGTTGATTTTGAGAACGGCCAGAAGACCGGCTTTTTCCTCGACCAGAAATACAACCGCCGGGCCGTGGCCCGCATTGCTGCCGGTCACACTGTGCTGGACTGCTTTACCCACACCGGCAGCTTTGCGCTGAACGCCGCCAAGGGCGGGGCTGCCCGGGTCACTGCCGCTGACATCAGCGCCGAGGCCATTGCCATGGCCCAGCGGAACGCCCAGCGCAACAACCTGACCAACATGGATTTTCTCTGCGAGGACACCTTTGAGCTGCTGCCCCGGCTGGAAAAGGAGGGCCACCCCTACGACTTTATCATCCTTGACCCGCCGGCCTTCACCAAGGCCCGCCGCACGGTGGAGAACGCCATGCGCGGCTATAAGGAGATCAACTACCGCGCCATGAAGCTGCTGCCCCGGGGCGGCTATCTGGCCACAGCCAGCTGCTCCCACTTTGCCACCGAGGAGCTGTTCATCAAAATGCTGCACGCCGCCGCAAAGGATGCCCACCGGCAGCTGCGGCAGATCGAGGTGCGCCAGCAGGCACCGGATCACCCCATCCTGTGGGGCGTGCCCGAGACCAATTACCTGAAGTTCTTCCTGTTCCAGGTGATCTAAAAGTAATACCAAATACGATATCTCCCAAAAAAACGAGAACGTGTTTGTGCAGAATCGTCAGTTTTGTCAATTGCCTTTTGAGCCGTTCCGGGATATAATCAAACCATAGACAGCAACGGCGCTGTGGGTCACCTCCTGACTCGCAGCGCCGTTTTTGTTAAAAAGCTTTTCGCTGTTTCCGGGCCGCAGTTCGGCGGCGGGAGACAGTTTCGGAAGGGACAGACATAAGATCAAGTAAGGAGTAGGATTTATGGCAGCAAATGTTATGGAAATCTACGGCAGCAAGGTCTTTAACGAGCATGTAATGAAGGAGCGCCTGCCGAGCGCTACTTACAAGAGCCTGGAGCGCACCCTGCACAAGGGCGCACCCCTGGATATCGAGGTGGCAAACGTTGTGGCCAGCGTGATGAAGCGCTGGGCCATGGAGCTGGGTGCCACCCACTACACCCACTGGTTCCAGCCGTTGACCGGCATCACCAGTGAGAAGCACGACGGCTTTGTGAGCCCCGTGGGCGACGGCACCGCCATCATGGAGTTCTCCGGCAAGGAGCTGGTGCGCGGCGAGCCCGATGCTTCCTCCTTCCCCTCCGGCGGCCTGCGTGCCACCTGCGAGGCCCGCGGCTACACCGCATGGGACCCCACCAGCTACGCTTTCGTGAAGGATGACGTGCTGTGCATCCCCACCGCTTTCGTCAGCTACACCGGCGAGGCACTGGACAAAAAGACCCCCCTGCTGCGCTCCATGAACGCACTGTCCGGTCAGGCCATCCGCATCCTGAAGCTGTTTGGCAAGGATGTTGATTACGTCTCCACCACCGTCGGCCCCGAGCAGGAGTACTTCCTTGTCAAGAAGGAGGATTACGAGGCACGTCAGGATCTGATCCTCACCGGCCGCACCCTGTTCGGCGCTCCCTCTGCCAAGGGTCAGGAGCTGGAGGAGCATTACTTCGGTGTCATCCGTCCCGAGGTCTCCGCATTTATGAAGGAGCTGGACGAGGAGCTGTGGAAGCTGGGCGTTCCTGCCAAGACCAAGCACAACGAAGTGGCTCCCTGCCAGCATGAGCTGGCCCCCATCTTCGACACCACCAATGTTGCCATTGACCACAACCTGCTGACCATGGAGATGATGAAGAAGATCGCTCCCAAGTACGGTCTGGTCTGCCTGCAGCACGAGAAGCCCTTTGAGGGTGTGAACGGCAGCGGCAAGCACAACAACTGGTCCATGTCCACCACCCACGAGAACCTGCTGGACCCGGGCGACACGCCCATGGAGAACCTGCAGTTCCTGGTATTCCTGGCCGCTGTCATCAAGGCAGTGGACGAGTACGCCGATCTGCTGCGCACCTCCGTTGCCACCCCGGGCAATGATCACCGTCTGGGTGCCAACGAGGCTCCCCCGGCCATCATCTCGATCTTTGTGGGCGAGGAGCTGGAAGCTGTCATCGATGCCATTGCATCTGATTCTCCTTATGCCGGCCCCGTCAAGATGAAGATGGATCTGGGCGTGGATGTCCTGCCCAAGTTCAGCAAGGACACCACCGACCGCAACCGCACCTCTCCCTTCGCTTTCACCGGCAACAAGTTCGAGTTCCGTATGCCCGGTTCTGCTGAGAACCTGAGCGATGCCAACACCATCCTGAACACTGCTGTTGCCAAGGAGCTGAAGGGCTACGCCGACGAGCTGGAGGGCGCTGAGGACTTTACCAGCGCTGCCATTGCTCTGATCAAGCGCACCATCCGTGACCACCGCCGTGTCATTTTCAACGGCAACGGCTACACTGCCGAGTGGGAAGAGGAAGCAGCACGCCGCGGCCTGCCCAACAAGAAGAACACGCCCGCTGCTCTGCCCGCACTGATCGACCCGAAGAACATCCAGCTGATGGAGGATTTCGGTGTTCTGACCAAGATCGAGATGGAGAGCCGTTACGAGGTCGAGATGGAGCACTACTCCAAGATCATCAACATCGAGGCTCTGACCATGCTGGAGATGGCACGCAAGCAGCTGCTGCCCGCCATCAACGCCTACATGAGCGAGGTTGCCAACACCGCTGCATCCAAGCTGGCCGTCAGCGAGGCCATCAGCGTGCGCAGCGAGACCAAGACCCTCACCCGCCTGTCCACCGATGCCGATGCCATGAGCGATGCCATCGATGCCCTGCAGGCTGCCGTGGATACCGCTGAGGCCATGACCGATGAGAGTGCCAAGGCTGTCTCCTTCCACGATGACGTTCTGCCCAGGATGGATGCTCTGCGCGCCGCTGCTGACGATGCCGAGACCATCTGCGGTGAGGACTACTGGCCTCTGCCCAGCTACAGCAAGATGCTCTACTACGTCTGATCTTTCTGACATAGCTTGATAAGCATCGCTGGGTTGTTGGATTTTTAAGCCATTCCCCTTTTCCTATTTCTTACACCAGCCTAAAGACCTGCTTTGCGCATACGAAGCAGGCCTTTAGGCGTTTTTTAAGGACGCAAGCTGATTTTTCCAGTTTTGCACTGATGTGCCCATTTGCCGCACTCTGCGGCTCGGAGGGAACCACTATGAGCTATAATACCCAACAGGACATCCTTGATTTTGTGGAGGACAACAACGTCAAATTCGTCCGCTTTGCCTTCTGCGATATCTTTGGCACCCAGAAAAACATCGCCGTGCTTGCCAGCGACCTGCCCAAGGCCATGGAGGATGGTGTCTGCTTTGACGGCAGCTCCATTGCCGGTTTTATGAAGGTGGAGGAGAGCGATCTTGTGCTCCGGCCCGATCTTTCCACCGTGACCATCCTGCCCTGGCGGCCCACCGAAGGCCGGGTGATGCAGTTCTTCTGTGACGTGGAAAAGCCGGACGGCGCTGCCTTTGGCGGCAACTGCCGTGGCTTCCTGCGCCAGATGAGCCGCAGCTTCCGCAAACTGGGGCTGACCTGCAACGTGGGGGCTGAGTGCGAGTTCTACCTGTTTGAGAATGACGACCGGGGCCGCCCCACCCGCATCCCCATCGACTTTGGCGGCTACTTTGATGTAGCCCCGCTGGATGCAGGTGAGAACCTGCGCCGGGACATCTGCCTGACCATGGAGCAGATGGGCATGAGCCCCCAGCACAGCCATCACGAGAGCGGCCACGGTCAGAACGAGATCGACTGCCACTACGCCGGCCCCCTGAAAACAGCCGACCATGTGATGATGTTCAAGCAGATCGTGCGGGCTGTTGCCATGCGCAACGGCATCCACGCCAGCTTCCTGCCCAAGCCCCTGCCGGATCAGGCAGGCAGCGGCCTGCACATCAACCTTTCGCTCTGCATGGACGGCCGCAATCTGTTTGAGGGCGACATTGCCCCGGACAGCATTGCAGGCAGCTTTATGGCGGGTGTTCTGGCCCACAGCCGGGAGCTGACCGTGTTCACCAATCCCCTGCCCAACAGCTACCAGCGCTTTGGCTGTGACGAGGCCCCCCGCTATGTGAGCTGGAGCCGCCAGAACCGCAGCCAGCTTGTGCGCATCCCGCAGGTCAAGGGCAACAACTGCCGCATGGAACTGCGCAGCCCTGACCCTGCCTGCAATCCCTATCTGGCCGTGGGTCTGGTGCTGGCCGCCGGTCTGGATGGCATCGAGCACCGGATGGTGCTACAGGCCCCCATCAACAAGAACCTGTTCGATCCCACCGAGGCCGCAGGTCTTGGGCTGGAAAGACTGCCTTCCACGCTGGAGGAGGCCGTGCAGGCCGCGCAGGAGAGCGAATTTCTGCACCGCGTGCTGCCGGAAGAGCTTTCGCATCGGTACTATGAGGAAGAACTGAAGCGCTGTGCCGCCCTGAAAGCTGCCGCCGACCCGGCAGAGTACGAGCGGGTGCACTACTTCAACGCCATCTGAACCGCTTTTGAGGGAAAGTACGAAGGGGCAATGATCCGGCCCCTTGCCTGGATGTAAGAGAAAGGAGCGATTCAAATGGGACGTGCTCTGATCGTGAGCGCCGGAGCAAGCTCCAACGAGTACATCTCCGCGCGGCTGGCAGAGCTGGGATACACCCGGCCTACGATCATCCCCAGTGGTGCCGAGGCCCGGCGCAGGATGCTGGAATCCGATTTTGAGCTGATCGTGGTCAACGCGCCTTTGCCGGACGAGTTCGGCCACGAGCTGTGTTCCTCTGCCGTAGAAAAAACAGACGCAGGCGTGGTGCTGCTGGCCAAGGCCGCCGCCGCCGAGCAGCTGCTGGCCCCCATGAGTGAGCAGGGGGTGCTGCTGCTGAGCAAGCCGTTCTCCAACACGCTGTTCCTGCAGGCCATCCATCTGGCCGCGGCCAGCAACCACCGCCTGCAGCTGCTCCGGCAGGAAAACGCCCGGATGCAGGAAAAGATCGCACAGGTACGGCTGGTCAGCCATGCAAAATGCTGTCTGGTGGAGCGGGAGCAGATGAGCGAGGATGCCGCCCACCGCTACATTGAAAAGCGCGCCATGGACACCCGGCGCAGCCGTGCAGAAATTGCACAGGAAATCCTTGATTCTTACGAGGATTAGGATTATAATCTGGTGTTGTATGTTTTGTTCCGGATGCGGTCGCATCCGTACTGGGAAAGAATGATCTCTGAAAGATAAATTAGAGGAGGACTGAACAAATGGCAAAATTCATCTTTGTGACCGGCGGTGTTGTCTCCGGTCTGGGCAAGGGCATCACGGCGGCTTCTCTGGGCCGCCTGCTCAAGTGCCGCGGACTGAAGGTCGCCAGCCAGAAGCTGGACCCCTATGTGAACGTGGACCCGGGTACCATGAGCCCCCTGCAGCACGGTGAGGTGTTCGTGACCGATGACGGCACTGAGACCGACCTTGATCTGGGTCACTATGAGCGATTCATCGACGAAAATCTGAACAAGTACTCCAACCTGACCACCGGCAAGGTGTACTGGAACGTGCTGAACAAGGAGCGCCAGGGCGCTTATCTGGGTCAGACCGTCCAGATCATCCCCCACATCACCAACGAGATCAAGAATTACATCTACAACATGGCATCCTCTACCGATGCCGATGTGGTCATTACCGAGATCGGCGGCACCACCGGCGATATTGAGAGCCAGCCCTTCCTGGAGGCCATCCGTCAGGTGGGCCTGGAGCAGGGCCGCGACAACTGCTGCTACATCCATGTTGTGCTGGTGCCCTATATCTCCGGCTCCGACGAGTACAAGTCCAAGCCGGCCCAGCATTCCGTCAAGGAGCTGCAGGGCATGGGCGTGAACCCCGATATCATCATCCTGCGTGCCGACGGCAGCGTGGGCGGCGATATCCGCCGCAAGATCAGCACCTTCTGCAATGTCAAGCCTGAGTGCGTTATTGAGAACCTGACCATGCCCAGCCTGTACCAGTGCCCGCTGATGCTCCACACCAACGGTCTGGATGATGTGGTGGTGGAAAAGCTCAAGCTGGACGTGCCCCCCGCCGACCTGACCGAGTGGAAGGGTGTGGTCTCCCGCATTGCCACCCGCAGCAAGACCTGCACCATTGCGCTGGTGGGCAAGTACGTCAAGCTGCACGACGCTTATCTTTCCGTGATGGAGAGCCTGTACCACGCCGGTTTTGAGAACGACAGTCAGGTAGACATCAAGTGGGTGGAGAGCGAAGACCTGATTGATCAGGATGCCTGCAAAGAAGTGTTTGCTGACGTGGACGGCATCATCGTGCCCGGCGGCTTTGGTGACCGCGGCATCGAGGGCATGATCCAGGCTGCACAGTATGCCCGTGAGAACCAGATCCCCTACTTTGGCATCTGCCTGGGAATGCAGATCATGGTGATGGAGTTCGCACGCGGCGTGCTGGGCTATGCCGATGCCAATTCCAGCGAGTTCACCCCCGATGGTGCCCACAATGTCATTGCCCTGATGGCCGACCAGCAGGGCAACATCCCCAAGGGCGGCACCATGCGTCTGGGCAAGTACCCCTGCACCGTCAAGCCCGGCACCAAGATGGCCGAGTGCTACGGCGAGGCTGAGATCTGGGAGCGTCACCGCCACCGCTACGAGTTCAACAACGAGTTCCGTCAGGAAATGGAGGATGCCGGGCTGGTCATTTCCGGCACCAGCCCTGACGGCCGTCTGGTGGAGACCGTGGAGCTGCCCGGCCGTGACTTCCATCTGGGTGCACAGTTCCACCCCGAGTTCAAGAGCCGTCCCAACCGCGCTCATCCCCTGTTCAAGGGCTTTATCGCCGCCGCACTCAAATTCCGCATCCATGCACAGCGCGGCATGATGCACGTCTGACCTTCTCAGGCGTTTCGTTCCAGTTCTCCTCGTAGGAGAGGCCTGTAAGATCGCAACAAAAAAGCAGCTGCACTCCGTGTTTTTACGGAATGCAGCTGCTTTTGCTTGTATTACTTACTTTTTAGCGGCAGCGGCCTTTTTGCGGGCGGCGCGGCTGGTCTTTTTGGCGGCGGGCTTCTTTGTGAGAGCCTTGGCAGCGGGAGCAGCGGCCTTGACAGGCTCCGCCTTCACCTCTTCGGCCTTAACAGGCTCAGCGGGCTTCTCCTCAGCCTTTGCAGGCTCCTCCACGGGCTTTTCCTCCACAACGGGCTCTTCCTTGACCTCCGGCTTTGCCTCCTCTGCAGGAGCGCTCTCGACCACAGGTGCAGCCTCTGCAACGGGCTCCTCTGCCTTCTTGGCAGGGGCACGCTTTGCACGATCCTTCACCTCGGAAATGGTCCACAGCTGGTCATCGCCTGCGGCCTCCTGCCAGATCTGCAGGATGGCACCATCGTTGGCACCCATGCCCACGGTATCGATGCACTTGCCGCTGGCCCAGGAAGAGCGCAGACGGACGGTGCCGGCGGGGGTGGGCTCCACGGTCCACATCTGAGAGGTGCCGCCCACATCCTCCCACAGGTGCAGCCAGGTGCCATTGGCGGTGCCGGTCATCATCAGGTCGATCAGCTTGCCGGATGCGCGGTTGCGGATGCGGTACACGCCGTCACCCTCGCGCACAAAGGCCCACTCCTGCTCGGGCTTGTGCTCGTACTTGCCCAGGCGGATATCGCCGCCGTTGGTGGCCTTCTCCACGGCCTGAATGACACTGCCGCCCTTGGCAGCGATGGTATAGAAGCGATCTGCCTCGATCACGGTCTGCGCTACAGTTTTCATGTAAATCCCTCCAAGTTTGTTTCTTTTGAGCCAATCATTTTCGTTTTACAGGTAAATTATACCACCTGCTGTTATTTTTTACAAGGATTTCGCCATTTCTTTAGCACTATTCACAAAAGGGCCCCGCTTTTCAGCCCGTTTTGCACCGTTTGCGAAAACTTTTCGCCCCGTTTCTCCCCATAAAGCAGCAGCACCCCGCCATTTCTGGTGAGGTGCTGCTGTCGTTTTGGAAAATATCAAAAAGGTTCTGGCAGAGCTCCCTTACTGCTTTGCCTGACTGGGATGCGGCTGCACAGGCATTTTGGTGAACAGCGCTTTCAGGACCAGCGGAGTGGCCACACTGGACACGACGATGAGCAGGATGACGGCGGTGAAGTAGACGGAATCCACCACGCCGATGTCCAGACCCTTCTGGGCCACGATCAGGGCCACCTCGCCGCGGGTCATCATGCCAACACCCACCTTGAGGGAATCACCCCAGCTGAACCTGCAAATCTTGGCCGCCAGCCCGCAGCCGATGATCTTGGTGATCAGGGCCACCACCACGAAGCACACGCTGAACAGCAGGATCTCCGGGGTCAGGCCGCTGATATCGGTTTTCAGGCCGATGCTGGCGAAGAAGATGGGAGCAAACAGCACATAGTTGCTGATATCCACCCGGCGCTCCACATAGGGGGCATCCTCCAGAGTGCACAGGACAATGCCCGCGATGTAGGCACCTGTGATGTCTGCAATGCCGAAGTAGGCCTCGGCAATGTAAGCCATGACAAAGCAGAACGCCATACTGACGATGGTGATGCGCTGGGTGTGGGGGTTGCGCTTGTCCAGCCACTTCATGGCGAAATGGGCAATGAGGCCCACGCCGATGGCGGTAGCGAAGAACAGCACGGTGTTCATCAGCACCTTACCCAGCCCTGTACCGGTGCCGGAGCTTGCTCCCAGCACACAGGTCAGCACCACGATGCCGATGACATCATCGATAACGGCGGCACTGACGATGGTGGTGCCAAGGAAGCTCTTCAGGTGGCCCAGCTCCTGCAAGGTAGCCACGGTGATGGACACGCTGGTGGCGGTCATAATGGTACCGATGAAGAGGGCACGGTAAAACTCCTGGCTGCCCAGCGCTGAGAAGCCGTAAAATAGACTATAAAGGAGCGTGCCCCCTGCCAGCGGCACCGCCACGCCCACACAGGCGATCAGGGTGGCGATGGGGCCTGCCTTGATCAGCTCCTTCAGGTTGGTGCCAAGGCCCGTGGAGAACATCAGCAGCACCACGCCGATCTCTGCGAAGATCGAGATGGTATCGCTGATATGCACAAGGTTCAGCAGACAGGGCCCGATGATCAGGCCCGCGATGATCTCGCCCACCACCTGCGGCGCTTTGAACTTGCGGGCCACCAGCCCGAAGAACTTGGCACTGAGGATGATGATAGCAAGGTTCCGAAAAACAGAATACATAAATTTACCTTCCTCCGTTTTATTTCATTGAATAGGGCTGTCGGCCGCGCCCGACCCCCTATTTTTTTATTATATCGCCGCTCAGAACCAAAATCAAAATACTTTTCAATCTTTCTCGTTAAAAAAACAGACAAAGTTCACCAAAGCTTCAGTACAAATTTTTGTGCGGATTTTTGGCCCGCAGGGCTTGACAAAACAGCAGGGGCTTGCTATAATAAATTGCTGTCTGAACAGACACGCCGCACACGGCAGGCGATGCCGCATGTCGTGTGTACCCTTGGCCTCATAACCTTGAGGCCCTTAAGTCCAAAAGGAGGTGCTACAAAATGGCAAAGTACGAAACCATGCTGATTACCAGCGCCGCTCTCGACGAGGAGGCTACCGCCGCTCTGGTTGGTAAGTTCAAGACCCTGATCGAGAACAACGGTACGATCGATTCCATCGACGAGTGGGGCAAGCGCCGTCTGGCCTACCCCATCAACGACGAGGAGGAAGGCGTTTACACTGTGATCAACTTCACCAGCGAGCCCAGCTTCCCCGCTGAGCTGGACCGTGTGTACAAGATCACTGAAGGTGTTATGCGCAGCCTGATCGTTGCCCACGAGGAGTAATCTTTTCGTGACAGAAAGGGAGACCGTAAAATGTTGAATGTTGTTGCTATCATGGGCCGTCTTGTGGCGGATCCTGAACTCCGCACCACGCCCCAGGGCACCAATGTGTGCAGCTTCCGCATTGCCTGCGACCGCAATTTTGTGCGTCAGGGTGAGCAGCGTCAGGCTGACTTCATTGATATCGTTGCCTGGCGTTCTCAGGCCGAGTTTGTTTCTAAGTATTTCCAGAAAGGCAGTCTGATCGCCATCGAAGGCTCTCTTCAGACCCGCCAGTATCAGGATAAGAACGGCAACAATCGCACGGCTGTGGAAGTCGTAGCCAACAACATCAGCTTTGCAGGCCCCAAGAGCAGCAATCAGGGCGGTGGAGCAAATTATCAGAATTCTGCTCCCGCCTACCAGAACGCAGCCCCTGCCCGTCCGGCTGCTGTGGAGGCAGCTCCCAGCTATTCCGCTGGCAGTGCAGATGATTTTGCTGTCATCGATGACAGTGATGACCTGCCGTTCTGATTCCGTAACGGTCTGCCCGTTCAATTCTTATAGGAGGTAATAAGCAATGGCTTTTGAAAGAACCGAAGGCTCTCGCCCCGCACGCCCCATGCGTCGCGGCCGCAAGAAGGTTTGCAGCTTCTGTGTCGATCGCATCGACACCATCGATTACAAGGACGTGCCCCGTCTGCGTAAGTACGTCTCTGAGCGTGCTAAGATCATTCCCCGCCGTGTGACCGGCACCTGCGCTTATCATCAGCGCGCACTGACCACCGCCATCAAGCGTGCTCGTCACGTTGCTCTGATGCCCTACGTCAGCGACTAATCAGAACTTTATCAACCCATTCAAAATAATCAGCAATCAGCAAAGCGCTTTCACCGATGACAAGGTGAAAGCGCTTTTTTGTTGTGTCTTTCGTTTGTGCAGTGCTCCCGGCACTCAGTAGTCTGCCTGTTTCTTTTTGCCGCATTCTGGGAACATCTTATGGAACCGTTCCCGCAGTTTCCGGGCAGATCACCCTCGTCCATAAAATTGCATCATCCGGTCAAAAAGTTACAAACCGGTACGGTTTTTCCGGTATTTTATGATTTATTACCGGGAATTTCCGAAATCAACCGGTGTTTTGATGTGCTGGCAAATCAATCTGCACAAATGCAAGTTGATTCTTTGTACACCTTTTACGAAATTACTTCCACACGATTGATTTTTTGCGCAAATTGTGCCATACTATAGCCACTGGAAACGTTCCCGACACCGTTCCCGATAATCCAACCGAAAGCGAGGGCACGCGATATGACGATCAAGGACATTGCCCGCATCAGCGGCTGTTCTGTCAGCACCATTTCGCGCGTCATCAATGATCGGCCGGATGTCCGGCCCGAGACCAAGGAGCATGTGCTCAAGGTCATGCGGGAGGCAGGCTTCACCCCCAACACCAACGCGCGGCAGCTGAAGATCCAGCAATCCCGCAGTCTGGTGTTCGTGGTCAAGGGGACCCGGAACATCTTCTTCTCTGACTTCCTCGTTCAGCTGCAGCGGGCCGCTACCCTGTATGGGTACAACGGCATCGTCTCCTACCTGGACGAGAACGCCAACGAGATCGATGCTGCCGAGAAGATCCTGCGGGAGATCAAGCCCAAGGGTATGATCTTTCTGGGCGGCAGTGTTACGAACTTCCAGAACGGCTTTGCAAACATCTCCGTTCCCTCCGTGCTGGCCACACTGGTCTCCAATGAATTGGACTTCCCCAACCTCTCGATGGTGGGTGTGGATGACCGGGCCGCAGCAAAAGCGGCAGTCTCCCATCTCATCGCACAGGGGCACCGCAAGATCGCGGTGCTGGGCGGCCCGGCCACCAGCTTTCCCAGCCGGATGCGCCGTTTGGGTGCGCAGGATGCCATGGAGGACGCAGGGCTTGTCCTTGACGATAAACTCTATGGCCTGTGCAACTACGATTTCGAGTCCGCCTACCACGCCATGAACAGTCTGCTGGCCCGCCGGGCCGAGTTCACTGCCCTGTTTGCCATGAGCGATGTGATCGCCTTTGGTGCGATCCGGGCGCTGGTAAGTGCAGGTATACGGGTGCCGGAGGATGTCTCAGTGATCGGTTTTGATGGCATCACGATGTCCCGCTACTGCGTGCCGGTGATGACCACCATTGTCCAGCCCAGTGAACAGATCGCACTGCAGAGCATCGAGCTGCTGGTGCGGCAGATCGAACACGGAGCCCCGGCCCAGACAGTCACGCTCCAGCCGGAATTGCAGCAGGGCGAAAGCGTTTGCCCCTGCCGCCGGAACGATTCAGTCTAACTTCCGTCCTCATGCTGTGGACGGTGGCAGATATTAACCAAAAGAAGAAGGAGTACTACTATGAAAAAGATGATCTCTCGTCGTAATTTCCTGAAAGTGGCCGGTGCATCCGCCGCTGCTCTGGGTCTGGCTGCCTGTGGCGGTTCTTCCAGCTCCACCACTTCCTCCACTGCCAGCTCTGCTGCCGGTTCTTCGACCGCTGCAAAGGCTGACGGCAAGGTCTACTACCTGAACTTCAAGCCGGAGCAGGATCAGGATTGGCAGGATCTGGCCGCTGAGTACACCAAGGAGACCGGCGTGCCTGTGACCGTTGTCACCGCCGCTTCCGGCCAGTATGAGACCACTCTGATGAGCGAGATGGAAAAGAGCGAGGCTCCCACCCTGTTCCAGGTCAACGGCCCTGTGGGTCTGGCCAACTGGAAGGATTACTGCTACGACCTGTCCGGCAGCAAGCTGTACGGCGAGCTGACCAGCGACTCCTTCGCCCTGAAGGACGGCGACGCTGTCACCAGCATTGCATACGTCATTGAGACCTACGGCATCATCTACAACAAGGAGCTGTTGAGCGCCGCTGGTTACACCCAGGACGATATCAAGGGCTTTGACGATCTGAAGAAGGTTGCCGATGATATCCAGGCACGCAAGGCCGAGCTGGGTGTGGACGGTGCTTTCACCTCCGCTGGCATGGACGGTTCTTCTGACTGGCGCTTCAAGACCCATCTGGCAAACCTGCCCATCTACTACGAGTACAAGGCAGACGGCATCGGCTCCACCGACGCCATCAAGGGCACCTATCTGGACAACTACAAGCAGATTTGGGATCTGTACATCACCGATTCCACCTGCGATCCTACCCTGCTGGCTTCCAAGACCGGCAACGACGCTGTGGCCGAGTTCGTGGGCAAGAAGGCTGTCTTCTATCAGAACGGCACCTGGGCTTACAATGACGTGAAGGATCTGGGCGACGACAACCTGGGTATGCTGCCCATCTACATCGGCGTGGATGGCGAGGAGAATCAGGGTCTGTGCACCGGTTCCGAGAACTTCTGGTGCGTGAACAACGCTTCTTCTGATGCCGACATTCAGGCTACTCTGGACTTCCTGTACTGGTGCGTCACCTCTGAGGCCGGCACCAGCGCGATGGCTGACAAGATGGGCTTTGTCATCCCCTTCAAGGCTGCAAAGGATTCCACCAACCCCCTGATCGCCATTGCAAACGACTACGTTGCAGCTGGCAAGACCAGTGTTGACTGGTGCTTCTCCACCATGCCTTCCGAGGAGTGGAAGAACGGCGTTGGTTCCGCTCTGACCGCTTACGCAGCAGGCACCGGCGACTGGAACGGCGTTGTCACTGCCTTCGTCGATGGCTGGGCTAAGGAGTACAGGCTGGCAAACGGCTAAGCATTCTCGGTTTTCTCTTTCCCCTTTTATTTGTGTAAACCGTAATGGGAGGCGGGCGAGCTGTTCGCCCGCCTCCTTTTGTTTTGGAGGTATATCATGCAAAAGGCCATCAGCAAATATTGGCCGGTGTTCGTGCTTCCTACGCTGATCGCGTTCATCATCGGCTTTATCTGGCCCTTTATCTGGGGCATCTTCCTTTCCTTCCAGCGCTTCACCACCGTGAGCAAGACCACCTTTGTGGGCATCCAGAACTATATTTCCGTGTTCCAGGATTCCACCTTCCTGCATGCGTTTGGCTTTACGGCAGCGTTTACCGTGATCTCCACTGTGCTGATCAATGTCTGTGCCTTTGCCATTGCGATCGTGCTGACCCGCGGCATCAAGGGCACCAACATTTTCCGTACCGTTTACTTCATGCCCAACCTGATCGGCGGCATCCTGCTGGGCTACATCTGGCAGATCCTGCTCAACGGCGTGCTGGCAAACCTGCAAAAGCCCCTGCTGGCACTGGATGCCAAGGCCGGTTTCGTCGGTCTGGTCATTCTGATGTGCTGGCAGCAGATCGGTTATATGATGATCATCTACGTGGCCGGTCTGCAGAGCGTGCCCGGTGACCTGATCGAGGCTGCCAAGATCGACGGTGCTTCTGACCGCGAGATCCTGTTCAAGATCAAGCTGCCCATGGTCATGCCCAGCATCACCATCTGCACCTTCCTGACCCTGACCAACAGCTTTAAGCTGTTCGACCAGAACGTTGCCCTGACGGCCGGCGAACCTGCCAACGCCAGTGAAATGCTGGCCTTGAACATCTACAACACCTTCTATGGCCGCTCCGGTGCTCAGTGGAAGGGCATCGGCCAGGCAAAGGCTGTGGTATTCTTCCTGATCGTTGTGGTCATCTCTCTGGCGCAGCTCCACTTCACCCGTTCTAAGGAGGTCCAGCAGTAATGATTAAACAGAAAAAGTTGTGGGATAACATTCTCACCGTCATCATGGCCCTGCTTTGCCTGCTGTGGATCTACCCCATCGTCCTGATCCTGCTGAACAGCCTGAAAAAAGAGGGTACCTTTACCACCTCTACCGTGTTCCAGCTGCCCACCAGTGAGACCTTTGCTGGCCTTTCCAACTACGTCTACGGCGTGATCAAAATGGGCTTCCTTTCCAGTCTGGGCTACAGCCTCGTCATCACCGTTTCCAGCGTGGCCCTCATCCTGCTGTGCTGCTCCATGACGGGCTGGTACCTGACCCGGGTGAACAACAAGCTCAGCAAGTTTATGAACCTGCTCATCGTGTTCTCGATGGTCGTCCCCTTCCAGATGGTCATGTTCACTCTGTCCAAGACCGCAGATACCCTCAAGCTGAACACCCCCTGGAACATCTGCATCATCTACCTGGGCTTTGGTGCCGGTCTGGCTGTGTTCATGTTCACCGGCTTTATGAAGAGCGTTCCCATTGAGATCGAGGAGGCCGCCATGATCGATGGCTGCAACCCCATCCAGATCTTCTTCAAGGTCGTGTTCCCCATCCTGAAGCCTACCATGATCTCCACCGCCATTCTGGAGACGATGTGGGTGTGGAATGACTACCTGCTGCCCACCCTGGTGCTGGATATCAAGAAATACCGCACCATCCCCATGGCCATCCAGTATTTCCGCGGCGGTTATGGCCGCGTGGAACTGGCGCCCATGATGGCCTGCATCATCATTGCCATCATCCCCATCATCATCCTGTACATGACCTGCCAGAAATACATCATCGAGGGTGTTGTTGCAGGCGCTGTCAAGGGTTAAGGAGGAGTTCACCATGCGAGCATGCGGCATTCTGATGCCCGTTTTTAGTCTGCCGGGGCCCTTTGGCATCGGCACGCTGGGGGAAGAAGCCTTTTCGTTCGTGGATTTTCTGGCCCGTGCAAAGCAGACCTATTGGCAGATCCTGCCCATTGGCCCCACCGGCTACGGTGACAGCCCCTACCAGAGCTTTTCCGCCTTTGCCGGGAACCCCTACTTTATCGATTTCCGTGTCCTGCACGAGCAGGGCTATCTGACCGCCGATGAGATTCCCGCTGAGGTTCCGGTTGGCCCGGTGGACTACGGCGTGCTCTACCAGCAGCGCCCGGTGGTGCTGCAAAAAGCCGCTGGCCGTCTGCTGGCTGCAGCCAGCGTGGAGTACAAAGACTTCTGCACGGCACAGAGCTTCTGGCTGGACGATTACGCCCTGTTCATGGCCGTCAAGGCCGAACAGGGACAGGCAGGCCTGTGTGACTGGCCGGATGACCTGCGCACCCGCCAGCCCGCTGCCGTAGCCGCTGCCAGGGAGCGTCTGGCTGGGCAGGTGGATTATTTCAAGGCGGTGCAGTTCTTCTTCTACACCCAGTGGAACGCCCTGAAAGCCTATGCCAACGGCAAGGGCATTCAGCTGGTGGGAGATATCCCCATCTACGTCAGCCCGGATTCCAGCGATCTGTGGACGCGGCCGGAGCTCTTCCAGACCGACGGCCAGACCCACCTGACGCAGGTGGCAGGCTGCCCCCCGGATGCCTTTGCGGCAGACGGTCAGCTCTGGGGCAATCCGCTCTACGACTGGCCCCGCCACAAGGCCGAAGATTTTGCCTGGTGGAAGCGCCGGATGCAGCACGCTACTTCGATTTATGATGTCGTGCGCATCGACCACTTCCGTGGTTTTGAGAGCTACTACGCCATCCCTGCCGGAAACAAGACGGCGGCGGGCGGCCACTGGGAAAAGGGGCCGGATCGCGCTTTCATCGATGCCATCCACGAGACCCTGGGTCAGGGCGGCATCATTGCGGAGGATCTGGGATACCTGACCCCAGAGGTCAAGACCATGCTGGCTGCCAGCGGCTATCCGGGCATGAAGATCATGCAGTTTGCCTTTGACAGCCGGGAACCGGGCAACTATCTTCCCTACACCTACCCTCACAACAGCGTGGTCTACACCGGCACCCATGACAATGTGACCACCGAGGGCTGGCGGCAGTCTGCCAGCCCCGAGGATGTCCACTATGCCTGCCGTTACCTGCGCTGCCTGCCCGAGGATCTGACAGAGGCCATGATTTGCGCCTGCCTTGCCAGTGTTTCGGATATGGCCATCATCCCCATGGCCGACTGGCTGCATCTGGGCGCGGAGGCCCGCATCAACACCCCCAGCACCCAGGGAGCCAACTGGCAGTGGCGGCTGGATACCCCGCTTACCAGTCTGCTGGCCGAGCATATTGCCGATCTGACAGCACTGTATGACCGGATCCCGGCTGCGGCAGACCGCTAAAACGTTCCTTCTTCTTTTCTCCCCATACAAAGACGGCAGGCCCTGGCCCCTCCTTTCCGGAGGAGCTGGTGCCCGCCGTCTCTTTTTGCATTATTTTCAATTTTCACACAACATTTTTTCGCCGCATCCCGCATAGGACGTTCCACATATTTCCGCGCAGAACCGTTTCTTTTTTACAAAACGGCCACAGTATCTTCACAATTCTTTCGCATTTTGGGTTTCATCGCTCTCTTGTTGTTTTTGGGCAATTATGCTATAATCCAATTAGCTTCATATCCGCCTTTGCGCGGATTTTACGAACGAAAGGAGTTTTCCACCATGGAATTTACCTATCAGAGCACGATGCAGCTGCCCGCATCCTATGCGGTTCTCTCCGAAGATGAAATGGTCTACACCGTTGGCGGCGCTTTTGAGCTGAATATCAACGCGCAGGATGTCCTGAATTTCACCGTCAATGTCGGTGTCAACCTGGTACGTATGCTGGGTCAGGCTGCCATCAGCAACACCATTGCCGGTATCATTGACATGCGGAACGATGGTCTGACCACGATGGGTGCCATTGAGCATTATTGGGGCCGCCAGACTCCCGTGGGCAAGACCATGACTGTGGTTGCTGCCGGTTTTGCAGGCGTTTATGTCTACTACTGGGCTAGGTCTGCTATTGAGAGCTTCCTGTCCATTTACAATGACATGCGGAACATCTACAACGAGAGCGAAGCCAAAAATCAGGCACAGGCCGCAGGTACAGCAGCTCTGGCCGCCTGAGTAAATCTTTGAAAGGAGCCTTTTATGGAAAACTTGCGTATGCCTGCATCTTATGCAACGCTTCCGGAAGAAGAGCTGCCGGAGATCTTTGGCGGCGGAGAACTGGGAGATGCATTGGACAGCTTTACGGATAACCTCCACCTGGACGATTTCTTCTTTCAGGGGGGTATCCTCTCCATCTCCATCTCGTTTGTGCCTCTGCTCCTGTTCAACGTTGTTGTTTCCGGCTACCGGTTTGTAGAAAACATTTACAAGAACCTGTCCAACTGGTTCGGTTATCACGATGATACCTTCTCTGCCGTTTCTAGTTTCACGGATGAAATGCGCCAAAAACAGCAGCAGCGCGGTATCTGAGTCGTTTTCCCTGTAACATAAAAGAGCTTCACAATTCCGGCTTCTGCCGGAGTGTGAAGCTCTTTTTGTTTGGCCGTGTCCAGATGGTTCAAATGACCCGCAGGGCCCCCTGCTCCCGCAGACGGAGCAGATAGCAGCTGCCCGCACCGAACACCTTTTCTATCGCGTCGTGATATTTTGCCGTCAGCATACCGGGTACAAACGCCTGAATGGTCCCTGCAAAGCCGCCGCCCTGCATCCGCCAGGCTCCCCCCTGCCCCTCAAGCAGAGTCTGACTGAGGGCAAGCGCCACCGAGAGCCCCTGATGCCGTACGTCTGTGGAACAGTAAACGTTCTGGCACAGGGCAAAAGAGGCATGTCCACTTTCCAGAATGAGCTGCAGGAAATCGTTGAATTCCCCGCTGATCAGGGCATTCCGCTGGGCCAATGCGCGGGCATTCTCCTCAAAATAGTGGACCGTACGCAAAACAGCACGATCCCCGCAGGCTTTTCGCAGGCGTGGCAGAGCCGTCCAGAACTCCTGCTCCTTGACCTGCCCCAACACCTTACCGCCCAGACAAGCCGCCACCGATTCCATTTCATGCCGGATGGCCGCAAATTCACCGGTCAGCTCGCTGTGACTGCCCCGGGTATCGGTCACGCAAAGGGTCATGCCCACCGGGAGCAACCCTGCCGTGTGGATCTTTTCTATCCGGGGCTTCTTTGGGTCGGCAAAATCCGCAAAGATGACCCCGCCCACGGCGCTGGTCAGCTGATCCAACAGGCCGCTGGGTTTTCCGAAATATGTATTTTCCGCATACTGGCAGATCTTCGCCAGCTCCGGCGCTGTCAGCCTGCAGCCATATTCCCCGTTCAGGATGGCCGCCATTCCCATCTCAAAGGCCGCCGAGCTGGAAAGCCCGCTGCCCCGGAGCACGTCGCTGGCGGTATAGGCATCGAAGCCACCCACCGTCTTTCCCTGTGCCCGGAAACCTTCCGCAATGCCCCGGATCAAGCTGGCCGAATGGGTGCTCTCGCCCTGCTGGGGCTCGGCCTCGCTCAGGTCAATGACATCCAGCTTGTTGAAACCTCGGGATTTGACCCGGATAAAACCGTCGTCACTGGGGGATGCCACTGCGACCAGATCCAGCGTCACCGCTGCCGCAAGACCATACCCGTGCTGATGATCGGTGTGGTTGCCGCCCAGCTCCGCCCGGCCCGGAGCCGAGTAAACATGCACCTGCCGCCCGGGGCCATAGTAAAGCTCAAACTGTTCCAGCGCGGCGGCATACCGCTGCCGCTGGCGGGCCAGCACCGCCGGTTCTGTGCCATAGAGCGTGCAGAGCGCTTCGTCCCACTGCCCCGCAAGGATCTCCCGTCTGAGTTGTGTACTGGTCGCCATGGCCGCTCCTCCTCCACAAACGTTCTCCGCAAAGTCCGTGCATGAAGGGTCCATGCACTTGGGTTAGCCTTATTGTACTTCATTCCGCCCTCTTTTGCAATTTGAATCCGCAAAAAATCCAATTTCAGCGCGAAAAACAAAGTTTCGGATGTACTTTTGTTGAATTTGCGGATACAGTTATGATATACTGGAATCAAGAATGCGGTCAACTGGAGGAAACGATCATGGCAGATGTCTACAAGCAGTCCTTCAAGCAGAATTACACCAATAATATTGAATTATCCATCTTCAACTGTGGTCTGGAACGCTGTGCCCCGGGCCAGACCTGGGGCCCCGGTATCCGGGATCACTACCTGATTCATCTGGTGGTCTCGGGCAAGGGCACCTTTGAAGTGGGCGGCAAGACCTTTGAGGTCGTGCCGGGAGATCTGTTCTTTGCCCGGCCCAGTCAGCTTATCCGCTACTCTGCCGACGAGCAGCAGCCCTGGGAGTACAGCTGGGTCGGCTTCAACGGTGCCTGCGCCCATAAACTGGCGGCACAGCTTCCCTTTACCGATACTGCTCCTGTGCACCACACGCAGGACCCGGAGGGAATGCGGGCAGCTCTGACCAACATCTATTCTTCCCGTGGGTTAGAGCCTCAGGATGAGGCTGCCATGGTGGGGTACCTCTACCTGTTCATCTCTGCCCTGATGAAGGAGACCAGCGAGACGCGCCCCCACAACGCTTCCTCCTCCAATCAATATGTACTGAATGCCATCAAATACATCCAGTTCAACTATTCGCACGACATCTCCATTGATGATGTCGCTAAGAGCGTGGGCGTTTCCCGCAGTCATCTGTACCGGGTGTTTATGCTCAATGTGGGCAAGAGCCCCATCGATTATCTGACCGAATACCGCATCAACGAAGCCTGCAAGCTGCTGAGGGCCGGAAACCTTTCCATTGCAGAGGTCGCCATCTCGGTGGGCTTCTTTGACCAGTTCTATTTTTCCCGGGTCTTCAAGCGGGCCAAGGGGATGCCGCCCAGCAAATACATTGCCGCCCAGAGCGAAAATGCAGATGCCCCCGCTTCGGAAGAAGCCTGACCCAATCCCATTCCAAAGGAGAATTTCCATGCCCTTACAAAAAAATCAGGTGCTGACCCTGACCATTGAGCGCCTGTCCAACGATGGCAGCGGCGTTGCTCACAGCCCGGACGGTGAGGCTGTGTTCATACCCGGCACCGCCCCCGGTGACGTTGCCGCCATCCGCATCGTCAAAGATTGCGGCCGCTACGCTTTCGGTATTCTGGATGCCATTCAGACTCCCTCGCCTGACCGTATCCCGGTAGATTGTGCAGTGGCCGCCCCCTGCGGTGGCTGCAGCCTGCGGCATCTGGATTATGCCGCTGAACTGCGCGCTAAGGGCGAAAGCGTTACCGATGCTTTCCGCCGCATTGGCGGGCTGGATGTACCCGTGCTGCCGCCCCTCCCCTCCCCCGAGATCGACCGCTACCGCAATAAAGTTCAATTCCCGGTGGGCTGTGATAAGAATGGCAAGCCCTGCATCGGTTTCTACGCCGGGCGCACCCACCGCATTGTTCCCTGCCCCGACTGCAAGCTGCAGCCGGATGTGCTGAACGAGATCGGCAATACCCTCTGCGATTTCTTTGCCGCCCACAACATCCAGCCCTACGATGAGCAGACGGGCAAGGGGCTGGTGCGTCATGTGTTTCTGCGCCGGGGTGTCCACAGCGGCCAGATCATGGTCTGTCTGGTCTGCACCCGGGCAAAGCTGCCCCACGCAGAGGAGCTTTGCCGCGCACTGACTGCGCAGTTTTCCGATATCGCCACCATCCTGATCAATGTCAATGCCAGAAACACCAATGTGATCCTGGGCAGCGAGACCCACGCCCTGTACGGCCCCGGGTTCATTGAGGACACCCTCTGCGGCGTTCCGGTGCAGCTGGGCCCCTTGTCGTTCTATCAGGTCAACACCCTGGCCGCTGAGCAGCTCTATGGCATTGCTGCAGAATATGCTCAGTTGACCCCGGATGACCTGCTGTTGGACCTCTACTGCGGCATGGGCACCATTGGCCTGTCCATGGCAGACCATTGCCGGGAGCTCATCGGCGTGGAGATCGTACCTGAGGCCATCGAAAGCGCCAAGGCCAATGCTGCCCGCATGGGTGATGCCATAGCCGCAAAGAGCCGTTTCTTCTGCGCCGATGCCGGTCAGGCTGCCACCCAGCTTGCCGCCGAGGGCCTGCACCCGGATGTTGTGATGCTCGACCCGCCCCGCAAAGGCTGTGACGAAGCAACCCTTTCCGCTGTCGTCACCATGTCCCCCCGCCGGGTGGTCTATGTCAGCTGCAACCCCTCCACCGCCGCCCGGGATGCCAAGTGGCTGGAAGAGCATGGGTATCGGGCAGAAAAGGTGCAGCCGGTGGACCTTTTCCCGAGGACGAGGCATGTGGAAGCGATAGTTTCGCTACAAAGAGAAATCTAGTGGAAATCATCCGTTTTACGTTGTTTTCTCGTCATGTTGTGTTCGATGGCGAGGGCGATAAATTCCGTAATAAGCGTATTGAGGACTATATCACCGTTTCAGTAGTCATTGATATGGAGTGCGGAAACACAAAGAATTGAATATCTAACAATCGGCATAGCCGCAGACTTTAACAAAAAGCCTGCGGCTTTTTCTTTGCCCAAAAACAGAAAGGAGGCATCCGTGAAATGGCAGTTTTTCGGGTAGAAAAGAACAGCGGCTACACGGTCATGTCAAACCACCACCTGCGGAACCGGGCCTTGTCCCTGAAAGCCAAGGGCTTACTCTCCCAAATGCTCTCCCTGCCGGAAGATTGGGACTACACCCTGCAAGGGCTGGCCCGTATCAACCGGGAAAGCATCGATGCGATACGGCAGGCTATCCGGGAACTGGAACAGGCAGGCTACATCCAGCGTTCCAGAGAACGGGACGAAAAAGGGCGGCTGCGCGGTGCAGACTATGTGATCTTCGAGCTGCCGCAGCCTGTTCCTGCATCGGTTTCACCTACATTGGAAAATCCAACGTTGGAGAATCCCACGCAGGAAAACCCTACGTTGGAAAATCCAATGCAATTAAATAAAGATAAACTAATTACAGAAAAACAAAAGAAAGAGGGATTAAATACCGATTCCATTCCTATCCATTCCCCAAACCCCTTGCCTTTGGACGAGGACGCGGCAGCGGCACCGCCGCCGGAACGGACGGAAAACCGAAAGGAAGCGGCCTATCAAATCTACCGGGACCTGATTTTGGAGAACATCGAGTATGACACCCTTACCCAGAATCCCCGGATAGACCGGGAACAGCTGGACGAGATCGTGGACATCCTGCTGGAAACGGTCTGTACCAGCCGCAAGTCCATCCGGGTGGCCGGGGACGATTACCCGGCAGAACTGGTCAAGGCGAAATTCTTGAAGCTGGACAGCCATCACATTGAGTTCGTCATGGACTGCCTGCGGGACAACACCACCAAAGTCCGCAACATCAAGCAATACCTGCGGGCCATGCTTTTCAACGCACCCAGCACCATCAACAGCTACTATGCGTCTCTTGTGGCGCACGATATGGCGCAGCCCGATTGGGGCCGCCCGCCCAACACCTGACCGAAAGGAGTACCCATCCATGAGAACACTTTACCTGCGGCGGCTGGTGGTTCCACCCTAGCCGCTGCTTTTCCGACTACTTCCCAAGGAGGGATGCTGAATGCAGGAAGAAGTCACCCAGAAAACCATTGCCCTGTCCATGAAAACGGGCAAGCTCACTGCCCAAGCGCTGCAAGCTGCGCTGAAAAAATACTTGCAGCACCGGGCCAAGGGGCCAAAGCTGCATCACGGCAAGCAAAGCCTGAAACAGCTGAAAGCCCACGGCGCGTCCCTGACCAACATTGAAGTCACGGAGGCGAACATCGGGGCGTTCAATCCCTGTGCCAAGAAGTACGGCGTGGACTTCACCTTACGCAAGGACAAGACCACCCAGCCGCCCCACTACATCGTGATCTTCAAGGCCAAGGATGCGGACAATCTGGAACAGGCGTTCCGGGAGTTCACGGCCAAAACGCTCACCAAGGAGCAGCGGCCCTCTATCCGCAAGGTGCTGGCAGCGGCCAAGCAGAAAGCCGCTCAGCAGCCGAAACGTGCGAAGGAAAAAATTAAGCAAAGGGGGTTAGAGCGATGAAGCCTGAACTGAAAAAGCTGCTGTTACTGAATCTGCCGTATCTGCTGTTCGTGTACCTGTTCGCCAAATGCGGGCAGGCGTACCGTCTGGCGGCGGGCGCGGATGCTTCGGCAAAGCTGCTCCACCTGACGGGCGGTATCTCTGTCGCCTTTGCAAGCCCGCTGCCCAGCCTGCATCTGTTTGACCTGTGCGTGGGCGTTGTTGGTGCGGTGGCTGTCCGGCTCATCGTGTACAGCAAGGGCAAGAACGCCAAGAAGTACCGCAAGGGCGAGGAATACGGCTCTGCCCGATGGGGCACCGCCAAAGACATTGCCCCGTACATCGATCCCAAGTTTGAAAACAACATCCTGCTGACCCAGACTGAACGCCTGACCATGACCGGGCGGCCCAAAGACCCCAAAACAGCCCGGAACAAGAATGTGCTGGTAATTGGCGGCTCCGGCAGTGGCAAGACGCGGTTTTACGTCAAGCCCAACCTCATGCAATGCTTTCCCACTTCCGACTATCCCACCTCATTCGTGGTCACAGACCCGAAAGGCACACTGGTTCTCGAAACAGGCCAAATGTTCCAGCGGGCAGGCTACCGGGTGAAAATCCTGAACACGATAAACTTTTCCAAGTCCATGAAGTACAACCCCTTTGTCTACATCCACTCGGAAAAAGACGTGCTGAAGCTGGTGAATACCCTTATCGCTAACACCAAAGGCGAGGGTGAAAAATCAGCAGAAGATTTTTGGGTGAAGTCGGAACGGCTGTTCTACACGGCTCTGATTGGCTACATCTGGTACGAGGCCCCGGCAGAGGAAATGAACTTCACCACCCTGCTGGAAATGATAAATGCCAGTGAAGCCCGCGAGGACGACCCGGAGTTTCAAAGCCCAGTTGACCTCATGTTTGAACGGCTGGAACAGAAAGACCCGGACCACTTCGCTGTCCGGCAGTACAAAAAGTTTCTGCTGTCGGCAGGCAAGACCCGTTCCTCCATCCTGATAAGCTGCGGTGCCCGTTTAGCCCCATTTGACATCCGGGAGGTGCGGGAGCTGATGGAGGACGATGAAATGGAGCTGGACACCATCGGGGATGAAAAGACCGTACTGTTCCTGATTATGAGTGACACGGACACCACCTTCAACTTCATTCTTGCCATGCTCCAAAGCCAGCTTATCAACCTGCTGTGTGACCGTGCGGATGATAAATACGGCGGTCGGCTGCCTGTCCATGTGCGACTGGTTCTGGACGAGTTCGCCAACATCGGGCAGATACCCAACTTCGACAAGCTGATCGCCACCATCCGCAGCCGGGAAATCTCGGCATCCATCATTTTGCAGAGCCAGTCGCAGCTGAAAGCCATCTACAAAGATGCCGCCGAAATCATTTCGGACAACTGCGATTCTGTTCTCTTTTTGAGTGGGCGGGGCAAAAATGCTAAAGAGATCTCCGATGCGCTGGGGAAAGAGACTATCGACAGTTTCAACACCAGCGAAAACCGGGGCTCTCAAACCTCCCACGGACTGAACTATCAAAAACTAGGAAAGGCGTTGATGTCAGAGGACGAAATCGCAATCATGGACGGCGGCAGATGTATTTTGCAGCTGCGGGGTGTGAGGCCGTTCTTCTCGGAGAAGTTCGACATCACCAAGCACCCGCACTACAAATACCTTGCGGACGCGGACAAGAAAAACACCTTTGATGTGGACAGGTTCTTATCCACCCTGCGCCGGAAACGGCAGCAGGTAGTCGCACAGGACGAAAGTTTTGACCTGTATGAAATTGACCTGTCGGATGAAAATGCAGCCGCCGAATAAGGCGGTATTTTTTGAAAAAACAATTTTGAGTGCCGCAGAACAAGCGGCAGAAAGCGAGGACCTTATGGAATTTTTCAACAGCGCAGTCGATACTTTGCAGACCATCGTAGTCGGTCTGGGCGGTGCCCTGTGTGTCTGGGGCGGCATCAACCTGTTGGAGGGCTATGGACAGGATAACCCCGGCAGCAAGAGCCAGGGCGTCAAGCAGCTGGTCGCGGGCGGCGGCGTTGCCCTGATCGGCGTGACCCTTGTCCCGCTGCTGTCCGGGCTGCTGGGCTAAGTCCTGCATCGCTGCCCACAATTTTCCGAACGACTAACACTTAAAATCCTACGCCGCGCTCTCCCGCTCACATGGGAGGGCGTGGGAAAGGAGGTATCTTTGCTTGATTAGTGAGATCATCGAGAAATGGATAAAAGGCATTTTGATCGATGGCATCACGGGCAACTTCTCCGGCCTGTTCGATAACGTGAACGCCAAGGTGGGCGAAATCGCTTCGGATGTCGGCTCTACCCCGCAGGCGTGGAACAGCGGCATTTTCAATATGCTGCGCAGTCTTTCCGAAACGGTGGTGCTGCCCATTGCAGCGGCTATCCTTGCCCTTGTGATATGCCATGAGCTTATCCAGATGATTACCGAAAAGAACAATATGCACGACTTCGACACCTCCATGTTCTTCCGCTGGATTTTCAAGTCTGCCTTTGCCATCCTCATTGTCAGCAACACATGGAATATCGTTATGGGTGTGTTCGATGCCACCCAGAGCGTTGTCAACCAAAGTTCCGGCGTTATCATCGGTGAAACATCCATCCACTTTGACCGCCTGATACCCGGACTGGAATTTCAGCTGGAAAGCATGACCATTGGCAGTCTGCTCAGCCTGTGGTTCCAGACCCTTGTAGTGGGCCTGACCATGAACATCCTGTCCATCTGCATCTTTCTTGTGACCTACGGCCGCATGATTGAAATATATGTGGTCACAGCGTTAGGCCCTATCCCGCTTGCCACCATGGGCAGCAGCGAGTGGCGCAGCACCGGGCAAAATTATTTGAAGTCTTTGCTGGCACTGGGTTTCCAAGCGTTCCTGATTATGATTGTCGTGGGCGTCTATGCGGTGCTGATACGCAACATTTCGGGCGCGGCGGACATTGCCGGGGCCATCTGGGGCTGCATGGGCTACACCGTGCTGCTCTGCTTCTGTCTGTTCAAGACCGGCAGCATCAGCAAATCCGTGTTCGGTGCCCATTGAAAAAGGAGCGTTTGAATGGCGTATGTGACCGTTCCCAAAGATTTGACCCATGTAAAATCCAAAGTCTTATTCGGGCTGACCAAGCGGCAGCTGGTCTGCTTCGGCGGTGCGCTTTTAACGGGCGGACCGCTTTATTTTTTGGCCCGGAACTATCTTTCCAACAGTGCGGCGGCTTTGCTGATGATTTTTGCCATGCTGCCGGGGCTGCTGTTCGCTCTGTTTGAGCGGCACGGCCAGCCCCTTGAAGTAGTGATTCAGCAAATGATTCAGTGCTGCTTTATCCGTCCCAAGGAAAGGCGCTATCAGACCAACAATGCTTACGCCGCCCTTGTGCGGCAATACAAAATGGAACAGGAGGTAAAGGCCATTGTCCAGAAAAACGACACCCCGCGAAACCGAAAAGCCCAAAAAGCTCACCCGCGCCCAGAAAAAAGAAATTGATGCCGTTCTCCGCAAGTACAAGGGTGACGGCAAGCCCCGCACGGCACAGGCCACCATCCCGTATGAGGCCATCTACCCGGACGGTGTGTGCCGCATTGACCGCCGCACGTTCTCCAAGTGCATTACCTTTGAGGACATCAGCTATCAGCTGGCTCAGCCGGAGACCCGCACCGCCATCTTTGAACACCTGTGCGACCTCTACAACTATGTGGATGCTTCCATCCATGTGCAGCTTTCGTTTTTGAATCGCAAGGTTGACCCGGTACAGTACGCAAAAAGTTTTGAGATCGCACCGCAGGGGGATGATTTTGACGACATCCGCGCCGAGTACACCGCCATCCTGCAAAAACAGCTTGCCAGCGGCAACAACGGCATTGTGAAAACCAAGTACCTGACGTTCACCATCGAGGCCGACAGCCTGAAAACTGCGCGGGCTCGGCTGACCCGCATTGGTCTTGACCTGCTGGGCTATTTCAAGACCATGGGCTGCGTGGCGCACGTCATGGACGGACAGGCGCGTTTGGAGGTGCTGCACGGCATCTTCCACCCGGACGGGGAACCGTTCCGCTTTGACTGGGACTGGCTGGCGCCCTCCGGCCTGTCCACTAAGGATTTTGTGGCCCCGTCCTCCCTCTGCTTCGGCACGGCCAAGACTTTTGGACTGGGCGGCAAATATGGAGCTGTGAGCTTTTTACAAATCCTTGCGCCGGAACTTTCGGATGAAATGCTGGCCGATTTTCTCAAAACGGAAAGCGGCATTCTCGTCAATCTCCATGTGCAGGCCATCGACCAGACCGAGGCCATCAAAACCATCAAGCGGAAGATCACAGACCTTGACGCCATGAAGATTCAGGAGCAGAAAAAGGCTGTCCGTTCCGGGTACGACATGGACATCCTGCCCAGCGACCTTGCCACTTACGGCGAGGACGCCAAAAAGCTGCTGAACAAATTGCAGACCCGGAACGAACGGCTTTTCATGCTGACCTTTCTTGTGCTGAATGTGGCCGACACCAAGCAAAAGCTGGGCAACGATGTGTTCCAAGCCGCAGGTGTGGCACAGAAGTATAACTGCTCGCTTGTCCGGCTGGACTACCAGCAGGAACAGGGCCTTGTGTCCAGCCTGCCGCTGGGCATCAACCAGATAAAGATTCAGCGCAGCCTTACCACCTCCAACGTGGCGGTGTTCGTGCCCTTTGTGACGCAGGAACTTTTCCAGAGCGGGGCAGCCATGTACTACGGCATCAACGCAAAATCCCACAACATGATCATGCTGGACCGCAAGCAGGCCCGGTGTCCCAACGGCCTAAAGCTGGGTACGCCCGGCAGCGGCAAATCCATGAGCTGCAAGTCCGAAATCGTCAGTGTGTTTTTAACGACTGCTGACGATATTTTTATTTCAGACCCAGAGGCCGAGTATTACCCGCTGGTCAAGCGGCTGCATGGGCAGGTCATCAAACTTTCGCCCACCAGCAAGGACTATGTGAATCCTCTGGACATCAACCTGAACTACTCCGAAGATGACAGCCCGCTGGCCTTGAAGTCGGATTTTGTGCTGTCGTTCTGTGAGCTGGTCATGGGCGGCAAAACAGGTCTGGAAGCGATTGAACGCACCGTGATAGACCGTGCCGTGAAAGCCATCTACCGCCCCTATCTGGCGAATCCCAGCCCAGAGAATATGCCGATTTTATCTGACCTCCACCAAGCCCTGCTCGACCAGCACTTGCCGGAAGCGGACCGGGTAGCGCAGGCATTGGACTTGTATGTGTCCGGCTCGCTGAATGTGTTTAACCACAAAACGAATGTGGACATCCACAACCGGCTTGTGGCCTTTGACATCAAAGAGTTAGGAAAACAGTTAAAAAAATTGGGGATGCTCATTATCCAAGACCAGATATGGGGCCGCGTCACCCAGAACCGCAGCCAAGGCCGGGCCACATGGTATTTTGCAGACGAGTTCCACCTTTTGCTGAAAGAGGAACAGACCGCCGCGTACAGCGCCGAGATTTGGAAGCGCTTCCGCAAATGGGGCGGCGTGCCCACAGGTGCCACCCAAAATGTGAAGGACCTTCTTTCTTCCCCGGAGATTGAGAACATTCTGGAAAACAGCGACTTCATCACGCTGCTGAATCAGGCATCCGGCGACCGCAAAATCCTTTCGGAACGGCTGAACCTCTCCGCAGACCAGCAGAAGTACATCGACAATTCGGAACCGGGCGAAGGACTGCTGATTTTTGAAAACGTGGTGCTTCCGTTTTCCAACCCCATCCCGAAAAACACACAGCTCTATAAGATCATGACCACCCGGCTCAGCGAGGTGGTGGAGCTATGAGCTTAACACATTTCAGCTTGTTTTCCGGCATCGGCGGCATCGACCTTGCCGCAGAAGCAGCGGGTTTTACTTCGGTCTGTCAATGCGAGTGGGCGGCCTTTCCCGCCGCTGTGCTGGCAAGCCACTGGCCGGAGGTGCCCCGTTTTCAGGACATCACCACCGTAACAAAGGAGGCTTTCTTTGAAAAAACAGGACTTCGCACCGTCACCCTCATTTCAGGTGGCTTCCCGTGCCAGCCGTTCTCCACCGCAGGGCGGCAGCGCGGCTTCCACGATGAACGCTATCTCTGGCCCGAAATGCTGCGGGTCATCCGGGAACTGCAGCCCCGTTGGGTGCTTGGAGAAAATGTTGCTGGCTTCCTCCGTATGGGGCTCGACAAAACGCTCATTGACTTGGAGCAGGCAGGTTACGATGTTCGGGTTTTCGTATTACCTGCTGCTGCCGTTGGCGCGTGGCACGAGCGGAAACGAGTATTCATCATCGGCTCCGCTGCTTCCCACACCCCTTGCCAGCGACACCGGGGATGTGGGCAAGGGGCTGGACATCCAAATCTCTGCGAATGGCAGTTACCGCAAGATGAACAAGGACGGCAAGGCGTGGACGGCGCGGCTTTCCCATGTGGTCTACCGCATGACCCCCACCACGCTGGAAAAGCCCTACCTCAACCCGGACTGGGTAGAGTGGCTGATGGGTTTCCCGCGCAAATGGACGGACATTCCCTTTGGGCCGAAGAACCCGCCGACATCCCGCGCCTGACCGAAGAGGTGCCGAACCGCAGCAAGCGGATGAAAACACTGGGCAATGCAGTTTCGCCGCCGCAGGTGTTCCCGATTCTCAAATACATTGCGGACATTGAAACGGGCCGCTGTCCGATGGGAGGTGAAGAACTTTGAAAGAATTGCAGGCGAAAGCCAAAGTCACCCAGACCATGACCCGTGATGGTCTGGTGATGGAAAATCAAGCGGACGGCACTGTAGAGAATGTTTCCAGTCGGGAAGCGGAACAGGATTACTCAACGGATTCCGAGGGCAAGACCGAAAAAATACTGGAACGCACCGAGGACGTAAAGGACAAGCACAAGGCAAAGAAAAAAGCCAAACAAGCTGCGGAAACCGCCGGGAGTGAAGATGGTCTGCACGGTTCGGCAGCGCGTCTGGAACTGACCGAGGAAGAACGGGCAGACCCAGAGTTGCAGCCGTATATCCAAAAGGCGGGAGCGAAAGCCGACAAACTGGATGCAGCCCGCGCCGCTCTGCCGAAAAAGCGCGTCCCGGTCAAGGGAAAAGTCTACGATGCTGTCAGCGGCAAGGCAAAATCCACCCTGCGGTTTGAGCAGCAGGACAAAGGCCCGCCCAGCCTGAAACCAAACCCGGCCAGCCGCCCGCTGTCGGAAGCATTGCTGTTCGCTCACGGAAAAATCCACGAGGTCGAACACGAAAATGTGGGCGTGGAGGGCGGCCACAAAGGTGAAGAACTGGTGGAGCGTCAGACCGCCAAAGCCATCCGCAGCGGCATCCGGCACCACAAGATGAAGCCCTACAAGGCCGTGGAAAAGGCAGAGCGTCAGCTCATGTCTGCCAATGCAGAATACTTTTACCAGAAATCCTTGCGGGACAATCCGCAAATTGCACAGGCGGCCAGCAACCCCATTTCCCGGATGTGGCAGAAACGGCGTATCAAACAGCAGTATGCCAAAGCTGCACGGCAGGCCGGACAAGCCGCCGCGCAGGGTGCAGCCGCCACCGCAGAGAACGGTTTCCGGGTAACGAAGCTGGCGGCCGAGGGCGGCGAACGGGTAGCCGAATTTGCGGCCCGGAACTGGAAAACCATTCTGATCGTGGCGGTGTTCGGTCTGCTGGCTCTGCTCCTGATAACGGGTTTGCAGTCCTGCACCGTGATGGCGGGCACCGCTGGAACCGGCGTGACGGCATCTTCTTATTTTTCCAAGGACAAGGATATGCTGGGTGCAGAGAAGGCTTATGCCAAGCTGGAACAAAAGCTGCAACGTTATCTCGACACCTACGAGGCCACCCACAACTATGACGAGTATCATTTTTATCTGGATGAAATCGAGCATGACCCCTATGTGCTGATCTCGATTTTGTCCGCGCTGCATGACGGCGTGTTCACACTGGCCGAGGTGCAGGGCGAACTTGAAATGCTCTTTGAAAAGCAATACATCCTGACCGAGACCGTGACCATGCAGATACGCTACCGTACAAAAATGATGGTCATTATTGGCCCGTATGGTGTGCCGCAAGTTATCACCTACCAAGAACCGTATGAATACTACATCTGCACGGTCAAGCTGAAAAACAAGGATTTGTCCCATTTGCCCGTGGAAGTGCTGACCGAAGAACAACTCAGTGCTTATTCGCTCTATATGCGCACGCTGGGCAACCGGCCGGATTTGTTCGGGCAGGCACAGTACCCCAATGCGTCCACCATCAAGCAGCCCATCTATTACGATATTCCCCCGGAAGCACTAAAGGATGATAGGTTTGCCGCCATGATGGAGGAAGCCACGAAGTACATCGGCTACCCGTATGTGTGGGGCGGCAGTTCGCCCAGCACCAGCTTTGATTGCAGCGGCTACATTTCGTGGGTGCTGAATCACTCCGGCTGGAATGTGGGCCGCCAGACCGCACAGGGCCTTTACAACCTCTGTACTCCTGTTTCGACGGCGCAGGTCAAACCGGGCGACCTTGTGTTTTTCAAGGGAACCTACGATACCCCCGGCGTGAGCCATTGCGGTATCTATGTGGGCAATTCCATCATGCTGCACTGCGGCGACCCGATCTCTTACACAAACCTCAACTCGAAATATTGGCAAGAACATTTTTACAGCTATGGGCGTTTACCGTGACGCCAGAAAGGATTTTGTATGGCAAAAAGACTTTCTCGCATTGAGCGCGACATTGAACGGCTCAAAGAAAAAATCAGCGAATACCAGCAGCAGTTGAAAGAACTGGAAGCTGAAAAGACCGAACAGGAAAATTTGCAGATCATTCAGTTGGTGCGCAGCATGAATATGAAGCCGGACGAGTTTGCGGCCTTCCTGCGCAGCGGTGCGCTGAACGCCGCTCCTACCGTCACCCCGTACCACAAACAGGAGGATGCCGCCGATGAAACCTGACAACTGGAACCGTTTCGCTGCCGGACTGCTGGCTATCCTGCTCTGCCTCTGCTCCTTTTCCATGCCCGCTTTCGCAAGCGGTACTGACCCTGCCCCGGAACCTCTGCCGGAGATTATCGAAGAAGAACCCACTACGGGCGGCATGGAGCCGGAGGGTGTGCCCATCACGCCCAAGGGCAATGCAACACTGGTGGATGACTTTTACGGCGACAAGCAGCTTATCACAGTGACCACCAAGGCCGGGAATTATTATTACATTCTCATTGACCGTGCCAACGAGGACAAGGAAACGTCCGTTCACTTCCTGAACCAAGTGGACGATGCCGACTTGCTGGCCCTGCTGGATGAAGAACCGCAGGAAACCGAAGTCTGCACCTGCACGGTGAAATGTGAGGCCGGAAACGTCAACGAAAACTGCCCCTTGTGTGAAAAGAGCCTGCGCAACTGCACGGCCCCGGAAGCGGTGAAAACCGACACCGAAACGCCAGAGGAAAAGCCGAAGTCCAACATGGGCTGTCTGATGATCCTGTTGGTGCTGGCTCTGGCGGGCGGCGGTGCAGCCCTCTATTATTTCAAGCTCCGCAAACCCAAGGCCGACACCACCGGGCACGATGATTTGGACGAATACGATTTTGGCGAGGATGAGGATGCAGACGAGGAACCGGCTGAAATCGAGATTCATTCGGAGGACGGACAGGAGGATGAAACATGAGTTTTCAGCTGGTGATTGCCGAAAAGCCCAGTGTGGCCCGTAGCATCGCCGCCGTGATCGGGGCAAGCGAAAAACAAACCGGCTACTGGCAGGGTGGCGGGTATCTGGTCAGCTGGTGCATCGGGCATCTGGTGTCCTTTGCCGAGGCTGGCCAGTACGACGAAAAATACTGTAAGTGGCGGTATGAGGATTTGCCCATCCTGCCCCAGCCGTGGCAGTTCATTGTCCCGGACGAAAAGAAACAGCAGTTTGAAGTTCTGCGTGCCCTGCTCAACCGCCCGGACGTGGACAGCGTGACCGCCGCGACCGATGCAGGACAGTGCGGTTGGGTGACTTAAGAGAAAGGAAAAAGAGACCTCATCTCGTTGAAAATCAAATCCAAAATCATTTAAGGAGCAATTCAAATGAAACGAAATCAGTATTTCGACCATAATCACTCTCAAAAAGCGCTTTCCTACCGCTACAACATGGACACCAACCGGGTGGAAGCCCAATTTAATGATGGCACTATCGTCAATTTCGCATTATTGTAATAACAGATTGCTTCTTCCATGAATGGTAATATTATCATCAAACTTTTGGAAGAACTATAAATGTCCGAGGTGCCTTTGATTTCGACAAAAAAACAGGCTGAATTGTTACAAAGCTCGGACATTTCAAAAGAATTTTTTGAAAAACACTAAAGAAGCGGAGCAGCTAAAATCTGCTCCGCTTCGATATGATTGATCTAAGGATGTTTTGCTATTTGATTAAACTCACTCTGTCAACCGCAATCGCTCCACAACTGGAAGGTTAACGTCAGTTTTGTAGACCCATATAGGCACAATAAGGCAGATTAGCAACACCAGTCCAGACACCAGCACCAGTGGGATAAATGGATAGGAGAAAACAGCATAATAGGCCACTTTACTAAAAATCATATATAGCAAGATGAAGATTGCTGTTCCAATGGTGACTGCAAGGGAAAGGGAAACGCCCCAATAATAGAAACCTTCCATAAATAGCATTCGTTTGATTTGTCGCTTTGTCATTCCAATGCTTTCAAGAACAGCTAATTCATAGCGCCGAGTATTTACATTGACAACCATTGTATTGACAAAGTTCATGACACCAACAAGCAGCAGGATCACGGACAACCCTGTTCCTAAAACCTTTGCTGTAATGAGATATTCCTGCATTTCTTCTCGCCGTTCATATCGGGATATAATATCAATGTTAGCTTGTGATGCGGTGATTTGCTTTAATTCTTGCAGTATACTTTCGTCATGTTGACCATCCGTATCAAAGGCCACGCGGAACACTCTATATTGCGGAAAGAGTTCTTTCAAAGCTGTTTGACTAATATACAAATCAGGAGCCGTCCCTCTCTCATTGCCTCCTCCTGCTCGAAACCCTTCATTCAAATAACCGTTCGCTACAATAAAGGAATGCTGTCCGTTCTGCGTCTGGATTGTTATTTCCTGCCCCGGCTGAATAAGGTCTTCTACTGTTTTGGACAGCAGCACAACCTTTCCTTGTTCAAAGGCAGACGTGTCAATAGGCAAGTTTAAGGTTTTATTGATTTCTTCCAAATATGCACTGTCAATTCCAAAAACCCCACTAAAAAAGTTTTGCTGATAATTTTCTAATTTTGCCGGATCAGAAAAATCAATGCCGTTTACTCCGTCTAATGACGCAAGAAACTCGTGAAATACAGCATCGTCATATACAACATCTGCTACTACTTGAGGATAAGGTGCATAGGTCAACCTCAAATTCTCAATGCCGTCAAGCTGACCAACCTCTGAAACCATTTCGCTGGAAATTAAATCTTCTCTTTCGTGGATACTATATGTGAGTGCAAAATCGCTTACTCCCCATTGGCTCACATAATTCTCCGGGTTTAAACCATGTAATAGCCCTGTGACGACAAGGAACAAGGAAAGGCCGAAAAAAAGCGATGCAAAAACAAGGGTTGTACTCTTAGCATTACGAAAGACATTGTTCCATGCCATTCTGGACAACTTCATTTTGCTACAATTTCTGGCGCTACTCTTTGTGCTGGCTGCTGTATATTGGAGTGCTGCTATTGGTGAAACACTTCCGGCAATTTTGGCGGGCTTCATGCTTGCAATCATAACGGTAATGAACGTAAATATGGCCGCTCCTATGAAAATAAACGGCGAAAAAGATACTTTTGTTCCCACATCAGAATTTGTTGAATACATCATATTCAGGAAGTAAGGAACAATGCCAAAGGAAACAACCGCACCAAGTAACAGACCAATCGGAATACCAATACAAGAGATTCTGATTGCCTGCTTATAGATAATTCTCTTTATCTGCCTTTGGGTCGTTCCAATCGTTTTAAGACGGCCATAGAATTGCACATCTTTTATGACAGAGACATAAAGAATATTATAAATCAGCAGATAGCCGCTAAAGGATATAAAAACTGCTAAAATTATTACAGCTAAAATAATAGTTCCACCATTTGCCTGTTCTAATGGTACAATTTCAAATGTTTGCCCTTCTGTAAAGTCAATCTCACGCCGCAATCTTTCACAGTTTTTGTCAGCATTATCATTGCCTTGAAAACGGATCATTGCCGTAACACTATTATCCAGTGATACATTTAAGCTATCCTTAAAAGCGGATGAAACATAAACATAACCACGATTATTTGTGCGCACTGGAATGTAGTCCGTATAGTAGCCCGACAGCAAAAAGGTGTCCGTGACATAATCATAGCTATCGCCAATTTGGTATGACAACACAATCTCCATCCCTATTTGCGGATCAGAAATGCCCATCTGTTCAAGCACCCATGTAGGTAGCATAATTTCGTTTTTACTTGATGGGTAATTTCCTACAACACCTGATATAGTAGGAAGACGGTGGTGTTCCCACTCTGTATCATTTATCCATACTACACCTAATCTTGCGTTTCTCAGTTGTTCTGTATCAACACTACCTAAACGCTGCTGTATACCTACGTCAAGGACAAGGTTTGATTTTGAAATTTCAACCAACTGATTTTCTGTTACATTTGTGATTCCGACATCAGCGGTAGTTCCCATTAACCGAATTTGTTGCATTTGGTAGGTTTCAAAGTAACTAAAACCAATACTGAATGTCGCAGTTATCATAAATGCAGTTAGCACAAGAGCAATGATTGCAAATAAATTACGCTGCCGTTCACGATGCAAACTGCGCTTTGCCAGCTTCTTTTCAATGTCACTGGTATCATTTTCAAAAGGCCATGTCATAGCTTGCCACCTCCTTATTCCACAATCCTGCCATCCTCAATGCGGACAATCCGATCTGCAAGGCGGGCTATGTCGTCATTGTGGGTAATCATTACAACGGTTTGCCGGAACTCCGCGCTGGTGCGCTTGATAAGTCCCAGCACCTCGGCGCTGGTCTTGCTGTCAAGGTTACCGGTTGGCTCATCGGCCAGCACAATAGCCGGTTTGGTAATCAGAGCGCGGGCAATCGCCACACGCTGCTGCTGTCCGCCAGAAAGATTATTCGGCATATTTTTCAGTTTATCTTCCAGCCCCAGCAGGTGAACGATCTCGTCCAAAAACTTCTGATCCACCGTGTCCCCGTCCAGCTCCACCGGCAGGACGATGTTCTCATACACATTCAGAATAGGAACAAGGTTATAGTTCTGGAAGATAAAGCCGATGTTGCGGCGGCGAAAGATGGTAAGCTGTTCATCGTTCTTCTTTGCCAGTTCTTCGCCCCGGACGATCACGGTTCCGCTGGTGGGAGTGTCCAGCCCGCCCATCATGTGAAGCAGGGTGGACTTGCCGCTGCCGGATGTTCCCACAACGGCCACAAACTCGCCGTCCTCCACGGAGAAGTTCACACCGTCAAGGGCGCGGGTAATGTTCGGCTCTGTGCCGTAATACTTTTTCAGATCAATCGCCTGTAAAACGCTCATACTCAAAACTCCTTTCAAGGCTTTCTGCCTGTTGATAAGGCTATTGTAAAACCCAAATGTCCGCGAAATGTTACAGCGGCCAAAAAATTTCATTGAAAATCGGGGGTGAAATGTTACAACGCTCGGACATTTCCGCCGAAAAACTGCCACTGGCAGCTTTATCGGCACACTGTTGCGAAAAGACTTACGGCGGGCAGCCGGAAATGGCCGTCCGCCGCGTTCTATTTTGTCGGCAGCATAATGGAAAATTCTGAACCCTTGCCCGGCTCCGAAACCACTTTGATATAGCCGCCTTGCCGCGTTACGATCTCGCGGGCCAGATACAGGCCAATGCCCACGCCCTGCTGTTCGTGTACTTCTTCCTCACGATAGAAGCGCCGGAAGATGGCAGCCTGATTGCTTTCGGAAATGCCCTTGCCGGTGTCGACTACTTTGATCTCCACATACATTTCCCACAGCACCACTGACACGGCGATTTTCCCGCCTGCCGGGGTGTACTTCACTGCATTGTCCAGCAGGTTAAAGAGGGCTTCGGATGTCCACTTGCTGTCATGGAAAACGGTCAAATCCTCCGGGCAGTCCACGGACACGGCAATTTCCTTTTTCTCCGCTGCATACACGATCCCACTCATGGCCTGCGCCACGGTATCAAAAAGGCGGCCCGGCTTCTTATCCAACTGGATCACGCCCGTTTCCAGCCGGGAGGTTTTCACAAGGGCCTGAAAGAG
Source organism: Faecalibacterium sp. Marseille-Q0746 (assembly GCF_017377595.1). Classification (NCBI taxonomy): domain Bacteria; kingdom Bacillati; phylum Bacillota; class Clostridia; order Eubacteriales; family Oscillospiraceae; genus Faecalibacterium; species Faecalibacterium sp. Marseille-Q0746. The sequence continues at coordinate 723 of NZ_JAFREI010000013.1, read as the reverse complement.
AAAGTCCAGCTTATCCGTCTGGCTGCGGATTCCCCGGATAAAGTCGGTGCGCTCCGCCTCAGTCATGGGCTTTTCCAGCAGGGTATCCGTCGCCATTTTCAGATTGCTTACCGGCGTTTTCACCTGATGGGAAATATCCGATACAAGGGTCTGTAACTCCTGCCGTTCCTCGTCCACCCGGCGGCGGTTCTCCTGCATGATCTGGTAAAGCCTTGCCAGCCGGTGTCCAATTCTGGCAAGCTGGGTTTCGCTGTCCTCTGGCCGCTGGGGTGCTTCATTTCCGGCGATCATGTGGTCTAAGGTCTGGCACAGGTCAGCGGTAAACTGCGACAACCGCTTTCCAAACGCCTGCGTCAGTACAAAAATCCCCACAAGGGCGCACAACAGCAGCGCCCCGCCCGTCAGCAGCACCGCCGTCTGTTTTGTCACAAGAAACAGGGCTATGGTGATCCCGGACATGGAGAGGACAAGCCCTATTGCCACCCGGCCAAACAGCCGCTTTACCGATAGATTTTGAAACTTCATTTTGCCTCGCCTCCCGTCCATTGATAGCCCATACCGTAAACGGTCTTGATGTATGGCACACCTCCGTCGGCTTCAATCTTGCTGCGAATCCGGCTGATGGAGGTTGTCAGGGTGTGTTCGTCCACAAACCTCTCGTCTATATCCCACAGCTTTTCCAAAAGCTGCCCACGGGTCAGCACTTGCCGGGGATTTTTGCGG